>JBLRXD010000169.1:0-9631 GCA_047920935.1 Pseudomonadales bacterium | reverse complement strand
TGATGGGCGAAATCCCATCACCCCGACCCGATCAGGTCGGGTTCGTTGAGGTGGTCGAGGATCGCGGCGCGGGCGCGGTTTTTGAGCTGCATGGCGCCGTGCCAGTCGGCGCGCGGTGCGTCGATGGGCTTGTCGACGTGCACGTGGATGGGGTGGTGCTGGGGGAAGCGGGAGTCGCCGCGCAGCACCGAGCGGGTGCCCAGCAGGGTCACCGGCACCACCGGCACGCCGCGTTCGGCGGCGGCGCTGAAGGCGCCGGTGCGGAACGGTCTGAGTCCGGGGCTGCGGGTGAAGGTGCCTTCGGGGAAGAACAGCAGGTTGACGTCGTCGTGCAGCGCCTGGGTGGCGCGGCGGGCATCCTGCACACCCGAGTGGGTGTCGAAACGCTCGACGAACATCGCGCTGATGCGGCGCAGGAACGTGCCGGCGATGAACTGCGACTGCAACTCCGCCTTGGCGATGAAGGTGAAGCGCACCGGCAATGCCGCCACCAGGACCAGGCCGTCCACGTAGCTGGCATGGTTGGAGACGATGACGCAGGGGCGATCCCGGGGAAGGTTGTCGATGCCCTCGACCCGCGGGCGCATGCCCGTAAGCAACAGCAGCAGCCGGGCGCCGCCGCGGATGATGGCCCAGCGCAGCGCCATGCTCGGCGACAGCACCACCAGCAGCCAGACGATGGGCGTCAGAACCCAGAACAGCACGTGGACGTAGGCGGCAAACGCCAGCCGGCCCAGGCGGCTGCGCCAGCCGCGGACGTTCGCCAGGGCGGCGGAAGCGCCCACGCGGAGGAACTGCACGGCAGCCGGCGGCGGCTTCTGCCCGAGCCGGCCGCTCTCGTAGAGGTCCTTCATCGCCGAGCGGCGGATCTTGCCGCTGGAGGTTTTCAACACCGTGTGCGGGGGCACCATGACCACATCGTCGGGTGGGGTACCGAGGATGTCGCTGGCGGTGGCGACGATTTCCTCCGTGAGCTCCTCCTGTACCTCGGTCGCGTGCTCGGCGGTCTCGGCGACGACGATCAGCCGCTCGGTACCGCCGGCGTCCTCGCGGGCGCCGAACACCGCGACGCAGCCGGCGCGTACCCGCGGCAGCTTGCCGATGGCCTCCTCGAGTTCGTAGGGATACAGGTTGCGGCCGGCGCGGATGATGGTGTCTTTGACGCGGCTGGTGAGGTACAGGTCGCCGTCGGCGATGTAGGCCAGATCGCCGGTATCGAGCCACTCTCCGGAGAACAGGCGCTCGGTCGCCTCGGGATTACGGAAGTAGCCCTGGGTGGCCGAGGGTCCGGTGAACTGCAGCCGCCCCTGGGTCCGGTCGGGCAGTTCACGGCCCGCCTCATCGACGATGCGCAGCTGGTAGCCCTCGAGCGGCTGGCCGCAGGCGACGAACTCCAGCGCCCGGGCATCGTCGGCCGCGACCGGCGTTGCCCGGCCGGAGCGCAGGAACAGCTCGCGGTCGATGCGATCGATGATCGGGCCGCGGTTGACGGGGGTGAATGCGAGACCAACCGCCGCTTCCGCCAACCCGTAAACGGGTGCCAGGCTTTGCCATCGCAGACCGGCGGGGGCGAAGCGCTCGGCGAACGCCCGCAGCGTGTTGGGGCTCACCGGCTCGGCGCCGTTGAAGGCGAAGCGCCAGCTCGACAGATCGAGCTGCGCGATCTCCTGCTGCGGAATGCGCTTCAAGCACAGCTCGTAGCCGAAATTGGGCGCTGCCGACAGGGTGCCGCGGTGCTCGCCGATGGCGCGCAGCCAGCGCCCCGGATTGGTCAGAAAGGCCAGTGGCGACATCAGCACCAGGGGAATTCCGTAGTACAGGCTGCCCAGCCATGCACCGATCAGCCCCATGTCGTGGTACAGCGGTAACCAGCTGACGAACACGTCTTCCGCGTCGACTTCTATGGCGTCGCCCATGGCGCGGATGTTGGCGATCAGATCCGCATGGGTCAGCACCACCCCTTTAGGGTCGCCCGTGCTGCCCGACGTGTACTGAAGCAGCGCTACGTCGTCTGGCTGCGGCGACGCGAGGTGATCGGCCCGCCCGTGGCGGGTGAGTTCCTCCGGCATCACCACCCGCTCGAGGCTCGGCACCTGGGCCTTCAGCAACCGCGCCACCGAGCGCGCCCGCTCCACGGTGATGAGCAGCGCCGCTTCGGCGTTGCCGAGGATGCGCGCGTGGCGGCGCAGGTGGTCTTCGATCTGCGACGGCCGCGTCGGCGGGTAGATGGGCAGCGGGACGCAGCCCGCCAGCAGCACTCCGAAGAAGCAGCACAGGTACTCGCGGCTGGTGGGCAGCATGATGGAGACGTTGCTGCCCGGGGCCAGGCCCTGGTGGTGCAGGCCGCCGGCCACCGCGGCCGCTCCTTCCCACAGATCCTGGTAGGTGAGGGTGGTCTGGGTGTGCCCTTCGCCGTGAAGGAAGATGTGCGGGCGATCGGGATGGGTCTGTGCGTGCCACTGCAACGCCTCGTTGAGGGTGGCGGCGTCGGCGGGGATGCCTTCGCTCGGCGCCAGCGGTTGCGGGGCCTCGGTAGGAGTGATCTGCCGATCGCGATCGCCCTGGGTCCGGGCATCATCGAGGGCGGCAAGCAGATCTCCGGGAGTTTCCGCGGACTCCACCAGCGACTCGTCCATGGTCACGCCGAACGTCTGGTTCAGCCGCAGCAGCAGTTCGACCCGCGACAGGCTGTCGAAGCCGAGATCGCGTTCGAGGTTGCTGTCCAGCCGCACCCGCAGCCGGCGGGCGCGGCCCGGGTGCAACTCGATCACCATGTCCCGCACCACACCCAGCAGGGTGTCGGCCCGGGAGGCATCTCGGGTCGAACGATGGTGGGCCTCGTCAGCCATGAGGAACTCCCTGGTCGCCGAGCAACGACCGCATGTGCGGCCGCTTGCTGCAAGCTAAGGGTATGCAACCCGGGTGCCAGGTCAGCGGCCGAACACGCGCCTCAACAGTTCCGTGGTGCGCTTGGCCGGATCCGCTCGGATGGCGGCCTCTTCGCGCGCGAGGTAGAAGAAAATTCCGTCGATCGCCTGCTCCACCACGTAGCCGGCGAGGTCGGCGTCGATTGCGGGTGCGAATGGAACGGCGCGGTAGCGATCCATCAGATCGTCGAACAGCTGCACGGCGCCCGCGTCGGCCAGACTCTCCTCCACCACCGGCCGCATCTCGATGGCCAGCGGCTCGGACATGCGCGATCTGAAGTGGCGGGTGGCGGCGTCCTCCGGCCCGTTGTAGACCGCCATGACGTCTTCGAGGGTCAGGTCCGTGATGGCGGCGAGGAACAGCGACTTGGCGCGGGGCGTGGCGATCTCCGCCGCTCGGTTGAGGCGAACTTCGAGATCTGCCAGGGTCGCGTCCATGCCGACCCGCGCCATCACGCGCCTGGCCCGCTCCAGCTGGCGCGGCAGGGGAATGCGCACCTCCGGGTCGAGATTGAAGCCGTCGGGCTGGCCGAGTTGCGCCACCACCCGCTCGGTACCGACGCGTAGCGCCTCCCCCAGCCCCCTGCCGATCTCGCTGGTGGTGAGCGCGCCCGCGGCCGGGCCTTCGTCGCCGCCGAAAATGCCCTTCAGCCGGTCGAACCAGCCGGACGCCGCGTGACTGCCGTGGCTCAGCACGAGCAGCGAGGCCGTCAACGCCAGATAGCCCAGCACGGCTCGGGCGCGGATCGGTGTTGCCATCAGTCGCCTCCTGGAAGGCCGATTCTACAACGAATGCCCGGGGGGGTATCATCGACCGCATCATTCCGTGGATCTGCGAGCAACTCCATGAGCAAACCAGCACCGACATCGGCCACCGCATTCGATCTCACCCCGCCGGACGCCAGCGAGCGCCAGGCTCTCGAGCGGGATCTCAGCCGCGAAGAGGCCGAGGTGCTGCTGCACCACGGCACCGAGGCGCCGTTCTGCGGCGGTCTGCTGCAGAATAAGGAGCAGGGCAGCTACTGCTGCCGGTTGTGTGGCCTGCCGCTGTTCGAGCACAAGACCAAGTTCGACAGCGGCACCGGCTGGCCCAGCTTCTGGGCCCCCGTGGACGACGCCCACGTGGTCGCCGTGCGTGATACCTCCTACGGGATGGTGCGGATCGAGACCCGCTGCGCCCGCTGCGACTCACATCAGGGGCACGTGTTCCCCGACGGCCCGCCGCCCACCCGGCTGCGCTACTGCATCAACTCGGTTTCGCTGGAGTTCGTGCCCGAAGGGCAGCCATTGCGCGACCCGCTGGGCCGCGGGGACAACGCGGCGATGCAGAGCACCTGACGAGGAATCCCCTGATGAACATGAAGCTCGGTGTGACGTTGCGCAACATGGGGCCGCAAAGCGCGCCGGCCACCATGCTGACGGGGGCCCGCCGGGCGGAGGCCGCCGGCTTCGAATCTGTGTGGATCACCGACCACATCGCCATCCCGCCCGACGATGCCGAGGGCAGTGGCGGCCGTTACACCGATCCGCTCACGACCCTGGCTTGGCTGGGCGGCGCCACCAGCAGCATCAAGCTCGGGGTCGGGGTGTTGATCCTTCCCTACCGGCCCGTGCTGCCCACAGCGAAGCAGATCGCCACCGTGCACGAACTCACCGGCGAGCGGCTGCTGCTCGGCGTCGGCATCGGCTGGATGGATGCGGAGTTCAAGGCCCTGGGCGTGGCGCGCCGGGAGCGCGGTCGGCAGTCGGACGAGATGCTCGCCTTCCTGGCCGAGTGCTTTGCCAACCAGGTCGTGAGTCGCAACGGCCAGGCCTTCATCTTCGATCCGCGGCCGCCGGCGCCGCCCATTTACGTAGGCGGTAGCGCGCCTCAGGCGCTGCGGCGGGCGCTGCGTTTCGGCCACGGCTGGATGCCCATGGCCCGCGACCCCCAGAAGCTCGCCCGCGATCTGGAGACCTTTCGCGATCTGGCTGCCCGCGATGGCTCGGTGGTCGGGCCGGTGACGGCGATGGCGGGGATGCCGTTGCAGGATCCAGGGCGAGCCCGGGCGATCATGGATCAGTACCAACAGCTTGGCGTCGAGCGGCTGGTGTGCGGCCTGCGTTACGCCAGCGCCGATGAGTACGCGGCGCAACTCGATGCGCTGGCGGCGGTGCGCGACCGCGGTTGAGCCCCTTCGGCCGTGGCGGTCATGCGCTCCAGCCGGGCAACGCCACCTGACGGCGCCGCGCCTGTTGGGCAGCCGATTGCTCGACTCGGCTGCATGAGAAGGTATTTAGAAGCTTTCGGTCAGCCCTTTCCCAAGTGAATGCTGCATCCTCGGGGCTCACTCGAGGAGGGAGCGACTATCCATGGGAAATCAAAGAACCATTTCGGCATCGCTGGCGGTGGTGGCGGTCGCGCTGCTGCTGGCGGTGTTGCCGGCGCATGCCGCCAACTGCGACAAGAACCCGAACCACCACAGCTGCGGCGGCGACGGTGGAGACGGTGACCCGGGTGGCGGTGACGACGGCAGCGGCGATGGCGGAGGTGCGGCACCCTTCGAGCCGGTGATCGTTCATCCGGTAGCGTTCAACTTCAGCCGCTCGGACCTGTATCTGCTCAATCAGGATGGATCGGCTTCATCCGTGCTGCTGGAGGGCGCCAAGAGCGTCGGCTACTCAGGAGCCTCATGGTCACCATCAGGGGACGCCATCGCCTTCGTCCAGTCGGCCGGCAATCCTGGCGGATTGTTCACCATCGGCATCGATGGCTCGAACATGGCTTCGCGCTACCAGGAGACGGACACCGAGCAGGTCGTGGGGCGTGCGGCGTGGCACCCGACCGGAGGCTGGATCGCGTTCGGAATCAGCTACACCACCGAGGCCCAGCCGGAGGGAGATTTCGACGTTGTCGTGGTTGCGGCGGATACCGATTTCAACTTCGGTCCGCTGACGAATCTGACAGCGGCATTTCTTCCGCCGGGCGAGGGTCTGCTGTCCCTGGAGCTGAGCCCCGCGTGGTCGGCGGGCGGCGATCGCCTCGCCATGCGCCGGATCGTCGACTACGACTGGCCGAACCGCATGCAGATCGTGGTTTGCGACTTTCTGGATTTCGAAGTACCGCAACTGGAGTGCTCGGAGGATGACGCCGGAACGCTGATACCGCTGGACGAGGCAAAGCGATTGTCGGACCCCGCATGGCACCCCAGCTACGATCAGATCGCCTACGCGGTTGCGCCGCGAGAGATCGACGGCAATCAGCCGCTGACGGAACTGTTCATAAAGGATTACCCGAGCGGCTCCTGTCGAGTGCTCCTGGCCGGGGGTTCCGAGCCCTCGGATGGCGCATTGGATTGCGGGTTGCCGATTTCGGTCGACCTGGCGGAATTCCGGGCGATTGCATGGTCGTGCGATGGCAACAGCTTGATCGTCAACGCGAGGGGCGCGCAGGGTACCGGCCTTTATAGAGTCGACCTTGACTATGCAGCGGCCGTTTCCCCGCTCCGCTTCCCCACGGGGAAGGAGCGCGGGGTTGGAGCGGCGGACAGTCGCCGCGGGTGCGGCTGACCGGCCCTGACCGGCGGCGGCGCGTCAGCTCCGGAAGCTGGGGTCGAGCCGATCCATCTTGCGCAACAATGCCGGCCAGGCCAGCGGCCCGACGGTGCCGTTGAATATCACCTCGCTCTGGCGCGCGGCCTTCTCCGGCGCTCCCTGGGGCGGAGCCGTGATGGCGGCGCCGCCAGCCAGGGCGCGGACCTGCATGGTGCAGGCGCGCTCCAGGTAGTACATGGCCATGAAGGCATCGGCGCAGGTGGCGCCCACCGTGAGGGTGCCGTGATTGCGCAGAATCATGCACTGGCGGTTGCCCAGGTCGGCGACGATGCGGGCGCGCTCGTCCAGATCTAGGGCCACCCCTTCGTAATCGTGATAGGCGATCTCGCCGAGTTGCATGGCGTGCTGGGTGATGGGCAGCAGGCCGCTTTCCTGGGCAGACACCGCGACCCCGTCACTGGTGTGCAGGTGCATGACGCAGTGGGCGTCGTCGCGCGCCATGTGCACCGCGGAGTGAATGGTGAATCCTGCCGGATTGATGCCGTAGGGGGATTCCATCACCTTGTCGCCCTGCTCATCCACCTTGACCAGGCTGGATGCGGTGACCTCCTCGAACAGCAGGCCGAAGGGGTTGAGCAGAAAGTGGTGCTCGGGCCCGGGCACCCTTGCGGACAGATGGGTAAACAGCATGTCGTCCCAGCCATGGGACGCCACCAGTCGATACAGCGCAGCCAGGTCTACCCGCTGCTGCCACTCTGCCGCGGTGACCTGGTTGCGGACCGATTCGATGGCTTCGAGGTTTGCGGACATGGTGCCCTCCAGAGGTTCGGTAGCTCGCCTAGAGCATAACCGACCTGGCTCGGGATGTGTCGACGTCAGCGTCGGCGGACGGCGGGCTACCGGCCGATGGTCGTGCCGCAGCCACCGTCCAGGGCTCGTGCCAGGTCGCCCAGCTGGCAGATGACGGCTGCGCGGCCGGTGGCGGCGACGAAGTCCGCGGCGCTTGCCACTTTCGGCCCCATGGAGCCCGCTGCGAAGGCGCCCGATGCGAGCAGCCCGCGGCTGTCGTCTACGGACATAGCGGCGATGAGCCGCTGGTCGGGTTTGCCGTAGTCACGGTAGGCGCCTGGTACGTCGGTACCGATGAGCAGGGCCCGTGCTTCGAGGTCGATGGCCAGCAGCGCGGCGACCCGGTCTTTGTCGATGACACCCGCTACGGATTGCCCGTCTGCGCTGACCGGCACGCCGCCACCACCGCCGGCCACTACGTGGGCGTGCTCGAGCAGCCGCGTGATCGACGCCAGTTCCAGTACCCGGCGCGGGCGCGGCGACGGCACGGTTCGGCGCCAGCCAAGGCCGTCTGCCGTGCGCGTTGCGGGGCCCGTCGGCCGCTCGGCAAGCACCGCGCCCACCGGCTTTTCGGGATCGCCGCCGTGAGGATCATCCGCATCGATCTCGACGCGGGTCACCAGCGCCACGGCGGGCTCACCGCTGTGCCGCTCCAGCGCCGCGGCCAGCAGGAACCCGAGCTCGCCCTGGGTCTGGGCGACATGGATGTCGAGTTGCGCTGTGTCCGCATCATGGCGCAGCAGCCGCCCCACCTGCGGGCCGTTGCCGTGCACCACCAGCAGCCGATAGCCGCGGGCGATGAGCAGGGCCAGCTCAGCGCCCGTCGTCATCGCCGTCAGCCGTTCCTCCGCGAGCGCCCGATCTTCGGGTGCGGCCGGCGAGCTCAGCGCGTTGCCGCCAACGGCGACCACCAGCAGCGGTCGCGCGGCCGTCACGTTTGCGCTCGCCGCGCGAAGAGGTCGCGGAGCTGATCCAGCAGTCGCGGCTCGCCGGCATCCGCATAGTGATAGCGCGCCCGCACCACGGGCCGATCGATGTCGACCACTCGGGCGAAGTCGATGGGCGTGCCCGCCACCACCACTTCGGCGGCCGAGGCATTGATGGTGGCCGCCAGTGCCGCGCGCTGGGCGGGGCTGTAGCCTACCGCCGGCAGCACCCGGCCGAGGTGCGGATACGCGCGATAGACGGCGGCGATGTCCGGGTGCGCCGACTCGCGCGGGTCTACCAGGGTCACTCCGGGCAGGTCACGTACGGCCTGGAAGCCGGCACCGAATGCCATGCCACCATGGGTCAGCGTCGGCCCATCGTCCACCACCAGCACTCGGCGCCCTCGAACTCGCGCTGCATCCTCGAGCACGATGGGCGAAGCGGCACGCACCTGGGGCACGCGGGGAATGAGCTGCTCCAGGGCGGCAGCCAGACGATCCACCGCTTCCGGTTCGGCCGCATCCACCTTGTTCAGGACCACCACGTCGGCCGAGCGCAGCACCGCCTCGCCGGGATGGTGGGTGGTGAGATGCTCGGGGCGCAGCGCGTCGGTGACGACGATGTGCAGGTCCGGGCGCAGAAACGGAAAGTCGTTGTTGCCACCGTCCCAGAGGATCAGGTCGGCTTCCGCTTCCGCCGCGGCGAGAACCGCAGCGTAATCGACCCCGGCGAACAGCAGATTGCCGGCCGCCACGTGAGGTTCGTACTCCTCCCGCTCCTCCAGTGTGCACTCGGCCGCGTCGATGTCGGCGAGGCTGGCGAAGCGCTGGACGCGCTGGGCGGACAGGTTGCCGTAGGGCATGGGATGCCGCAGCACGGCCATCCGCAGCGGCGGCCGATCCGGTGCCCCGTCGCTGAGCGCCCGGGAAAGATACCGGGCAATCTGCGTTTTGCCGCAGCCGGTGCGCACCGCGGACACGGCGATGACGGGTTTGCTCGACACCAGTTGGGTCACGTTGGGCCCGAGCACCATGAAGTCGGCCCCACATGCCAGGGCACGCGAGCCCACGTGCATCAGTTGCGCATGAGTAACGTCGCTGTAGGCGAACACCACCCGACCCACGGCGTTGCTGGCACACAGCGCTGCCAACTCGCTTTCGGGCGCGATGGCAATGCCGCCCGGGTAGTACCGCCCGGCGAGTTCCGGGGGGTAACGGCGCTTGTCGATGCTGGGAATCTGGGTGGCGGTGAACGCCACCACCCGCACCCCGGGATCGTCGCGATAGACCATGTTGAAATTGTGGAAGTCGCGCCCGCCGGCACCGCAGATGACCACATTCACCGGCGCATCTGCCAAGGGCGCATCCGCCAAGGGCGCATCCGCCAAGGGCGCA
>JBLRXD010000168.1:0-9649 GCA_047920935.1 Pseudomonadales bacterium | reverse complement strand
GCCATTGCCGTCGCCCACCACGGTCAGAGCGGTAAAGCCGAACACCCGGCCGCCCTGGACCACCTTGGCCACACGATTCACCTGGACCAGCTTTTCGACCAGCCCTTCTTCACGTACTACGTCGGTATACGCCATCGTTAAAACTCCAATCCGCCTTCACGGGCGGCGTCGGCCAGGGCTTTGACCCGGCCGTGGTATCTGAAACCCGAGCGGTCGAAGGCCACCTTGGTGACGCCGGCGGATTTGGCCCGCTCGGCGATGCGCGCGCCCACTTTGGCTGCTGCATCCACGTTGCCGGTCGGCCCATCGCGCAGATCCTTCTCGAGGGTAGACGCGGTAGCCAGTACCTTGTCGCCTTCGGGCGAGATAACCTGAGCGTACATGTGCTGAGGCGTCCGATTGACGGTCAGGCGCACAGCACCCAGCTCGCGCATCTTCATACGGCCGCGCTTGGCACGTCGGAGCCGCGATTCCTTCTTGTCCTTCATCTGCTCTACCGCTCTTAAACCTGTCTTTAAACCTTGAGCACGACCTACCCGTGCTACTTCTTCTTGGCTTCCTTGCGACGCACCCGCTCGTCGGAATAGCGCACGCCCTTGCCCTTGTAGGGCTCGGGGGGCCTGAACGCGCGGATCTCCGCCGCCACCTGGCCCACCAACTGCTTGTTCGCACCGCTGACCACCACTTCGGTCTGCGTCGGCGTCTGCACCTCGATGCCCTCGGGCAGTGCGTACTCCACCGGATGCGAGAAACCCAGCTGCAGGTTCAGCGTGCGGCCCTGCGCCTGGGCGCGATAGCCGACGCCCTGGATGATCAGGCGCTTCTCCCAGCCCGTGGACACGCCGGTGACGATATTGCTCAGCACCGCGCGCGTGGTGCCGGATAGCGCCCGCGCCTTGGGATTGCGATTGCGCGCAACCACCTGCAGCGCGCCATCCTGCTGGCTCACTTCGACCTCGTCGTGGACCTTGAATTCCATGGTTCCCTTGCCGCCCTTGACGTTGACGAGCTGACCCTGGAACTGGACTTCCACACCGGAAGGCACGGGAATCGGATTGTTTGCGACTCGAGACATCGGTCTACCTCGTTAAAACACCGTGCACAGCACTTCGCCGCCGAACCCGTGGGCCTTGGCTTCGCGATCCGTCATCACACCCTTACTGGTGCTGACGATGGACACGCCGAAACCGTCCCGTACCTGGGGAAGCCGGTCGGCACCTTTGTAGTTGCGCAGCCCAGGCCGGCTCATCCGCTTGATCTCCTCGATCACCGGACGACCCTGGTAGTAGCGCAGCTCCACGCTCAGCGTGGGCTTGGCTGCGCCGTCGACTACGTAGCTTTCTATGTAGCCTTCCTGCTTGAGCACTTCGCAGATCGCCACCTTGAGCTTGGAGCTGGGAATGCTCACCGAAGGGTGGCGTGCCTGCTGGGCATTGCGAATGCGTGTCAGCAGATCGGCTACGGGATCCTGCATGGTCATTGGTCTGCTCCTCCGGCCTTACCAGCTCGCCATGACCAGGCCGGGCACATCGCCCCGCATGGCCGCTTCGCGCAGCTTGTTACGACCGAGCCCGAACTTCCGGTAGACGCCATGCGGGCGACCGGTGATGCCACAGCGCAACTGCTTGCGCACCGGGCTGGAATCCCGGGGCAGCTGCTGCAGCTTCAGCTGTGCATCCCAGCGCTCTTCGTCTGGCGCGCTGCGATCACTGATGATCGCCTTCAGCTCGGCACGCTTCTTCGCGTATTTGGCGACCATGCGTGCACGCTTCTTTTCGCGCTCGATCATCGATGTCTTTGCCATATCTCTTGCCTATCGAGTCAGTTACGGAACGGAAAGTTGAATGCGCGCAGCAACGCCAAGGCGTCCGCATCCGTTTCCGCCGTCGTAGTGATGGTGATGTTGAGACCCCGCACCCGATCGATCTTGTCGTAATCGATCTCGGGGAACACGATCTGCTCGGCCACACCCATGGAGAAGCTGCCCCGGCCGTCGAAGGCTCGCGGGTTCAAGCCACGGAAGTCACGAATCCGCGGGATCGCAATACCGATCAACCGCTCGATGAACTCGTACATGCGCGCGCTTCGCATCGTCACCTTGCAGCCGACCGGCCAGCCTTCGCGGATCTTGAAGCCGGCTTCCGACTTCCGCGCGTTGGTGACGATGGGCTTCTGCCCGGAAATCAGCGTCATGTCGCCTACCGCGGCGTCCATGATCTTGCGGTCGCCCACGGCTTCGCCGACACCCATGTTGAGGGTGACCTTGGTGAGCCGCGGCACCTGCATGATGTTGGCGTAGCCGCGCTCCGCCAGCAGCTGCGGGCGGATTTCTTCGACGTATCGTTGGTACAAATTAGCCATCGTGAGAAAAGCTCTTAGTCTTCGATTACTTTGTTCGTGGACTTGAAATAACGGGTCTTCTTGCCATCTTCGACGCGGAACCCCACGCGATCGGCCTTCTCTGCCTCGTCATTCCAGATCGCCACGTTGGACGCCTGCACGGGCGCCTCCCGCTCCACGATGCCGCCGGCCTGGCCGATCTGCGGGTTTGCGCGGGTATGCTTTTTGACCAGGTTGACCCCCCCGATCAGCAAGCGGCCGTCCTTCATGACCTGCAGCACGTTGCCGCGCTTACCCTTGTCGCGCCCGGCGATCATCACTACTTCGTCGTCTTTCTTGATCTTCAGCATCTGCTTCTGCGTTTCTCTAGGGGAGCGATCCGCTTACCGTTGCCGGCTGGACCGATCCGAATATTTGCTATCGCGATCGGGAGATCGCTCCTACAGAACCTCCGGGGCCAGGGAGATGATCCGCATGAACTTCTCAGTGCGCAGCTCCCGCGTCACCGGCCCGAAAATCCGGGTACCTACCGGCTGGTTCTGCTGGTTGAGCAGTACCGCTGCGTTGGTGTCGAAGCGGATCACCGACCCATCGGGGCGGCGCACGCCCTTCCTGGTACGGACCACAACCGCATTCATCACCTGACCCTTGCGCACCTTGCCCCGGGGAATCGCTTCCTTCACCGTGACCTTGATGATGTCACCAATGCCCGCATAGCGACGGCGCGAGCCCCCGAGAACCTTGATGCACTGCACCCGCCGCGCGCCGCTGTTGTCGGCGATTTCCAACATGGTTTCAGTCTGAATCATCCGCAGAACCCTCTGACACCGAGACCGCGCGCTAAACTTCGCGCGCGCGCTCGTCGATGCTCTTCAGCATCCAAGTTTTGGTTTTGGACAGCGGCCGACACTCCATGACGGTGACGGTATCGCCGATCCTGCATTCGTTGTTTTCATCGTGCGCATGCAGCTTGGACGAGCGCCGGATGATCTTCGCGTAGACCGGGTGCTGCACCCGCCGCTCGATCCTCACGGTGATGGTCTTGTCCATGCGGTCGCTGACCACCGTGCCCGTCACCGTGCGCGCGGTGCTGCCCTCGACCGCGGCTCCTTCTGCCTCTGCTTGAGGCGCCTCGGCTGCTGATTCAGCCATGTCGTTTCTCCGCCAAAATCGTCTTGATCCGCGCAATGTCGCGCCGGGCCTCTCCGAGCATGTGCGTCTGGCCCAGCTGCCCGCTGGCCTTCTGCATGCGCAGAATGAACTGTTCTCTGCGCAGCTTGATCAGCTCCTCGGTGAGCTCTTGCGGCGACTTCTCTCGCAGGTCGGATGCATTCATTTCAAATATCCTCGGGCCGATTACATCAGCAACCGCTTTACGAAGGTCGTCTGGAACGGCATCTTCGCCGAAGCCAGCGCAAACGCTTCGCGCGCCACGTCTTCCGGGACGCCTTCCATCTCGTACAGGACCCTGCCCGGCTGAATCTGGGATACCCAGTACTCCACAGAGCCCTTGCCTTTGCCCTGGCGAACTTCCAGCGGCTTTTTGGTGATGGGCTTGTCGGGGAACACCCGAATCCAGATCTTTCCGCCACGTTTCACGTGGCGGGTGATCGCCCGCCGGCCCGCCTCGATCTGCCGGGAGGTGAGTCGGCCGCGGCCGATCGCCTTCAACCCGAACTCACCGAAGCTCACTCGGCCGCCGCGGAGCGCGAGGCCGCGATTGCGGCCCTTCATCTGCTTCCTGAATTTCGTTCTCTTCGGCTGTAACACGTTCTCTACCTATGCTCTAGTTGCCGCCTGCCGACGCGCCGGATCAGGCCGACTGCTTTTCGACATTGCGGTCATGACCAATGACCTCGCCTTTGAAGATCCACACCTTGATGCCGATCACACCGTAGGTGGTCTTGGCTTCCCAGGTGGCGTAATCGATGTCTGCCCGCAGAGTGTGCAGCGGCACCCGACCTTCGTGGTACACCTCCGAGCGAGCGATTTCCGCCCCACCCAGCCGGCCGGCCACACGCACCTTGACACCTTCGGCGCCCAGCCGCATGGCGTTCTGGATCACCCGCCGCATGGCCCGGCGGAACTGCACCCTGCGCTCGAGCTGCTGCGCCACGTTCTGAGCCACCAACAGGGCATCCAACTCAGGCTTGCGGATCTCTTCGATGTTCACGTGCACGGGGACGCGCATCATCCGCGCCAGGTCCTGCCGCAGCCGCTCGACGTCCTCGCCCTTCTTGCCGATGACGATGCCGGGGCGAGCCGTGTGAATCGTGACCCGCGCCGTCTGCGCAGGACGCTCGATCTCGATCCGGCTGATGGACGCCTGGGCGAGGCGCTTGCGCAGGTAATCCCGGACCTCGAGATCGCTCAGCAGGTACTTGGAATAGTTCTTCCTATCCGCATACCAGACCGAGGTGTGGTCCTTGACGATTCCTAAGCGGAAGCCGACGGGGTGTACCTTCTGACCCATACTTAACCTACTCGTCCGTGACCGTCACGGTGACGTGACTGGTGCGTTTGACAATACGATCCGCCCGACCCTTGGCCCGCGGTTTGATGCGCTTCATGGAGAGCCCCTCGTTGACGAAGATCTCGGAGATCTTCAACTCGTCGACGTCGGCAGCTTCGTTGTTCTCGGCATTGGCGATCGCCGACTCCACGACCTTGCGAATCAACCCGGCCGCCTTCTGGGTGCTGAAGGTGAGAATGTCCAGAGCCTCGCTCACGGGCTTACCGCGCACCAGGTCGACCACCAGACGCGCCTTCTGCGGCGACAGGCGTAACCTTTTTGCTGTGGCACTCACTTGCATTGCATCTACTCCTAACCTCGCGAAGCCACGCCTAGCGGCGCGACTTCCGATCCGCAGAATGGCCGCGGTAGCTTCGAGTCGGCGAAAACTCGCCGAGCTTGTGCCCTACCATGTCTTCGTTTATGTGTACCGGCATGTGCTGACGGCCGTTGTACACGGAGATGGTCAACCCCACCATCTCGGGCATCACCATCGACCGACGCGACCAGGTCTTGATCGGTCGCTTGTCGTTGGTAGCGGCAGCGGCTTCGACCTTCTTCATCAAGTGGAGGTCGATGAACGGCCCTTTGTGCAAAGATCTAGGCACCTGTTATCTCCTTCCTCGGCGACGGACCACGAGCTTGTCCGTGCGCTTGTTCTTACGGGTCTTGTAGCCCTTGGTCGGCACGCCCCAGGGCGTGACCGGGTGGCGCCCACCGGACGTCTTACCTTCACCACCGCCGTGCGGGTGGTCGACCGGGTTCATGGCAACGCCACGAACCGTTGGCCGAACGCCACGCCAGCGCTTGGCGCCTGCCTTGCCCAGGGAGCGCAGATTGTGCTCGGCGTTGCCTACCTCACCGAGGGTCGCGCGACACTCGGAAAGCACCCGACGCATCTCGCCGGAACGCAGCCGCAGCGTCGCGTAGGACCCTTCCCGTGCAACCAACTGGACCGAGGCGCCGGCGCTGCGCGCCAACTGGGCCCCGCGCCCTGGCTTGAGCTCCACGCAATGGATGACGCTACCCACCGGGATGTTGCGGATCGGCATGGCGTTACCAGAGCGGATGGGCGCACCGCTGCCACTCATCAGCTGATCGCCGGCCGAGACGCCCCGCGGAGCGATGATGTAGCGGCGCTCGCCATCGCTGTACTTCAGCAGGGCGATGTTCGCCGTGCGGTTCGGATCGTACTCGAGGCGCTCGACCTCCGCAGGAATGCCATCCTTATTGCGCTTGAAGTCGACGATCCGGTAGTGCTGCTTGTGCCCGCCACCCTGATGCCGCGTGGTGATACGGCCGGCGTTGTTACGGCCGCCATTGCGGGTCTGGCTGTCGAGCAGCGGCTTGTAGGGCGCGCCCTTGTGCAGCTCCGGGCTCACCACTTTGACGACGAAGCGGCGACCGGGGGACGTTGGTTTGGTTTTTACGACTGGCATCTGACTAGTCCGTGATCATGAAGTCGATTTCCTGGCCGTCCGCCACGCGCACGTAGGCTTTCTTCCAGTTCTTGCTGCGGGAAACGCCACGCGCCGTGCGCTTGACCTTGCCCTTCACGTTCAGGGTCGAGACATTCTCGACGTCGACCTTGAACAGCGTCTCGACTGCTTCCTTGATTTCGGCCTTGGTGGCATCACGCGCCACTTTGAAACCGTATTGATTGCTCTTATCGCCCAGCATGGCGACCTTCTCGGAAAAATGAGGTGCGAGCAGCACGGTGTACAAGCGTTCCTGATTCATGCCAGCGCCTCCTCGAGCTTCTTCAGCGCGGCGACGGTTACCAGCACCTTGTCGTGACTGATCAAGCTGACCGGATCGACGCCGCTGACGTCACGCACGTCTACGTCCTTGAGGTTGCGGGATGCCAGGTAAAGGTTCTCGTCAACCTCGTCGGCAACGATCAGCACATTCTTCAAGTCCAGATCTTTGAGCTGGCCGAGCAGCGCTTTGGTCTTTGGCCCTTCTACCGCGAAGGAATCACAGACCACCAGGCGCTGCTGCCGGATCAACTCCGACAGGATGCATTGCAGCGCGCCACGATACATCTTGCGGTTCACTTTCTGACTGTGATCCTGGGGCTTGGCGGCAAAGGTAACACCGCCCCCGCGCCAGATCGGGCTGCGAATCGAGCCGGCCCGCGCGCGGCCCGTGCCCTTCTGCCGCCACGGCTTGCGGCCGCCGCCACGCACTTCTGCGCGCGTCTTCTGAGCCCGGGTACCCTGACGGGCCCCTGCCATATGGGCCACCACCACCTGATGAACCAACGCCTCGTTGAATTCTCTGCCGAACGCGGCTTCGGAAACTTCTACGCTGCCGCCGCTGCCACCGCTTGTTGCCAGGTTTAGATTCATTGCATCTTCCTCCGCGCGCTCAGACCTTCACCGCCGGGCGGATGTAAACGTCGCCACCGGCCGGTCCGGGCACAGCGCCCTTGATCAAAAGCAGATTGCGCTCGGCATCTACCCGCACCACTTCCAGGTTCTGGGTGGTTACTTTCACGTTCCCCATGTGGCCGGACATCTTCTTGCCCTTGAACACCCGACCGGGCGTCTGACACTGACCGATCGAGCCGGGAACCCGGTGCGAGACCGAGTTGCCGTGCGAGGCATCCTGGCCCTTGAAATTCCAGCGCTTGATGGTTCCGGCAAAGCCCTTGCCCTTCGAGACGCCGCGAACGTCGACCCGCTGACCCGCTTCGAACTGGTCCAGCCGCAACTCGCCGCCGACCTGCAGATCATCCTGGGGGGCGTCGAGGCGGAACTCCCACAACCCTCGGCCCGCCTGCACGTTCGCCTTGGCGAAGTGGCCGGCTTCCGGCTTGGTCACCCGACTGGATTTGACGCTGCCCGTCGTTACCTGAACGGCTGCATAACCGTCGCCCTCGGGGGTGCGTACGTACGTGACCCAGTTCGGCTCGACCTCGATTACCGTCACCGGTATCGAGTCGCCGTCTTCGGTGAAGATCCGGGTCATCCCGGCCTTCCTGCCTACCAATCCAATTGCCATTGGCCTTTCCTACCTGCTTTCAGCTGCGCCCGAGTTGCCGGTGCCGCCGCAAATTTTTTGCTTTCGTCAGATGCGTAGGCCGCCTGCCAACAAACCATTTCAGGATGCTGGCAAACGGCCATCTTCATCAGCGACCCCCTATCGGGATCATGTCGTCGCGATCCTATCCCGCCGCCCTGAGCTTCGGCGGTAGGGCCTAGTGCCCCGGGTCGCGCTATGCCGCCCTCCGCGGGCGACCTCAGTTCAAACTGATCTGTACGTCTACGCCGGCCGCGAGGTCGAGCTTCATCAAAGCGTCTACCGTCTTTTCCGTCGGCTCGACGATATCGAGCATGCGCTTGTGAGTACGAATTTCGTACTGGTCGCGCGCATCCTTGTTGACGTGAGGAGACACGAGCACCGTGAACCGTTCTTTCCGTGTGGGCAGGGGAATCGGCCCCCGCACCTGAGCGCCGGTACGCTTGGCAGTATCTACGATTTCCTGGGTCGAGACGTCGATCAAACGATGATCGAACGCCTTCAGACGTATGCGAATGCGCTGGCTTTGCACAGTGCTCTAAACTCCAACTATTCTAAAGAGCGGGCCCGCCGCGGGACCGATAATCGCTGTAAGCACGCGCGGCAAGCTCCGAAATCCCCTTTGCCCGACCCCGGAAAAAGGAGGCCGAACTATACAGACGGCGGCCTCTGCCCGCAACACCATCCATCATCTCGAGCAGCAAATCTTGCTGCCACTACTGCCGCACCACCCAGAGGGTGGCTGACACCCTGCAGATGGCGCCTGACGGCCCCGCAGCCGGGCCGCCAGGCGCAGCAGCGACGCCTACTCGATGATCTTCACGACCACGCCTGCGCCCACCGTGCGGCCGCCCTCGCGGATCGCAAAGCGCAGCCCGTCGTCCATCGCGATCGGGTTGATCAACGTCACCTGCATGTTGATGTTGTCGCCGGGCATGACCATCTCCACGCCCTCCGGCAGTTCCACCGACCCGGTGACGTCCGTGGTGCGGAAGTAGAACTGCGGCCGGTAGCCCTTGAAGAACGGCGTATGACGCCCGCCTTCGTCCTTCGACAGCACGTACACCTCGGCTTCGAAAACCGTGTGCGGCGTGATCGCGCCCGGCTTCGACAGCACCTGGCCACGCTCTACGTCATCGCGCTTGGTGCCGCGCAGCAGCACACCGACGTTCTCGCCGGCGCGACCTTCGTCCAGCAACTTGCGGAACATCTCCACACCGGTCACCGTCGTCTTGGTGGTGTCACGGATGCCGACAATGGCAACCTCGTCGCCGATCTTCACGATCCCGCGCTCGATCCGCCCGGTCACTACCGTGCCCCGACCAGCGATCGAAAACACGTCCTCGATCGGCATCAGGAACGGCAGGTCGATAGCACGCTCCGGCTCCGGAATGTACTCGTCCAGCGTCTCCACCAGCTTCTTCACCGCCGCAACACCGATCTCGCTGGTGTCGCCTTCCAGCGCCTTCAGCGCGCTGCCGATGATGATCGGCGTGTCGTCGCCCGGAAACTCGTACTGGTCCAGCAGCTCGCGGACCTCCATCTCAACCAGTTCCAGCAGCTCTTCGTCGTCGACCATGTCCGCTTTGTTCATGAACACCACGATCCGCGGCACGCCTACCTGCCGCGACAGCAGAATGTGCTCACGGGTCTGCGGCATCGGACCGTCAGCCGCCGATACCACCAGAATCGCGCCGTCCATCTGCGCCGCGCCGGTAATCATGTTCTTCACGTAGTCGGCGTGGCCGGGGCAGTCGACGTGCGCGTAGTGCC
>JBLRXD010000167.1:0-9657 GCA_047920935.1 Pseudomonadales bacterium | reverse complement strand
CCTTCAGCAATGGTATAAGTTGGCCCCGAACCCACCCTCGAGAACCCGCTATGTTCAGATCGGCTGACAGACTGGCTGACAGACTGGCTGACAGACTGGTTGGCCGGGCCGTCCTCGCCTTAGCGCTGGTGACCGCATTGCTGCTGCCGACCGCTGCCACCGCCGCCTCCAAGGTGGAGATCGACGCTCGGGTGCAAGGCGCACTGACAGACCTTTACCAGCGCTCTCCGGCGGCCCGCGAACTGGCGGGCAAGGCCAGCGGCATGCTGGTGTTCCCCCGAGTGTTCAAGGCCGGGTTCGGTGTCGGCGGCGAGTACGGCGAGGGCTCGCTGCTGGTGGGCGGCAGTCCGGTGCAGTACTACCGGGTCGCATCCGCCTCAGTGGGCTTTCAGATCGGCGGCCAGTCCCGCGCGCAAGTGATGATGTTCATGACCGACGAAGCGCTACGAGACTTCCGCAGCAGCAACGGTTGGGAAGCCGGCGTCGACGGCAGCATTGCCGTCATCGAGTTCGGTGTCGGTGAAAGCCTCAGCACCCACAGCGTCACCCAGCCGATCATCGGCTTCGTGTTCGGCAACAAGGGGCTGATGTACAACCTGTCGCTGGAAGGCACCAAGTACTGGAAGATCGACAAGTAGCGGTCAGCCGCGGGTCGGCGCCGCCTGGGTCGGCGCAGGCGCGAACAGGCCCGAGTGTCGGCTCTCGAGATCCAGCAGGAAACGCTTGGCATCCATGCCGCCACCGAAACCGGTCAGCGCGCCGCCACTGCCGATCACCCGGTGGCAGGGAATGACCAACGGCAACGGGTTGCTGCCGTTGGCGCCGCCAACGGCGCGCACCGCGCGCGGGTTGCCGATTGCCGCCGCGATGTCCTTGTAGCTGCGGGTCTCGCCGTAGGGTATGGCACATAACGCCGCCAGCACCCGAGCTTGAAACGGCGTGGCATCGACGGCGAGCGGTAGTTCGAACCGCTGCCTGTCGCCGGCAAAATACTCTTCCAGCTGCCGCTTCACCTCCCGGAACGGCTCGTCATCCCGCGACCAGTCCAGGCCCGCGCCGCGGGCTCTGCGACCGCTGGAGAAGCCGATCACCTTGAGCGCGCCAACCGCGCCGGCCAGCAGCAGGCGCCCTATCGGGCTGTCCATGTAGCTATAGATCATGCGGCCTCCCGCTTCAGCTGCGATAGTTTCCACACGTACATCACCGCGTAGGCGCGCCACGGCCGCCAGGCCTCGGCCCGCAAACGCGCTCGCGTGGCAGTAGCCGCTGCCGGCGCCAGCGTCTTCAGCACTACCCAATCATTCGCCGGAAAGGCATCAGGATCCTTCAGCACCCGCATCGCCACGTATCCTGCCGTCCACGGGCCGAAGCCCGGAATGGCGCGCAACGCCTGCTGCAGCGGTTCCCATGCCGCCGCCTCGTGCAATTCCAGACTGCCGCCGGCGACCTCCGCCGCCAGCCGCCGAATCGCCTCGCCACGGCGGCCCGGCAAACCGATCTCCGCCGGTGCCACCTGCGCCAGCGCCTGGGGTGACAGCAGAATGTCCGATCCGTAATGCTGCTGCAGCCGCTGGGCCAGCACGGTGGCGCGATCGACGCTCACCTGCTGGCCGAGCACCGCCCGCACGGCGGTCTCGAAGCCGTCCCAGGCGCCGGGCACCCGCAGCCCGCTGTGCTGCGCCACCACCGGCGCCAGCAGCGGATCGCTCGCCAGGTGAGCGTCGATCGTCGCCGAATCCGCGTCCAGGTCGAACAGCCGCCGCACCCGCAGCAGGATGTCCGCCAGCGCCATCGTGCAGTCGCTGGGAACGTCGAGGCGCAACGCGCCGGCATCCCAGGTCACGGCGATCCAATGCTCGCGGCCGGCACCGTCGACGATTCTGCGGCGGTAGCTGCAGGCGCTTACCGCCTCGACCCCCGCCAACGCCCGCCGCGCCAGGAATTCGAACATCCAGCCGGCGTTGTAGGGCTGCCGCACCGGCAACCGCAGTGAGTAGATCAGCGCCGGCGCCGCTGCTGCACGCGCCTCCCGGGCGCGACCGGCGGCGCGCTGCGCACCCGGCGTGCGGCGGTAGCAGCGTTGAAAGTCGTCGTTGAAGCGCCGCAGGCTGCGGTAGCCGGCCTGCAACGCGACCCAGGACAGCGGCAGCGACGTTTCGTCCAGCAGGCGCTTCGCCAACGCCCGCCGGCGCGCCATGGCCAGACTCTTGGGCGTCGCCCCCAGTTCCTGATGGAACAGGCGGTTCAGATGACGCGCGCTGACCCCGAGCCGCTCTGCCAGGCTCGCGGCCGGGTGCTGATCGAGCACCCCGGCGTCGATGAGCCGCAATCCCTGAAGCACCGTGCGGCTGCGGATGCTCCACTCGGGGATCCGCGCCGCAGCCTCCGGCAGACAGCGCAGACAGGGCCTGAAGCCGGCTTCCTGGGCGGCGGCCGCCGAGGCATAGAAGCGAACGTTGTCGCTGGCCGGAGCCCGCGCCGGGCAGATGGGTCGACAGTAGATGCCCGTGGTGACGACGCCGACGAAGAAGCAGCCGTCGAACCGCGGATCCCGCGACAGTCGCGCTCGCTCACAGACCTCGGCAGCCGGTAACATGCATTCTCCCCGTCAGGACCGCCACTATAATTCCGCCTGACGGCAAAGACTCGCCAGAACCGGACATTGTGCGCAGATATACCGACGATCCCACGCTGCTCGACCACGCCCTGGAGACGCTCCTCGAGCGTGGCGCCGGCGCCTGCTTGAGCCCCGCGGTGACGCTGTCGCGGCACTGGCTGGAACGTCCCGATACGCTGGCGCTGGCGCCGCATTACCAGGTGGTCGAAGACGGCCTGGGGCTGCGCATCAGCGCCCGCCTCGAGCATCACCAGATCCTGCTCGATCAGCCGGTGCTGCTCGAGCCCGCGTTCGTGCCCAAACCCTGGGGCCAGGAAATCTGGTTCACCGGCATCGAGGCTCGGGGCGAAAGCCAGGTGGTCACGGCAGCCGGCCGGCTGCCGCTGTCCCAGTACCTGTCGCTGGCACCGCGGCGGCTGTGCCGCAACGCACCGCTGGTGTTGCTCAAGGTGCTCGACCCGAAGCACGAGCCGGTGCTCGGCGATCTGTACTTCGAGCTGCACGAGGAGAAGCAGGAGGTGTACGTGGTCACCCGGGTGGACCCGGCGGCCTGGCCGGATGGGGTCGGCCGCATGCGCTTCGGCATGAACCAGGATCTGCGGGCCCGCTACCGGGGGGACGACGCTGGTTTTCGTCATGATTACCTCGAGGCGGTTCAGGCCTACGAACGCGTCCGCCGGGCCATAGACGCCGGCGAGCCGGTGGCCGCGGAGCAGGAGGCGCAGTTGCGAGCCGCCATGGATGCATTCAGCGCGTTGCGCGACCTGCGGGTGGGCGACGTGGTGACGGTACCGATCAGGCTGCCGCATTCCCTGCAGCATGGGGTGCGCGTGATAGAGTTTCAGACCCCTACCTACGAACGCCACATCATCTCCTTTGCCCAGCGGGTGCTGTCCCAGGATCACTGGGACACGGCGATCGCCGTGCAGCGCATGCGCCTGGACGCGCCACCGCTGGCGAGCTTCGAACGCCTCGCCCCGGGGCTGGAGCGCATCGTGGCGTTCAGCGACTTCCGGGTGTGGCGCCTGACCCTGCAGCCGGGGGCAACGTTCGTCCTGCCGCCGCACCCGAGCTACGCGTTGTGCATGGTGGTGCAGGGTTGCGTGGCCCTGGGGCCCGTGACCCTCGCGCCCGAGCAGGCGGCCTTCGTGCCAGCTGCCGCGCTGGCGACCGAGAGGCGCCGGCACAGCCAGGCCCGGTTGGTCAACCACAGCGACGATCCGAACAGCGCACCCGCCGTGGTGCTGATCGCGGCGCCGGACCTGTGAGCTCCGACGCCTCGATCGCCAGGACCTCGCCCTGGCGTCGCATCTATCGGCGGGTAGCGCCGCCGGCGGTGTTCACGCTGATCTACTATGGCGTGCTGGTCTACCCGGTGCTGCGGATCCTCACCCTCAGCTTTCCCGACTGGCAGCCGGGGACTCCCGAGTTGCTGGCCATCATGGTGGCGCCA
This sequence comes from Pseudomonadales bacterium, assembly GCA_047920935.1. GTDB lineage: Bacteria > Pseudomonadota > Gammaproteobacteria > Pseudomonadales > Azotimanducaceae > UBA7803. Next base: position 5,587 of record JBLRXD010000167.1, on the reverse strand, counting down.
GCCGCCGGTCGCCTGGCGTGTGAGTGGTTGCCGAGCCTGCCTGCCCGGGTGCTTTCTGCGGTGGTGCTCACCTGGCTCGGCGTCTGCTTCATCGGCTTCTGCGTGGTGGCGCCCTGGGAGCTGCTCACGCTGTTCGTGCCTCTGCCCGAACGCGCCTCCGGGCTGGCACTGATGGCCGTGACCCTCTGTCTGGCAACGCTGGCGTTCTGCAACGCCCACCGTTTGCGCCTGGAACGCGTGGCCGTCGCTGCGCCAGAGGCCCTGCGAGGGGTGAAGCTGGCGCAGATCAGCGACGTGCACGTGGGCTCGCGCAGCGGTCGGTTCCTCCGCCGGGTGGTGCGCGCAACCAACGCCGCGCAACCCGACTACGTGCTGATCACCGGCGATCTGGTGGATTTCGCCGACATCCCCATAGAAGTGCTGGCGCCGCTGCAGACACTGCACGCTCCCGCCTACTTCATCATCGGCAATCACGAGCGCTACGTCGATTGCGACGCCATCTGCCAGCGCTTGCGGCACCTGGGCGTACACGTACTGCGCAACGCCAGCATCCGCGTCGGCGGCATGCAGCTGACCGGCATCGACGACGCCGAGCCGAAGAACCAGGTTCGCAGAGTGCTGGAGCGGTTGCAGCCGGCGGACGGCGCTTTCCGCATCCTGCTCTACCATCGGCCCGACGGCGCCGAAGATGCCGCCGCCTGGGGCGCCCACTTGATGCTCACCGGTCACACCCACAACGGCCAGATCGTGCCGTTCAACTACATCGTGCGGCGGGTGTTCCCGCGCATCCGCGGGATGTACCGGGTAGGCGATCTGCAACTCTACGTATCGCCAGGCACCGGCACGTGGGGGCCGATCCTGCGTCTGGGCTCGAGCTGTGAAATCACCCTCTTGACCCTGCAGTGACCCGGCCTTGGGCACCACTCAGCAACGGCGCCTGATAGCCGAACCTGTCGATGACCAGACGCTCTCGCGCGGCCACCAGAGCAACGCTGGCGGCGTCGTAATAGAAGCCAATCGGTGCGCGCCACGACGAACGATTGGTTCTGCCGGCGGAAAACACCAGCCGCCGTTGCGCTGGTGACAACGGCAAGCCTGCCCGCTGCAGCCCATGAATCAGATCGTCTTCCAGACGCTCGTTGCGAATGAAGTGATCGACGAAGCAGTGCTCTCTTTCGTACGCGGCCAACCGCTCCGGGTTCGCCGCCCTTACGAAGCTCCAGGGGCAATACAAGCGTAGATATCGATAGCTGAGCAAACCCGCGAACTCACTGGTGGGACAATCGCCGAAGCCCTCCCCCAGATCGTGCCGCCAGCGCCGATCGTGCAGCCGGTGCAGCCAGTCGCGAAATCGCGCCGGATCGTTGACGTCGGCGTAGCTGCGCTGCCATCTCCCCGCTGTGGAGACATCCTGCAGCAGCGCCCTCGCCGCACGCCCGGGCCGGCTTCGCCACCCCCGGAAGCGGATCCGCCGGCGTCTGCTGGTGAGTTGCCGGTAAAGGTCCCCCTTGCCATCACAGCCATAGGCCCAGAGCGACAGATACCACTCCCAGGGGTCGCGAATCGAGCCCATGATCCAGCGGCCGGAGGCTCGCAGCTCGGGGGATGGCGGGTTGTGTTTACCTTGGACCTGCCCATCCACGAGTTGCGACAGCAGCTTGAGGATATGGGTGCAGCCGGTTTTGTGCAGTTCGATGTATACCAGTCGTTCCGAGGAGAACATACGACTCAGCCTGTTTTCCGGAGGAGAGTCGGCGATGGTAGGCAGGCCGCCGCGACGACTGCATTAGCTTGGGTCACCGCGGCGCTGCGGCAGCGGAAACCGCAGGCGGCCGGCTGGTATGATTTCCTGCACCAAAAAACCTTGGGGGGGTGGGGCATGAGTATGACGAAGCAGCGACGCTGGGGAGTGGAATCGAGGCATCGGACCGGAGCAACGCTGGCCGCGCTGCTGATGCTGGCGGCGGCCGGCTGCTCGCCGGTCGCGGAGCCGGTCGCGGAGCCGGTCGCGGCCGCCCAGCCGGCACTGCCCGGCCAGGGTGATGATGCCGGCAGGACGGTCATCTACCGCGACAGCTGGGGCGTTCCGCACATCTACGCCGGCAGCGTGGCGGCCGGCTTTTACGCCATGGGCTACGCCCAGGCCCAGGACCGGCCGGACCAACTGCTGCTGAACCTGAAGATCGCCCTGGGTGAACTTGCCGCGGTCGCCGGCGAAAGCCAGGTGCCCCAGGATCTGATCGCCCGACTGTTCGACCACAAAGGCATCGCCGAGCGGCAGTGGCCGCAGATGTCCGAGCAGATCCGCGCGCGGCTCGGGGCGTTCGCCGACGGGGTCAACGAATTCTACCGCCAGCATCCCGAAGACGTGCCGGCCTGGTGGGGCGAGCGCCCGGTGACCCCGCAGATGGTGGCGGCCTTCGGCCGCATGTTCCTCTACAACTGGTCCATAGACGAAGCCCTCAACGATCTGCGCCGGGGCGGCATAGACCCCGGTGTCGTCAGCCCCCGGCGGGCATCCAATCAATGGGTGGTGGCCCCGGAGCGCAGCGCTTCCGGCCACGGGCTGCTGTACATCGACCCGCATCTCTCCTGGTGGGGGCCCTCGCGCTTCTGGGAGGTGCGCATCCATGCCGGTGAGCTGAGCGGCAGCGGCGTCACGCTGGCCGGCAATCCCTACATCGGCCTGGGCCACAACCAGCACCTGGCCTGGGCCATGACCACCGGCGGCCCGGACACCGGCGACATCTACCGGCTCACGCTGAACCCGGACGACCCGGAGCAGTATCGCTACGACGGCGCCTGGCGGAGGCTCGAGCAGCGCATCGTGACCCTGCAGGTGAACGGCGTCGGCGAGCGCCAGTACACGCTGAAGCGCTCCCACCATGGCCCGGTGGTCGCCAGCGGCGACGGCGTGGCCTACGCCGCGCGAATTCCCTATGACGAGCAGGCCAATCCCATGGACGTCTGGGAGGCGCTGAACTTCGCCGAAAGCTACCAGGGCGTGGTGGCGGCGGGTGAGACCCTGGCGATGTTCCCACAGAACCTGATGGCGGCGGATACCGCCGGCAACATCTACTACCAGCGCTCCGGCCGCGTCCCCGTGCGGCCGGCCGGGTTCGATTTCTCGAGCCCGGTGGACGGCAGCACTTCCTCCAGCGAGTGGCAGGGCGTACACCCGGCCAGCGATCTGCTGCAGGTGTTGAACCCGCCCCAGGGGTACATGCAGAACTGCAACGTCCCGCCGGACGCGATGATGGTCGACAGCCCGTTCAGCCTCTCGGCCCAGCCCGAATACCTGTTCAGCAGCGCCAACTACGGCCCCAGCCTGGCCGGCTGGACCAATCAGCGCGGCGCACGGGCGCTGGAACTGCTGACCGGCAACGGCGCGATCACCGTGGATCAGGCGCTCGACTACGCGGTGGACCTGCGTCCGCATGGCATCGACCGGTGGCTCGCGGCGCTGGCGCATGCGCTTCCGGAGGGTGCGCCCGAGCGCGCCCTGGCGCAGCCGTTGCTCGAGTGGGACGGTCAGCTGCAACGCGACTCGGTACCGGCGTTGCGTTACGCCTACTGGCGCATGGCCCTGGCCGAGCATGCGGACGCGCGCGCCATGGCCGGCGCCATCGACGATCACTACGCCGTGGTGGAAGGCCGGCCGGCAAAGCCCCTGAACCTCGGCGATGCCGAAGCGAACGTCCTGGCGGCAACCTTCGCCACCGGCATGGCGCGCATGCACGCGGAGCTCGGCACGGTAGACGCACCCGGGGGCCGGGTGTTCCGCGTAGGCCGGGGCGACGCGTCGTGGCCCGTGGGCGGCGGTGGCGGCGATCAGTACGGCCTGACCACCCTGCGGACCATGGGTTACGATGCTCCGAACGAGCGTTTCGAGCGCTGGGGCAGCAGCGGCCAGACGTCGACGCAGATCGTCGAACTGGCAACGCCCATCCGCAGTTGGGGCTACCTGCCGGTGGGTCAGAGCGACCGCCCGGAATCACCCCACTACACCGATCAGGCGGAACGGGTGTTTTCCGAGCGGCGCCTCAAGCCGTCGTGGTGGCTGCCGGAAGACCTCGCCGGCAACGTCCAGTCCCGCACCGTGCTGGAAAACGCGCCCTGAGCAACATCATCCGGAGACAAGCGCCATGCAGGAAGAACAGGAACTGATCATCGAGCAGATCGAGATCGGGCCGATGCAGAACTTCACCTATCTGGTGGGCTCACGCTCCACCCGGGAGGTGGCCATCGTCGATCCCGCCTGGGACATCGACTCACTGCTGCGACACATCGACGACAAGGGCTACACCCTCACCGCCGCGCTGGTGACCCACTACCACCCCGATCACATCGGCGGATCCTACGGCGGTCACAACGTCGAAGGCCTGGCCGAGCTGCTGGCGAAGCGGGGCGTCAAAGCCTACGCCCACAACGACGAGGCGGACGGGGTGCGCAAGGTCACCGGCCTGTCGGAAAGCGACCTGGCGCGGGTGCGCTCCGGGGACAAGCTGGCCATCGGCAAGGTGGAGGTGGAATTCCTGCACACCCCGGGGCACACGCCGGGATCCCAGTGCTTCCGCATCCACAACACCCTGGTGTCCGGGGATACCCTGTTCATCAACGGCTGCGGCCGCGTCGATCTGCCCGGCTCCAACCCCGAGCACATGTACCACAGCCTGAAAAAGCTCTGCGCGCTGCCCGACGACACCCTGCTGTTGCCCGGGCACAACTACGCCCACGTGCCCAACGCCACCATGGGCGAGACCAAGGCCCACAACACCTATCTGAACATCAAGGATCTCAACACCTGGAACATGATCATGGGGCACGACTGATGGAAACAGGCACCTTCACGGGATTCACGGTAGCGCTGCGCGAGCCGGGCATCGCCTGGTTCCAGTTCAACTCGCCCGAGCGCTTGAACGGCATGACCACCGGCATCAAACGCGATCTGATCGAAGCGATCACCCAGGCGCAGATGGACGACGCGGTGCGGGTGCTGGTGTTCACCGGCACCGGCCGGGCCTTCTGCGCCGGCGACGATCTCAAGGCCTACGCCGGCGCCGAACTGGGGGGTACGCCCCTGGTGCCGCCCATACCTCCAGGACACGACTCCGTCCTCGGCACCTACAACGGCCTGCGAACGATTTCGCAACGATTGAACAGCACCGTCCGCTCCCTCGACAAGCTGACGGTAGCGGCCATCAACGGGGTCGCCATTCAGACCGGCTTTTCGCTGGCGCTGTCCTGCGACTTCCGCATCGCGGCCGCCGGCGCCCGAATGGGCAGCGCCACCCTGCGCTTCGGTCTGCTGCCCGATGAGGGCGGCCAGTACCTGCTGGTGCAGCACCTGGGGCTCGCCCGGGCTCTCGACTTTCTCATGCGCAAGCGCATCGTCACCGCCGAGCAGGCCGCGGAGCTGGGCCTGGTGCACGAAGTGGTGGCATCCGAAGATCTGGAGCAGGCGGCCATGGCGTTGGCCGAGGAGCTGGCCACAGGGCCCCAGGTGTCCATGCGGCTGCTGAAGCGTTCGCTGTACAACGCCGCCGAGCTCACCTGGGAGCAGTCGCTGGACGACATCGCCGCGAAG
>JBLRXD010000166.1:0-9721 GCA_047920935.1 Pseudomonadales bacterium | reverse complement strand
AAGGCGCTGGACAAAATCAAATCGCGATCTGAGCCGGCCTGGCAGGCCTCGCTCCCACGGGACGCATCGATCGCTTCCAAAGGACCGAATCGATCGAGATTGATGTTGGCAGCGCGGTGGGAGCGGACGTTGGCCGGGGAAGACGTTCGGGGCAGTTCAGGCACGCAGGTTCCTGGGGGTCGGGAAAGCGCCAACGCCCGCTTGCCCCGAACGTCTTCCCCGGACGGCGTACGCCGGCAAGGCGCTGGACAAAATCAAATCGCGATCTGAGCCGGCCTGGCAGGCCTCGCTCCGACTGGGATCTAATCCAGATAGCGCAGCTGGATCGCGTCCGAGTTGCGTTCGGCGAGGACGTCGGAGATGACCACCACCTTGTCGGTGGGAGCGTATTCTTCGCGCTCGCGGAGGATCTGCAGGGCGCGCTGCAGCGTCTTCTCGGGCTCGCGGCTGAACTCGATGCGGTAGCTGTAGACGGCGCGGTTGAGCGCCAGCCGGCGGCGGGTCTGGCTGTGGTTGGTGAAGGCGAACACCGGCACCCGCTGCGGCCGGGCGCTGGTTACCAGGTCGGCGGTGATGCCGCGCCGGGTGATCACCACGATGCCCACGGCGTTGATGTCTTCGGCCAGGGCGACGGCGTTGGTGGCGATGTGCAGCTTGTCGGTGTCGGCTACCAGCTCTTTCTCGAAGCCGAGGCCGGGCCACAGCTCCGAGCGCAGGGCGATGTTGTGCAGCTGCTGCACGCAGCGCACCGGATACTTGCCGACGCTGGTCTCGCCCGAGAGCATGATGCCGTCGACGCCTTCGTAGATGGCGTTGGCCACGTCGGTGACCTCGGCGCGGGTGGGGATCGGGTTTTCGATCATCGATTCCAGCAGGTGGGTGGCGACGATGGAACGCTTGCCCCACTTGGTGGCGGAATGGACGATGCGCCGCTGGATGTTGGGCAGATCGGCGATGTCGGTCTCGATGCCCAGGTCGCCGCGGGCCACCATGACCCCATCGGCGGCGCGGACGATTTCGTTGATGTTGGTCACCCCTTCCTGGTCTTCGATCTTGGCGATGATCTTCATGTTCTGACCACGGGTGCCGAGCAGCTCGCGCAGCTCGCGGATGTCGTCGGCGCTGCGCACGAACGAGAGCGCGATGAAGTCGATCTCGTGCTCCATGGCGAAGGCGATGTCCTTGCGATCTTTGGAGGTGATCGCGGGCAGGTTCACGCGGATGCCCGGCAGGTTGACATGCCGGCGGCTGCCGAGGCTGCCGCCGTCGAGGACCTTGCAGACCAGCTGATTGCCCTTCTTCTCGAGCACCTCGAAATTGATCAGACCGTTATCGACGGTGAGTCGGTTGCCCACCTGGAGCACGTCCACCAGTTCCTGGTAGTTCACCTGGATCGAGCTGGTCTCGACGTCGCCGTCGCCGCGCACGCTCACGGTCACCACCTGGCCGGTCTTCAGATCCATGGGCTCGTTGCGCTCGCCGGTACGGATCTCGGGGCCCTGGGTGTCGAGCAGCACCGGCACCGGGTAACGCACCTTGCGGTTCAGGGTCTTGATCCAGTTGACGATGCGCGCCGCCGCCTCGTGATCGGAATGAGACATGTTGATCCGCACCAGATTCATGCCCGCGTGGTAGAGCGCCTCGAGCTTCTCGAAGCTGTTGGTGGCAGGGCCGATGGTGCAGATGATCTTGGTGCGGCGATTACTCATGGACGGCGGGTTCCTGTTCCGAGGCGCGCAGTCTAGGGAACCTGCCAGAAATTGGCGAGTGCGGCGCTCACCTGCTGCGCCTTCACCACCCGCGGTTGCCAGTGGTCGGGGAAGAACTGCTGGTATTCCGGCGCGCGGAATCGCGCATCCACAAGGCACAGCACGCCGCGGTCGTCCGGGCTGCGCAGCAGCCGCCCGGCCATCTGCAGTACCTTCACCATGGCGGGCTGGTGGTAGGCAACCGCCTTGCCATCCACGCCCTGAAGATCGAAGTGCCGCTGCAGAGCGCGCCCGGTGGCGGACGGCGGCGGCAGCCCGACGCCGACGCAGACGATGCCGGCCAGGCGGGCGGCGGAAAAATCCACCGACTCGCCGAAGGCGCCCCCCAGCACCACGAAGCCCAGGCGCGGCACTGCCTGGGCAGCGAACAGGCCGAGAAACTCCGCCCGCGCCGCCTCCCCCATCGCCGGGGTCTGGCGCACCACGGCGTGCTCGGGGAACTGCGCTTCGAAAACATCGGCGGCCAGGGACAGATACTCGAACGAGGGGAAAGCCACCAGATAGTGGCCGGCGCGGGCTTCGATCACCGCGGCCAGCAGCGCCACCAGCCGATCCAGGCTGTGCTGGCGCTGGCGCAGGTAGGTGGGCACGTCGTCCACCAGTAGCAGTTGCAGTTGCTCGGCGCTGAACGGGTTGCCGGCGCGCTCCGTCGGCGCCTCCGGCTCGCCGTGCAGCCGCGCGTACAGCGCCAGCGGCGATACCGTGCCGGAGAACCGCACGTGGCCGCCGTATTCCGCCAGGCGATCGCGGATGTAGGGGCCGGGATCGAGGCAGGCCAGCCGCACCAGCACGCCGCGGCCGGCGGCCTGGGCCAGATGGATGAACCGCTCGGGGTGATACCAGACCTCAGAGCGTGCCCAGCGGCTGCAGTTGAACAGCAGCGTGCGGGTGGCGGGCAGCGGCTCCAGCGGGTAATCCCCGGCGGCCAGCGCGTCCAGGCAACGCTGCATGGCCCGCAGGAGTTTCTCCGGGCGCTCGATCGCCACCTCCTGGCCGGCGGGCGGGTCGGCTGCAAGGCCGCGCCTCACCGCGCCCAGCGCCCGATCCAGGGAGCGCAGCGGCCGCGTCAGCGCATCCGGCGGGGCCTCAGCCAGCGCCTCCTTCACCTCCCGGCGGGTGATGGTCAGCGACAGCATGTCGCGCACCCGCGGAGCCAGCTGATGGGCCTCGTCAACCAGCAGCGCGGCTTCGGCGTCGCCGGCGAAGCGCTGCAGCCGCACCACCGGGTCGAACACGTAGTTGTAATCGCCCACCACCACGTCGCACCAGACGCTGGCATCCAGCGACAGCTCGAACGGGCACACCTGGTGCGCCTGGGCCACGGCGGCCACCGTCTCCGGGCCGATGGCACGATGCGCGAGCAGGTCGACCGCCGCCGCGCGGGCGCGGTCGTAGTAACCGCGGGCGTACGGGCAGGCATCGGGCTCGCATGGCGTGCCCGGCAGAAAGCAGGCTTTATCCTTGGCGGTGAGCACGATGTGCCGCAGATACTCGGCGTTGCTGTCCATGCGGATGGCAGCGTCCCGGGCGGCCAGCGCGCCGGTGGTTCGGCTTGTCAGCAGGATCACCCGCCGGTAGCCGGAAGCCTGCAGCGCGCGCACCGCCGGAAACAGGGTGGCCGCGGTCTTGCCGCTGCCGGTGGGGGCTTCCAGCAGCAGATGCTCGCGATCCCGCAGGGCGCGGAACACCCGCCGGGCGACGGCGCGCTGGAACGGCCGGAAGCTCGGGAATGGAAACGTCAGGCACTGCAGCCGGGCGTCGCGCTGCCGCTCGTGAGCCTGCTGCCCCTCGAGCCAGGCGGCGTAATCGTGCAGGGTGGCGTCGAGGAATTGGGTCGCGGCGAGCGCGGTTTCGCGCCGTTCGAAGATCTGCGTGGCCAGGGTATCGGGGTGACAGTAGAGCAGCCGCAACTGCACCTCGCGGCTGTCGTCGAGCTCGCGCACCAGCAGGCCGGCGTAGAGCAGCGCCTGGGCCCAGTGCACGGCGGCGGCGTGGGCGTGGGCCAGCTGCGGATCCGCGCGGGTGGTCTTGAACTCCTCGACGACGATCACCGCGCCATCGAGCTCGCAGCCATCGATGCGCCCCGACACCGTCACCGGCACGCCGGCCAGGGTGGTCTCGAGCTTCACCGCGCGCTCGCGCTGATAGGCGTCGCCACGGCCCTGCTGCAGCTTGCGCTGCGCCTGGATGCCCTCGTCGGCACGGGTGCGGCCATCCAGCCGGGCGTGCAGGTCGCCGCGACGGTGGACGAACTCGGCGAGCGCGCGTACCGGCAATCTCAGCATGCGGCTCTGAATCTCAGCACCCGCACCGGGATCTGCAACTCGTGCAGCGCCGCCAGCCACACCCGCTGGGCCGGCTGCAGCTGGTCGGTGGGCCCCTTCACTTCCACCAGCTCCCACGCAGCGCGCCCGTACACCAGCAAGAGATCGGGAAAGCCCGCCCGCGCCCGGCCCAGGTTGGCCACGGTGTAGGCCGCCAGGCGCAGCAGCGCCCGGTGGCAGACGTTGCCGAGCAAGCCGTCGAGCACCTCTGGCGTAATGGCGCCCCAGTGCACCAGCCGGTTGGCGGTGCCGTATTTGGCCGCGTAAACCTCGCGCACCTGATGCTCGAACGCACCGGGCGCTTCCAGGGCGCGGATGCGCGCCGCCAGCACGGCGGCGCGGGTGCGGGCGAAATCGGGCCAGAACAGATCGCGCGGGCCGAGCTGAAACGGGTGGCTGAAAGCCCCCTTCACGGCGGCGAAGATCTGCGGCCAGAACGCCAGCCCGGCAAGCCCCAGGGGCAGCTGATTCTCCAGATGCCAGCCGCAGCCGCCGTTGGCGGTGAGCACATCGATGGCGTGACGCTCGATGGCGCCCGGCGTGGCGGCCGCGAGACGCAGCTCGCTCACCCGGGCCCCCGGCGCCGGACGCACGCCGGCGAAACGTCGCGCGAAATCCTGTTCCTCCGGCGCCCAGGGGTCGGCACGAATCTCGGTGAGCAAGGCGGCAACCGCGGCCTCGTCGCCCAGGCGCCGCAGAATGCGCGCGCGCCGCTCCCGCGCCGGATGGCTGGTGGCGTGCTGGTAACTCTGCAACGCCTGCTGCCACTCGCCGCGGCGTTCGTGCCAGCGGCCCACCTGATTGAGAATCCGGTCGCGGGTGCGCTGCTCGATGCGGCTCTGCGCCGGGGGCACCAGCGCGCAACAAAGCGCGGTCGCCAGTTGCGGCATCTGCTCAAGGCGCTCGACCCAGGGCGCCAGGCGCCGGCACGACAGGTAGCGATCGAGCTCGCCACGCTGCTCGAACGGCCGGGTATCGGGGCTCAGCGGATAGCGCTCGTAACGGCGGATGCCGAGATCCTGAAGCACGAAGGTGGAGAGATCCTGACGGTCGCCACCGAAGAACAGCACCTGGCAGACGGCGAACGCGTGGCCGTAGCCGACTTCCACCCACGGATGCCGCGCGGCCACGCGCGCCCGGATCTGCCGATCACCGTAGCGGCCGACGCACTCGGCGATCCACTGCGGCTTGGTGCGGGCGCGAACGCGCGGAAACAGCGCGGCAAGCTCCGGGCGGGTCAGCAGCCGCAGCAGCGCGTCAGCCGGCGCATCGGGGGTAAGCACCGCAAGCCCGGCGCCACGCAACTCCGCCAGGGCCCGGTCGCGATCGCCCACCTCGGCATAGTTCAGGGAGTCGATCCGCAGCCAGCGGCCGCTGCGCGTCAGCAGCCGGGCGAACAGCCGCTGGGCGGAGGTGCTTGCGCCTTGGAACGCCTGCAGAAATCCGCGCTCGTCGGCCGTAAGCAGATCGCCGCTCTGCGCGGCTACCGCATCGAGCAGAAAGCGCAGATTGCGGGCGTAGTAATCCGGCGGAGGCGGCGCTTGGCGGACGAGAGATGGCACCATGGGCTTGCAGCAGCGAAGGCCGAGGGATTATAAGGATGCACATCCCGGAAGTGTATGTTTGTACAGTAAGCCATGAGCGAAGCCCCCAGCCCCTACCCCTACTGCCTGTGCACCACCGTCAGCGCCGAAGCGCTGAAGGCGCTGCTCGAAGCCAGCGGCCGCGGCACCTACCGCGATTCCCATCCCTGGCTGGTAGCCGCCGACATGCTGCGCGCCAGTGAAGCCGCCGGTCAGCGCCTGGCGGTGCTGTTTGCCGCCGGCCGGCCGCTGCAATTCTCGCACTGGGGTTATGTCGAGACTCTGGCGGTGGTGGAACTGCACCGGGCCACCTGGGAAACCGCCTGCACGTTCACGCCGCTGAAACCGGTGAACCCGATTTTCGAGCAGATCGACAGCGTGTTTTTGAAGCCGACGCCTGAGCAGTTGCAGCGCGAGCGCCTCGAGGGAATTCATCAGCACCGCTACCCGGCAACGGAGGCAGAGCTGCACCCCTACGCCATCTGCGAAACGCCCGCGTTCATCAGCTTGGAAGGTTGATTTGCTCGCGTAGGGGGTCGGGGGTAGTGGGTCACTTCACCGGCATGGCCGACTCGGCTTCGTCGTGGATGCGCACCCAGACTTCCTTGCGGTGCACGGCTGCGTTGCGCGGCGCTTCGATGCCCAGATGCACCTGGCTGCCGCGAATCTTCAAGACTTTCAGCTCGATCTCGTCATCGATCATGATCGACTCGCCAGCTCGCCGGGTTAGAACCAGCATATCGTTCCTCGCAATCCTTTTCTGCGAACGGAAATTTACCCCCTCGTCCGACACCAAACTGTGACCTCAGTGTCGCTTCCAGAATCGCGCTGTGAACCGGCGCACGTACCGGCATTCGCCGCTCATCGTGGCTTTAATCGGCCCGTTCCGCTTCCGGGGCCTTCTCGTCGTCTTCCTCGAGCCCATCAGAGTCGCCGAGCAGATGCCTGGGCAGGGCTTTCTTCACCGGCGCGCCGAGTTCGCGCAGCGTTTCCACCTGCCGCAGCAGATTGCCCCGCCCGCTGCTGAGCTTGGCGAACGCGGCTTTGTAGGTGCCCTCGGCGCTTTCCAGCTGCCGGCCGAGCCCTTCCATGTCGTCGACAAAACCGCGCAGCTTGTCGTACAGGGCGCCGGCGCGCCGGGCGATCTCCTCGGCATTGCGGTTCTGCTTCTCGTAACGCCAGACGTTGTGGATGATGCGCAGCGTCATCATCAGGGTGGTGGGGCTGACGATGACGATACGCCGCGCAAAGGCTTCGGTGAACACCCGCTGATCGTGCTCCATGGCCATGGTGAACGCGGCCTCGATGGGCACGAACAGCAGCACGAAATCCAGCGAGCGGACGTCGCGCAGCTGATCGTAATCCTGCTCGGCCAGGCGTTTCACGTGGGCGCGCAGGCTCACGACATGCTGGCGCACGGCAGCCTCACGCACGGCCACATCCTCCTCGGACAGCGCCTGCTCGTAGGCCAGCAACGACAGCTTGGCGTCGACCACCACGTCTTTGTCGTCCGGCAGGCGGATGAGCACGTCCGGGCGCTTGAGGCTGCCCTGATCATCGCGCCGTGATGTCTGGGTGAAGTACTCATGACCTTCGCGCAAGCCCGAGGCTTCGAGCACCCGCTCGAGCACCATCTCGCCCCAGTTGCCCTGGGTCTTGGCGTCGCCCTTGAGGGCTTTCGTGAGGTTCTCGGTCTCGCGATTGATGCGCTCGCTGGCCTGCTGCAGGTTGCGCACCTCCACCAGCAGCGATGCGCGATCTTTGCTCTCGGTGCTGTAAACGGTATCGACGCGCTTGCGGAAATCGGTGAGCTGCTCGCGCAGTGGCGTCAGCACGTCGGCCAGCTTCGCCTGATGGCGCTCGCCCTGGCGCTCGAAGATCTTGTTGGCGAGCAGTTCGAACTCGCGTTTCAAGGTCTCGCTGCCCTGCCGGAACAGGATTTCCTTCTCGGCGAAGCTCTTGTGGGTTTCTTCGAGCCGGGCTTGCAATGCGGCTTCGGTGGCCTGCCGTTGGGCCAGCGCGTCGGAGCGCTGCCGCAACTGCTGCTGCAGGTCGATGAGTTGCCCTTCGAGCTGATCAAGGCGCCCCTCGGTACGCAGCAACTCGTGGGAGCGATCGGCCAGGCGCTGCTCGAGCTGCACGCGCTCGCGCTGAAAACCTTCGGCGGCGCGCAACTCGCCCTGCCGTTCCGCCAGCCGCAGCCGCGATCGCGCGCGCCACGACCAGAACAAGCCCGCGGACGCCGCTCCGGCGAGGAATGCTGCCAGCAGCCAGGGGGGCTGGCCGTCGCCCAGGGAGTTCGCGATGTTGACCAGGGTGTCGCGCATCGTCACCCGGTCAGCCGGGCGGCCGCACGCGCCGATAGTCGGGCTCGCGCTTCTCGAGAAACGCCGCCACCGCTTCCTTGTGCTCGGGCGTCGCGTAGGCCTGCTGCAGCAACGCCTGCTCGCGCTGTTGCACCGCCTCGAGATCGCTGGCGCAGCCGTTGTCGTCGAGCAGTTGTTTGATCCAGCGCAGCTGTGGGCCGGGGTTGGCCGCGATGCTGCGCGCCAGTTCCAGCGCCTTGCCGAGCAACTGCTCGTGGGGGATGAGATGATCGACAAGGCCCATGTCGTGGGCCTCGCGCGCCGTGTACAGCCGCCCGGTGAGGCACATCTCGCTCGCCTTGCCGAAGCCCATGCGTTGCACCAGAAAGTGCGAGCTCGCCAGTTCCGGCACCAGGCCCATCTTCACGAAGGCCATGGCGAAGCGGGCGGTATCCGAGGCCATGATGATGTCGCACGGCAGGATCATGGTGGCCCCGACGCCGACACTGGCGCCGTTCACTGCAGCGATGATGGGCTTCGAGCGCCGCAGCAATGCGACCCAATCGGCGGTGCGGGCGGCGCTGCGGGTCTTGGCGACGTCGTCGCCGTCGAGCCGGGCCTGAAACAGGTCGGCGATGTCGGCGCCAGCGCAGAAACCGCGGCCCTCACCGGTGATCACCATGGCGCCCACCGTGTCTGCGCCGTTGCAGTACTCGATGGCGTCGGTGAGTTCGCCGCTCATCTGGTACGTCCACGCGTTCAACCGATCGGGCCGGTTGAGGGTCAACAAACCAACCCCGTCGGTGACTTCGAAGCGAATCTGCTCGTAGCTCACTGCCTTCTCCCGAATCGCCAAGTCATGGTGTTAGTATGCGGCAATTCTTCTCGGATGCCACGACCCCGCTGGATGAGCACACCTACGGACGCGCAGATTCTCATCCTCGATGATGACGCCGCGCACGCGGCCAGCGTGCGCGAGCTGCTGGCGCTGCGGCGCTTGCGCGCGGAAGCGACCACCGATGCCGCCGGGGCCATGCAGCGGCTGCGCAACGGCGAGTTTCAGGTGCTGCTGCTCGACATCAACATGCCGCGCATCTCCGGCATCGACGTGCTCGAATTTCTCTCCGACCAGAAGGTGGACGTCAAGACCATCGTGCTTTCGGGCGAGGGCTCGGTGGCCACCATCACCCCCATCCTCCGGCTCGGCGCCTACGACTACCTGCCCAAGCCCTACGAGCCCGAGCGGCTGCTGACCAGCGTCGGCAACGCCCTGGAGCAACTGCGGCTCGAGCGCGAAAACCGCGCCATGACCGCCCGGGCCCAGGCCGACCACGACCTGCACCAGTTCCTTGTCACCGCCTCTCCCGATCTGATCTACGTGCTCGACGATCAGGGCCGCTTCACCTTCGCCAACAAGCCGGTGTCAGAGATCTTCGAGCAGGCGCCGGCAGACGTCACCGGTCTGCCGTGGCAGCAGGTCGTAGGCCCGGAGCTGGCGGCGTCGCTGCGTCACCACTTCGACGAGCGCCGCACCGGCGAGCGCGCCACCCGGCACTTCGAGTTCGAGTACCAGCCCGGCGGCGATGCCGCCCGGGTTCTCGAGTTCTCCGCCACCGGCCTCTACGACGGCGACGACGGCCGTGCCAGCAGCTTCGTCGGCACCTATGGGGTGTTGCGCGACGTTACCGAAGCGCGCCGCACCGCCCGCGAGCTGGCCCAGAGCCGGTTGAAGTTCTACG
>JBLRXD010000165.1:0-9770 GCA_047920935.1 Pseudomonadales bacterium | reverse complement strand
GCCGGGCTGAGGCTGGACGTTGCGGACGAGGCAGCCTGGGCGAAGGCCATGGATGCAGTCGTAGAGCGCTTCGGTGGGCTCGACGTGCTGGTGAACAACGCCGGTGTCGCCTCGGCTGCCAGGCCCCTGGAGACGCTGTCGCTCGAGTCCTGGCGGCGCCTGACGAGCATCAATTTGGATGGCGTGTTCCTCGGCACCAAGCACGCCATTCCCCACCTGGCGGAGCGCGCCGGGCGCTGGCACGGCGGCGGCGCCATCGTCAACGTGTCCTCCGTGATGGGGTTCGTCGGCGGGCGGAACGCGGCCGCCTACTGCGCCAGCAAGGGAGGCGTGCGCTTGTTCAGCAAGGCGGCGGCGCTCGAGCTCGCGCCGAAGCACATCCGGGTCAACAGCATTCATCCGGGCTTCATCGACACGCCGCTGTTTCGGGCCGGCGTCGCGCGTATGGAGGCAGCCGAGCCCGGCAGCGGTGAGCGCTTTCGCAGCGCGGTGATCAACCGCCATCCGCTCGGACGTCTTGGTGCCGCCGACGACATCGCCGACGGCGTCGCCTACCTTGTCAGCGATGCGGCGGCCTTCGTCACCGGCACCGAGCTGGTGGTGGACGGGGGATATCTGGCGCAATGAGGCAACGAGGGCGATGAGAATTCAACCAGCGACACGAAGGAGCTTTCGTTCATGACCATCAAGGACCAGGCGGCCATCGTCGGCATCGGCGAGACCGACTACGTCAAGGGCACGGCACGCACGGCCGTGGACCTGATGCTGGAAGCCGCCCGCACCGCCATCGATGACGCCGGGCTGACCGCTCGCGACATCGACGGGCTGGTGCCGCCACCGATCTACACGACGTCCGAGGAGCTGGCGGCGAATCTGGGCATTCCCATCCTGCGCTACGCGTCCACCGTGCATATGGGTGGGGCGAGCCCGACGGCCGCGCTGCAGAACGCGGCCACCGCCATCGCCAGCGGCATCTGCGAAAGCGTGCTCGTGGTGCTGGGCTGGAACGGCTACTCGGCGCTTCGTCCGAAGCCCGGCCAGCCGCCGACCCGCCCCATGGGCATGACGACCCTGTCCGCGACCATGCAGGGGTTCTACATTCCCTACGGCGTGACCTTGCCGGTGCAGATGTACGCGTGGCTCGCCACCCGTCACAAGCGGCTCTACGACATCCCCGATGAGGCCACCGGCCAGGTCGCGGTAGCCTGCCGCGCACACGCGCAGAGCAACGAGCGCGCGCTCATGCGGGAACGGCCGCTCGATATGAGCCAGTACCTGCAGTCGCGGATGGTCTCCGAGCCGTTCCGGCTCAACGACTGCTGCCTGGAAACGGACGGCGCCTGCGCCGTGGTGCTGACCCGCGCCGACCGCGCCCGGGATCTGCGCCACCGGCCGGTATACGTGATGGCTGCCGCGGAAGGGCATCCGTACCCAGCGGACGACATTCCCTCCCGGGAAGATCCGTTCCGCATCGGTCTCTCCTATGCGGCGCCGCGGGCCTTCGAGATGGCCGGCATCACGCCCCAGGACGCGGATTTCCTTTGCATTTACGACTGTTTCACCTACGTCGTGCTGTTGCAACTCGAGGCCCTGGGCTTCGCCGAGCGCGGCGGGGTATGGGACTTCGTCAAGGACGGCGCCCTGCAGCCGGGCGGGCGCTATCCACTCAACCCCCATGGCGGGCTCCTGAGCCAGGCCCACGTCTGGGGTCTCAACCACGTTGTCGAGGCCACACGCCAGCTCCGCGGCGATTCCAGCGCCCAGGTCACCGACGCCGAGATCGGCATCGTCACCGGCTGGGGCGATCTCGGCGACGGCAGCATAGCCATTCTCCGGAGGTGACATGAGCCACTGGCCTTTACCCAAGAACGTCGACCCCATCAATGCCGAGTTCTGGCAGACGCTGCAGGACGGCGTGCTGCGCTTCCAGCGCTGCACCGACTGCAGCACGCTGCGGCATCTGCCCCGCTACCAGTGCGCCGAATGCGGCTCCACGGCGTACGAGTGGGCGCCGGTGAGCGGCCGCGGCACCCTGTATTCCTGGACGGTCACCCATCAGGTCTTTCACCCCGCGTTCGACGTGCCGTTCATCGCTGCCGTGATCGAGCTCGACGAGGGCGTCCGCTTCGTCAGTCAGCTCATCGACGCCGATCCGGCCCAGCTGGAGCTCGACGCCCCGGTCCGAGTAGCGTTCAAGCGCATCACTGACGACTTTCAGACGCCGGTGTTCCGGCTGGAGACAACATGAGCAGCTCGCTGCGAGAGCGGCTCGATCATCCGGTGATCGATGCCGATGGCCACACCATCGAGTTCATGCCCCAGGTAGCCGAGTACTGCCGGGAAGTCGCGGGACCCGAGGTGGCGCGACAGTTCGAGCGCAGCGGCTGCCTGGATGGCCTGCCGCTCGCGCTCGAGGCCAGGGCCAACGGTGGCCCCGGATTGACGATCCGGCCGCCCTGGTGGGCCGTGCCGGCGCGCAACACCCTCGATCGCGCCACGGCCATGTTCCCGCGCCTGCTGTACGACCGGCTCGACGAGATGGGCCTGGATTTCGCCGTGCTCTACCCGACCCACGGGCTGTTCGCGCTGGGCCTCGAGGAGGACGAGGTCCGCCAGGCGGCCTGCCGGGCCTTCAATCTCTACCATGCCCGGCTCTACGGTGAATTCGCCGATCGGCTGGCGCCGGTGGCGGTCATTCCCATGAACACCCCCGGGGAAGCCATTGCGGAATTGGAACACGCCCGAACGCTGGGGCTGAAGACAGTGCTGCTCGGCGGCATGAACCAGCGCGACGTGAACGGCCGCCGGCGGCTCGACGTCGTCGGATTCGACAACGCCTACGACTACGACCCGGTCTGGGCCGCCTGTGAGCGCCTCGGATTCGCCCCGGCGTTCCACTCCTCCGGCATGGGTTGGGGCAGCCGGGCCAGCGACAAGAGTTACGTCTACAACCACATCGGCAATTTCGCCGCCGCCCAGGAAGCGATCTGCCGATCGCTGTTCCTCGGCGGCGTGACCCGGCGATTTCCCGGCCTCACCTTCGCTTTCCTGGAGGGCGGGGTCGGCTGGGCCTGCAACCTGTTCTCCGATCTGATCGGCCATTGGGAAAAGCGTAACGTCGAGGCCCTGCGCCACTACGATCCGGCCATGCTCGACCGGGCCGAGTTCGAGCGCCTGTTCGACCGCTACGCCCCCAAGCCCTTCGCGGACAAGAAGGAACAGATCGACCGGACGCTGCGGATCCTGTCCAATCCGAATGAGGATCCAGCCACGCTGGACGAGTTCGCCGCATTGCAGATCGACCGCGTCGAGCAGATCGTCGAGCTTTTCGTCGAGCCGTTCCATTTCGGCTGCGAAGCGGACGACCCGATCAACCAGTTTGCCTTCAACCGCCGCGGCAACCCGCTCGGCGCCGAGCTCAAGGCACTGTTCAGCTCGGACATCGGGCACTGGGACGTGCCCGATATGAGCGGTGTGCTGGCGGAGGCCTACGAACTCGTCGAGCACGAGCTGATCACGCCCGCGAACTTCCGCGACTTCGTGTTCGGCAATGCCGTTTCCCTGTACACCGCCGTCAATCCCAGGTTTTTCGACGGTACCGTCATCACGCCACACCTCCAGGAGAGCGCCTCATGAGCAAACCGATCATTTCAGCCGATTCTCACATCACGGAGCCGCCGGATTGCTACACTGCCCACATCGGCCCTCGATACCGGGACAAGGCCCCGCACATCACGCAGATGCAGGGGCTCGGCGATGTGTTCGTCATCGACGGGATGCCCTCGCCCATTCCTCTGGGTCTCGTCGCCGCAGCCGGCCTCGATCCCAAGGACATCAAGGCCGACGGCGTTGCCTTCAAGGACCTGCACCGCTCCGGCTGGGACCCGAAGGCCCGGCAGGCGGACCAGGAGCGCGACGGCATCGCGGCAGAGATCCTCTACCCCACCGTGGGCATGGTGCTGTGCAATCACCCGGACAGCGAGTACAAGCAAGCCTGTATGGAAGCCTACAACCGCTGGCTCGCCGAGTATTGCGCCGGCGCCCCGGGCCGGGTCTTCGGGCTCGGCCAGACTGCCGTCACCAGCGTCGAAGCTGCCGTGCGTGAGCTCGAGGAGATGCGCAAGCTCGGGTTCGTCGGCGTGATGATGCCCGGCGAGCCCGGCACCGAATTCGACTACGACGACCCGCGCTTCGATCCGCTGTGGGAGGCGGCCATCGACCTCGGCATGCCCCTGTCGTTCCACATCCTGACCTCACGCTCCAGCGGCCTGAACGCGACGCGCGGCCCCAAGATCAACGCCTTCCTGCAGATCATCCGCGGCTGTCAGGACGTGATGGGGCTGTTCATCTTCTCCGGTGTGTTCGACCGGCATCCTGGGCTGAAGCTGGTTTGTGCAGAAGCGGACGCGGGATGGGTGCCCCACTACATGTACCGTATGGACCACGCCTACGAGTACCACCGCTACTGGATGAAAGCGCCGCCGCTCGAACGCAAGCCCAGCGAGTATTTTCGCGAGCACATTGCCATGACCTTCCAGGACGACTACGTGGCGTTCCAGTGCAAGGATCTGGTGAACGTGCGGCGGCTGATGTGGGCGAGCGATTTCCCCCACAGCGATTCCACCTGGCCCCGGTCGCAATCGGTGCTCGCCGCGCAGACGGCTCACCTGACCGAGCAGGAGAAGGACTGGATCTGCCACGACAACGTCGCTGACTGGTACGGCATCGAGGTGCACTGAGCACGGGGAGGCAACGCCATGATTTTCGACCTGAGAATCGATAACGGCACGCTCGTAGACGGCTCCGGTGCGCCGGGCCGGCCCGGTAGCATCGCGGTGAAGGACGGCCGCATCGTTGCCATGGGCGACGTGAGCGGCAAGGCCAGGCGCTCGCTGGACGCCGGCGGCAAGGTGGTCGCGCCGGGCTTCGTCGACATCCACACCCACTACGACGCCCAGATCCTGTGGGACCGCATGCTGACGATCTCTCCCTGGCACGGCGTCACGACCGTCGTCATGGGCAACTGCGGCTTCGGCATCGCCCCGACCCGGCCGGTACATCGGGAACTCATCGTGCGGACCCTCGAGAAGGTCGAAGGCATGACCGCCGAGGCGCTGTTCGCGGGCCTCGGCGACGACTGGGCCTTCGAGACGTTCCCCGAGTACCTCGACGCCATTGAGAGCCGCGGCAGTGCCATCAACGTCGCGGCCCTGGTCGGCCACACTCCTGTGCGTCTCTACGTGATGGGCGAGGAGGCGACCGAGCGCGAAGCCACGGGCGACGAGATCGCGGCCATGCAGCGGATCGTGCGTCAAGCGATCGCCGCAGGAGGACTCGGTTTCGCCACGTCGAAGGCCGCCACCCACGTCGGCTTCGAGGGCCGGCCGGTGCCGAGCCGACTCGCAAGCTTCGAGGAAATCGACGCGCTGGCAGCCACCGTTCCCGCCGCCGGCCGCGGCGTGATGCAGGCAACCATCGGCAAGGGCCTGGCGCTGCCCGAGTTCGAACGTCTGGCGAGCAGCCACGGCATCCGCGTGAGCTGGACGGCGCTGCTCGGCGGCGGCGGGCTGCTGCGCAACAGCTCGGTCGCGGATCAGCTCGAACGATCCGCCGCCATCCAGGCGCGCGGCGCGGACGTCTGGCCCCAGGTGGCTTGCCGGCCGCTGGTCCTGGAGTTCACCCTGAAGGAGCCGTTCCTGCTGGACATGAACCCGGTGTTCAACAAGCTCTCCGGCGCCGACCCGGCCAGCCGCATGCAGGCATACGCCTCCGAGGATTTCCGCAGCGAATTCCACCGCATGATCGACGGCGGCGCGCTGACCGACGCGTTCGCCAAGGCGGCGGTCTCCTACAGCCGCTTACACCCGGAGTATCAGGAACGTCTGCTCCCGGAACTCGCCGCGGAGAAAGGCAAACGCATCGCCGATTTCGTGCTCGATCTCGTCATCGAGGAAGAGCTCGACACCCGCATTCGCATGCCGGTGGCCAATGCCGACGAGTCGGAAGTGGCGACGATGCTCAGCGACGATCATGTGGTGCTGGGGCTCTCCGACGCCGGCGCCCACGCCAGCCAGCTTTGCGATGCCTGCTACAGCACCCACCTGCTCGGCCATTGGGTGCGGGAAACCGGCGTGCTTTCTCTGGAGCGGGCGGTGCAGATGCTCACCTCGCTGCCGGCGACGGTGTTCGGCATCGCCGATCGCGGGCTGCTCGCCGTCGGCCGGCCCGCCGACATCGTGGTCTTCGATCCGGACACCGTGGGAGCAAGCCCGCTGGAGCGGGTCACGGACCAGCCCGCCGGGGCGGAGCGCCTCATCAGCCGCGCCCGCGGCATCGAGGCGGTGATCGTCAACGGAATCCTGCTGCGCCAGGCGGACGAGGATCAGATCGCAGGCCCGGGTGCCCTGCCCGGCAGGCTGCTGCGCAATGGGAGGGCCACATGAAGTTCGGCCTGTTCGTCTACTGCACCATCGGGCGCCGGGCGGAGCTCGAGGCCGGCATGGCCGGCCGCCGGCCCGAGCTCTACCAGCGGATGCTCGCCGAGCTCGGCGAAGTGGCGGCCTTTGCCGACGATGCCGGGTACTTCGCCTTCGGCCACCCCGAGCACCATCTGCAGATCGAAGGCTTCGAGATCTCCAACGACCCGTGTCTGATGGCCATGTGGCTGGGTCAGCACACCCGCCGGCTGCGCATCGTCACCTGCGGGTTCGTCAGCACCGTCAACAACCCGCTGATGACGGCCGAGAAGATCGCGACCATGGATCACATGTTGAAGGGTCGGTTCGGCGTGGGCTTGGTGCGCGGCTATCAGGCTCGCTGGGTCGAGAACTACAAGATCCGCCCGGAACTCGCCGCCGTCGGGCCCTGGAACGCGGATGGCCCGGAGAACGAGCTGAACCGCGAGTATTTCGCCGAGTTCGTCGACGTGGTCGTCAAGGCGCTCGGTCACGACACCATCAACCATCAGGGCCGGTTCTGGCAGTTCCCACCCCCGGAATTCGTCAACCCTCATGATCATCCGGTCTATGTTCAATACGGCCGGGGCGTGGACGCCGACATGCGCGTGCACGAGGTGGGCATTGCGCCCAAGCCTTACCAGGCGCACATCCCGCTCTACGGCGGCTTCTCGCAGAGTCTGCGGACGGCGAAATTCTGGGCCCGCTACAAGGGGCGGCCGATCGTGCTGTCGGGCAACACCGAGTTCCTCGAGCTGTTGTGGAGGGAATGGGAGGAAGAGGCCAGACGCCACGGCCACGACGTAGCGCCGGGGGAACAGGCCTGCTGGGGCGGCATCGCCGTGTGTGCCGAGACGGATGCCAAAGCCCAGGCCTTGTTCGAAGACATGGAGTGGTTCTGGAAAACCTGGGCCACCCCCTTCGGACAGGGGCTGCCCCAGCTGCTCGTCGGGTCTCCCGATACCTTGAACCGGCAGATCGAAACCGTGTCTAAGAGCGTGCCCATCGAAGAGGCTTTCCTGCTCATTCCTCAGGGCCTGCACACCCCGGCCCAGCTACTGGACTCTCTCGACCTGTTTTCCCGCAAGGTGATGCCGAATTTCGCCGATAACTGATTGGAGAATCCCATGGCCTGGAACTTCGCCGACGTCCTTGAAGCCATCGCCGAGGTCAGCAACGATGAGCATCCGGCCTGCATCCACGCCGGCCCGGGCGGCTCGGCAGGCATTACGATCTCATGGCCGGAGCTGATGCGGCGCAGCAACCGACTGGCCCGCTATCTGGCCACCCAGGGCCTGCGCCCGGACAGCAAGGTCGCGCACTACATGCGTAACTGCCCTGCGTACATCGAGACGATGGTCGCAAGCTTCAAGGGCCGCTACGTCCACGTGAACGTCAACTACCGCTACCGCGACAACGAGCTGCACTACATCCTCGACAACTCGGACGCCGAGGCCGTGGTGTACGGCGCCGAGTTCCGCGAGCACGTGGCAGCGCTGCGCACGCGTCTGCCGCAGGTACGTGTCTGGATCGAGGTCACACCCTACTTCGAGCAGCCGCAAGATCGCGCGGCACACTTCGCCGTGGGCTACGACGATATCGTCTGCGAAGGTGACGGCTCGCCCCTCGACATCGAACGCAGCGGCAAAGACCTGCTCTTCATATACACCGGAGGCACTACCGGCCTGCCCAAGGGCGTGATGTGGGAGCACGAAGCCATCTGGCAGGCCGGCGGCTCAGGCGCATCACTGCTGAATCCCGGCCAGGCCGCACCCGAGTCCCCGGCGGAGCACGCCCAGCGCGTCGCCAAGGCCCCCATGCGGGGCAAGATGCTGGCCGCCTGTCCGCTCATGCACGGCACCGCCATGCTGACGAGCATCAACACGCTGACCCAGGGCGGCTGCGTGGTCACGGTGCCGGAACACAGTCTCGACCCCCACGCCATGTGGGCAACGGTCGAGCGCTACCGGGTCAACTCGCTCGCCATCGTCGGCGACGCGTTCGCCAAGCCACTGCTGCGGGCGCTCGAGGAGCAACCTGGCTCTTACGATATCTCCAGCGTGTTCGGCATCGTCAGCTCGGGCGTCATGTGGTCGCCGGAGGTGAAGCGCGGTCTGCTGCAGCAAAACCCCAACATGGTGCTGATGGACTCTTTCGGCGCCTCCGAGGCCATCGGCTTCGGCACCTCCCGGACCACCGGCGACGAGGAAGCCGCCACGGCCAAGTTCACGATCGGCGAGCACTGCAAAGTATTCACTGAAGATCATCGTCCCGTGCAGCCCGGTAGCGGCGAACCAGGTTTCATCGCCCGCCCCGGCCCGATTCCGGTGGGTTACTACAAGGACCCGGAGAAAACGGCAGCGACGTTCCCCGTGATCGACGGGGTGCGCTACTCCGTTCCGGGCGACTGGTGCGTGGTCGAGGCCGACGGTACGCTGACCCTGCTCGGCCGGGGCTCCGTGTGCATCAACTCTGGAGGCGAGAAGATTTATCCCGAGGAGATCGAGGAGTCGCTCAAGACCCATCCCAACGTGGAGGACGCGTTGGTCGTCGGCGTGCCGGACGAGCGCTGGGGGCAGGCAGTCACCGGCGTCGTCGTCCCTGCGGATCCGGCGAAATTCGACGAGGCTGCGCTGCGCGAGCACGTCAAGTCACAGCTCGCGCCGTACAAGGCGCCGAAGCGAATCCTGATCTCGAATGTTCCCCTGCGGGCGCCGAACGGCAAGGCCGATTACAAGAGCGTCACGGATTTCGCCAGGGCCGCCGTCGGCAACGTCTCGGGTGCCGAACGCTGAGAGATTTGCAACCGTAAACTCCGGGACTTCATTTCCTCTCGATAAGACAGAGTTCGGCTCAACAAAACCCGCGGCCGGATGCCAGGCTCGCAGCCTGAAGCAGGGCGGACAGCATCATCCGGTGATCGGCAACCCCCCGTCCGGCAATGTCGTAGGCCGTGCCGTGTCCGACGCTCAGAAAAAGATAAGGCGCGCCCAGGAACACAGCGCAGTTGCCTTCGAAACCCCAGGTCTTGATGGCTATATGGCCCTGATCGTGGAACATGGCGATCACCACGTCGTAGCGTCCGTCGATACAGCGTCGAAACACGGTGTCCGGTGCAACGGGACCTTCGACGGCGACCCCGGCCGCCGCTGCCGCCGCCACCCCAGGCTCGATTGACTCACGTTCCTGGCGCCCGATCGCGTGCGGGTTCAGCCCAGCGACGCCGACACGGGGATTGGCGATTCCCCAGCGCTCGAGGGACTCGGCCGTGCGGTGGATCGCCCTCGTGACGAGTTCCTGGGAGAGATTCCGGCA
>JBLRXD010000164.1:0-9829 GCA_047920935.1 Pseudomonadales bacterium | reverse complement strand
ATCAAAGGCATCTGGTGCGTGCCCAAATACTCCAACCCCACCGGCTGCATCTACTCCGACGCGGTGGTGGCTGCCCTGGCCGAGCTGCCCCGGGAAGCTGCCGCAGACGATTTCGTGGTGCTGTGGGACAACGCCTACGCCGTGCACGACTTCGAGTTTCCCGGCGCCCCACTGGCTCCCATCATGGCGCATGCCGACGCGGCAGAGACCGCCGATCACGTGGTGTCTTTTGCCTCCACCTCCAAGATCACCTACGCCAGCGGCGGGCTCGGCTTCGTCGCCGGTAGCGAAGCCGTGCTGCGCGCGCTGGAGCAGCGTATGGGCTACTTCAGCATCGGCCCCGACAAGGTCAATCAGCTGCGGCACGCGCAGTTCCTCCGCGATCGCCTGAGCAATCACATGGCGCAGCACGCTGCGCTGATCAAGCCGAAGTTCGATGCGGTCGAGCAGGCCCTGCGCGACGGCCTCGCCGAACTCGACATCGCTCGCTGGACTACCCCCCGCGGGGGGTACTTCGTGTCGCTGGACACCCGCCCCGGCCTTGCCGGGCAGGTGGCCGGGCTCGCCGCGGAAGCAGGTCTGAGTCTGACCCCGCCGGGCGCGACGTTTCCTTACGGCCACGACCCCGACGACACCAACCTGCGCATTGCCCCCACGTTCGCCACTCTGAACGACGTGAAGGTAGCCATGGAAATTCTGGTGCTGTGCGTGAAGCTCGCCAGCGTTCGGGATGAAATCTCCACAAGAAGGGAAAAAACAGCATCGTGACCGACTGGCAACTGACCGATTTCGACCCGCCTGCGGATCCAGTGAAGATCCGTTTTCACGAGTTCGCCCTGCCGCTACCGCTGATGCACGCCATCTCCGATCTCGGGTTCGACTACTGCACCCCGATCCAGAGCACGGTGCTGCCTTTCAGCCTGTCGGATTACGACGTCACCGGGCAGGCCCAGACGGGCACCGGCAAGACAGCAGCGTTTCTCATCACGATTCTCACGCGGCTGTGGGAGAACCCGGACCAGACGCCTCGGCCCAAAGGCACACCCCGAGCCCTGATCCTCGCTCCCACCCGGGAGCTGGCGCTGCAGATCGAAAGCGATGCGGTGGATCTGGCCAAGTACATGGACATGGGCGTGCACTGCGTGGTGGGCG
This sequence comes from Pseudomonadales bacterium, assembly GCA_047920935.1. Classification (GTDB taxonomy): domain Bacteria; phylum Pseudomonadota; class Gammaproteobacteria; order Pseudomonadales; family Azotimanducaceae; genus UBA7803. Next base: position 8,677 of record JBLRXD010000164.1, on the reverse strand, counting down.
GCATGGATTTTCAGAAGCAGTTGGAGCGCGTTCGCTCCGGCCGCCTCGACCTGCTGGTGGCCACCCCGGGGCGCCTGCTGGACTTCATCAACCGTCGCCAGCTGAACCTGAAGCAGGTGGAAGTGCTGGTGCTCGACGAAGCCGACCGCATGCTCGACATGGGATTCATCCCCGACGTGCGGCGCATCATCTACCAGACGCCACACAAGCGCGCGCGCCAGACCCTGTTCTTCAGCGCCACCTTCAACGACGACGTCATGCGCCTGGCGACGTCCTGGACGCTGCAGCCCGAACACGTCTCCATCGCCCCGGAAACCGTGGCCACGGACACCGTCGCCCAGGAATTCTGGCTGGTCGGAGCAGACGAAAAGGCCAAGGTGCTGGCCGGCTTCCTGCGCAACGAAAAGCCGCAGCGGGCGCTGATCTTCGCCAACCGCCGCGACCAGACCCACCGTCTGGTCACTTACCTGACCAAGCGGGGGCTGCAGGTGGAGGGCCTGGCGGGCGATGTTCCGCAGCGCAAGCGGCTGTCGACCCTGCAACGCTTCAAAGACGGTGATGTGCCCTACGTGGTGGCCACCGACGTGGCCGGTCGCGGCATTCACGTCGAAGGCGTCAGCCACGTGGTGAACTTCGACCTGCCCGAGGATCCGGAAGACTACGTGCATCGCATCGGTCGCACCGGTCGCGCCGGCGCCGAGGGAATCAGCATCAGCTTCGTCTCCGAAGACGACGCTTTCAACCTGCCCAGCATCGAAGAATTCATCGGCAACAAGATCACCTGCGTGCAGCCGCGACTGTCCCCGACAAACGCCGATTGAGCACGGGCGCGGGCAACATGCAGCCAGCCAACACCACCCGCATTGCCGCCGTGCAGCTGTGCGCCACCCCGGACGTAGAGCGCAACCTCAGCCAGGCCGAGCGCCTGGTTCGCCAGGCCCGCGACCAGGGCGCGCAGGTGGTGGCGCTGCCCGAGGCGTTCGCGTTCCTGGGCCCCGAGCAGGACAAGCTGGTGCTGCTGGAGCGGCTACCGGTCGGCGAGCATGCCAGCGCCACCCCGGGGCCGATTCTGCTGCGCTGCCAGCAGTTGGCCCGGGAAACCGGCGTGCACCTGATTCTCGGCGGCTTCCACGAGCTCGCCCCGGAACCCGGCAAGAGCTTCAACACCTGCGTGCACATCGACCCCCAGGGCGACATCGCCGCCTGCTACCGCAAGATCCACCTGTTCGACGTGTGCCTGGCAGATGGCACCGAGCTGCGGGAGTCGACGCGCACCCTGCCCGGCAGCGAGGCGGTGACCAGCGAGCTGCCGTTCGGGCGGCTGGGGCTGACGGTGTGCTACGACCTGCGTTTCCCATACCTGTTTCAGGCGCTGGTCGATCGCGGCGCCGTTGCCGTGACCGTACCCTCCGCCTTCACTCGGCCCACGGGAGCCGCTCACTGGCACGTGCTGCTGCGGGCTCGCGCCATCGAGGCGCAGTGCTACGTGATCGCCCCGGCACAGCACGGTCACAACTGGGGCAAGCGCAGCAGTTACGGCCACACCCTGATCGTCGATCCGTGGGGCGAGGTGCTGGGTGAGTTGGCGGACGGCGACGGCGTGGTGCTGGCCGACATCGACCCGCAACGGGTGGCCAGCGTGCGCGGTCAGCTGCCTAGCCTCACCCACCGCCGTTCCCTAGACTAGCGCCACCGCCAGCACCGAGCCCAGCATGGGACCGACCAGCAAGAGTCTGCTCGTGATCGCCGCCCTGATCGTCATCGCCGCCGGCCTCAAGGCCGCCCAGGCGGTGGTGGTACCGTTCCTGCTGGCCGTCTTCATCGCCACCATCGCCGCCACCCCGGTGTTCTGGCTGGAACAGCGTCGGGTGCCGGCGTGGCTGGCCATCCCGGTGGTAATGGTCGGGATCATCATCGTGCTGATCGGCGTCGGCGCCGTGGTCGCTCAGTCCGTGGGCGAATTCACCGCCCGGCTGCCGTTCTACCAGGCGCGGTTGGCCGCCGTGCTGGTCGACGTGGTCGGCCGCTTCGAGCTGCTGGGCATCGAGATCTCCAACGAGCTGCTGCTGTCGCAACTCGACCCGGGCATGGCGCTGGCCCTGGCCGGCAACACCCTGAGGGGCCTCGGCGGGGTGCTGTCGAACGGCTTCCTGATCCTGGTGACGGTGATCTTCATCCTCTCGGAAGCTTCGAGCTTTCCCCGCAAGCTGCGGGAGGTGTTGCGCCAGCCGGAGCGGGACATGCCCTACTTCGCCCGCTTCGCCAGCAACGTCAATCGCTACATGGGCATCAAGACCACCGTGAGCGTTGCCACCGGCATCATCGTCACCCTGGCCCTGACGCTGGTGGGCGTGGATTTTCCCGTGCTCTGGGGGCTGGTGGCGTTCCTGTTCAACTACATTCCCAACATCGGCTCGTTCATCGCCGCGGTGCCGGCGGTGCTGCTGGCACTGATCCAACTCGGAGTGGGTCCGGCGCTGCTGACGATGATGATCTACCTGGCGATCAATGTGGTGATGGGCAACTGGGTCGAGCCCCGCTACATGGGCCGCGGGCTCGGGCTGTCGCCGTTGGTGGTGTTCCTGTCGCTGGTGTTCTGGGGCTGGATGCTGGGGCCGGTGGGCATGCTGCTGTCGGTGCCCCTGACCATGACCGCGAAGATCGCCCTGGAAGCAAATCCGTCCACTCGCTGGCTGGCGCTGTTGCTGGGGCCGGCCGACGCCGGCGAGCCGTTGGTGCCCACCACCACCGATGACGAGGCAGCAATCCGACCATGAGCTATCAGCGCAGCAACATCAGCCGCATGCGCGGCTACACCTGGGGCGAGCAACCCCTCGACCGCGACACCATCAAGCTCAACACCAATGAGAACCCCTACCCACCGAGCCCTCGGGTTCAGGAGGCCCTCGCCAACCTGCGTGCCAACGTGCTGCGCACCTACCCGCAGCCAACGGCCGACGCGCTGCGCGACCGGCTCGCCGCCCTGCACGGCGTCAGCCGCGACCACATTCTGGTGACCCACGGTGGTGACGAAGGCTTGCGCCTGGCGATGACCACGTTCGTCGACCCCGGCGCCGCCTTCGCCATGGCCGAACCCAGCTACTCCCTGTATCAGGTGCTGGCAGAGGTGCAGGATGCCCGCACCCTGTCGCTGCCTCTGGACGATGCCTGGCGGCTGCCCGCGAACGCGGCCGCGCAGCTGAACGCCGCCGACGCCAGGCTCACCTGCATCGTCAACCCCCATGCACCTTCCGGGGTGCTCACCAGCGCCGATGAACTCGTCACCCTGGCTCGAGCGCTGAACGGGGTGCTGCTGGTGGACGAGGCCTACGTGGATTTCGTCGCCCCAGATAGAGGTTACGACCTGGTCGGCCGGCTGGCGGGGTCGGCCGAGCTGCCCAACCTGCTGCTGCTGCGCACCTTCAGCAAGGGCTACAGCCTGGCCGGGTTGCGGCTCGGCTACCTGATCGGGCACCCGGACCTGATCGAGCCGATGCTCACCAAGACCCGGGACAGCTACAACGTCGACGCCATCAGCCAGGCTCTGGGCGAAGCTGCCGCGGGCGACCAGGATCACGCCGCCCGGAGCTGGCGTAAGGTGCGAGCGGAGCGTCAGGCGCTGCGGCACGCTCTCGACCAGCTGGGCTTGACCACGGCGTCGTCCGAGGCGAACTTCCTGCTCGCGCAGGTGCCGGCGGGTGCGCGCCGCGATGCCCGGCAACTTTACGGCTACCTCAAGGAACGGCGCATCCTGGTGCGCTACTTCGATACCCCACGACTCCATGACCGCCTGCGCATCAGCATCGGCACCGAAGCACAGAACCGCGCGCTGATTGCCACCCTCACGGAGGCCCTGCATGACTGACGAGGCTCGCCACACCGACCCAGCCAGACATCTCATCACGGCAGCGCAGGCGACCGCCCTGGAAGAGCGTCGTCACGTGCACCAGTTCAACGCCAACGCCGTGCGGCTGACGCGCACGCTCAGCGACAGCGTCGGGCTCGAGCGCATCGGCATTCATCTGATCCGGCTCGAACCCGGCCGCGACAGCACCCAGCATCACTACCACGACGCCGACGAGGAGTTCCTCTACGTGCTGTCCGGCAGGGGCATCGCCCACATCGGCGAAGCCAGCTTCGAGATCGGGGCGGGGGATTTCATGGGGTTTCCGGCGCCGTCTCCGGCGCACTCGCTGTCGAATCCGTATGAGCAGGATCTGGTTTACCTCATGGGCGGCGAGCGCAACCTGGTGGACGCCGTGCACTACCCACACATCCAGCGTTCCATGCTCAAAGCACACGGGCGCAAGCGCTGGGTTGACTGGTCGGAGCTGCACGACGTCCCTCGCTGATGCAGCATGGGTAGCAGCACAAGGCACGGAAAATGAATGGCGCAGGGATGCATCGACAAACCCTGTTGCAGGGCTCACCGGCCTGGTGTGAGATCGGGCCTTGATCCCAATCAGCGACGACAATCCGCGCGTTGGCTTTCCCCTGGCGACGGCGACCATCATCGGCCTGAACGCCCTGGTGTGGGTATTCATCCAAGGCCTCGGTGATCCCCGTGCGCTGGCCGAGTCCATGTGCCTGTATGCGCTGATACCGGGCGAGCTGCTCGGTAACGTGCCGGAAGGCACGGTAGTCCCGATCGGTCGCGGTCTGGCGTGCGAACTCGAAGGTTCGCCCCGGCCATTCACCGTGGTGTCGTCCATGTTCATGCATGGCGGCTGGTTCCACATCATCGGCAACATGTGGTTCCTGTGGATCTTCGGCGACAACGTCGAAGACGAGATAGGCCCGGTGCGGTTCGTGATCTTCTATCTGCTGTGCGGTCTGGCTGCCGCCTTCGCCCAGAGCCTCATCAACCCCGAAAGCGTCATTCCCATGGTGGGTGCCTCCGGAGCCATCGGCGGGGTCATGGGCGGCTATGCCTTGCTGTTTCCCAAGGTGCGGGTGAAGTTACTGATCTTCCTCGGTTTCTACGTCACCGTACTGGCGGTGCCAGCCATCTACATGCTGGGGTACTGGTTTCTGCTGCAGTTGCTGATGGCCCTGCCCACCCTCGGCACCGACCAGGGCGGGGTCGCCTTCTGGGCCCACATGGGCGGGTTCCTCGCCGGCCTCGCGCTGGTGCGGCTGTTCCGGCGGCCGGGAAGCAGCGGCCGCCAGCGACAGCGGGAGCGGGAACGCAGGGGCAGAGACTCCGGTAACGGCGGCTGGTTCTGATCGCGCGTTTGCCAAACCCCCTGCAATCCGCGAACCTTGAGCGCTTCAGACAATCAGGACGAGGGGATCTCAATGACCACGCAACTGCCCGCTATCAGCCTGGCCGCCGTACCAGGCCGCCGCAAGACCATGATCGAGTTGGCGCAGGAGATCGAGCGCCGCGGCTTCCCCGGCATCTACTGCCCGAGCCTGGGCGACAGCCTGTCGCTGTGCGAGGCCATCGCGCTGGTCACCAACGAGATCCACTTCGGCACCAGCATCACGCCCATCTACACGCGTAACCCTGCGGATTTTGCCGGCACCGCCGGATTCATCCACGAGATCTCCAACGGCCGCTTCCGCTTCGGCATTGGCGTCAGCCACGCTCCAGCCATGAGCCGCCTCGGCATCAAGCAGGGCAAGCCCCTCGCCGACATGCGGCAATTCGTCGAAGACCTGCGGGCGGTGCCGCGGGTGGGTGAGTTGCCGCCGCTGGTGCTCGCCACCCTGCGCCAGAAGATGATCAAGCTGGCCGAAGAGGTCGGCGACGGCATGGTGTTCGCCAACGGCGCCCGCTCGCACATGCAGACATCGCTGTCGGTACTCGGTGACGAAGCGCGCCGGAACGACGACTTCTTCATCGGCAACATGATTCCCACCTGCATCGATGACGACGAGCAGGCGGCCATGGCCGTGAACCGGCGCACCCTGACCAGCTATGCGTTTCTTCCCAACTATCGCAACTACTGGAAAGAAGCCGGCTACGAAGAGGAGATGACGGCGGTGGAGCAGGCCCTGGCCGACAAGGATCTGGATCGCGTTCCCAGCTGCCTTTCGGATCGCTGGCTGGCTGACACCACTCTGTTCGGTTCCGCCAGCAAGGTACGCGAGGGCATCGAAGCCTGGTTCGACGCCGGCATCAAGACGCCCATCATCGTGCCGTCGTCGGCCAAGGGTAATCAGCTGGCAGCCATCGAGGAGTTCTTCGCCCTTTGGCGCTGAGCCCGGCGCCTCGGAGGAAAACCGCCATGATCTGGATCGTCGCCATCGTCATCGTCCTGCTGGTGTTCTGGGCCGTTGCCCGGTTTCATCTGGAAGGCCCGGATCTGTCGCGATTCGACCAGCCCGTGTTCGCACCGATGAACGAAGCGCCAAGCGCGCAGAACGCCCAGACCGTTGCCCGGGTCAAGGAAATGGTCGCCGCCGCCGGGGAGCACAAGGGTCGCGAACAGCTCACGTTCATGCGCGAAGCCATGGAAGCCATGGGCGCCGAGGCGGACATCACCGGGGTGGAGATTGCGCCGGTAACGGTGGCCGGTCGGCCGGCGGAATGGGTGACGCCGGCCAGCGGTGAAATCACCGGCCGGCTGCTGTATCTGCACGGTGGCGCTTTCTCCATGGGCAGCCCGCGCAGTCATCGGGTGATCACTGCCGAACTGGCCCGACGCACCGGCCTTGCGCTGCTGGTGTTGGAGTATCGGCTGCTGCCGGAGCATCGGCGGCCCGACGGTATCGAGGATGTCCGCGCGGCCTATCGCTGGCTGCTGCAGCACGGCCCGCAGGGGCCGGGCACCGACCAGCCGCTGTTCGTCGCCGGCGATTCGGCCGGCGGCAACCTCGCCCTGATGCTGATCGCCTGGGTACGCGACGAACTTCGCGCCGGGGCGACCGACCTGCGGCAACTGGACGGGGCCATCGCCCTGTCGCCACTCACCGATGCCACCTTCGCCAGCCCAAGCACCCGCCACAACGTCGACCAGGATCCGATGCTCGGGCGGATGGCGAAGATGATCAATCGGATGCCCCGCAGCCTGCTGTTGTGGAGCGCCTGGCTGCGCGCCCGCATACCGCCGGCGGATCCGCAACTGTCGCCCGTGTACGGCGACCTGTCAGCGTTGCCACCGGTGCTGATTCAGGCCAGCGAAGCCGAGATCCTCATCGACGACGCGCGCCGCTACGCCAACAAGGCCCGCGCCGCCGGCAGCCCGGTGGAACTGCAAACCTGGCACGGCATGGTGCACGTCTGGCAGGCCTTCGGCCGTGACCTGCCCGAGACCGAGCAGGCGTTCAACCTCATGGACGATTTCATCAAGCGGGTAATCACCATCCACAACCAGCCAGACGTCATCTCACTGCGGCGGGGTCAGTAAGCCCGCGCCGGGGGCCGGCGGTAATCGTAGGCTCGCCCCCCGTGGCCATGATATCCGTGGTGTTTGCGGTCGTGCTTGCGGTGCCACGCCTCATGCTTCCTGTCGTGTTTGTGATGCCGGGCCTGATGCTTGCCGCGGTATTTCTGGTCGTACTTATTGGGGTAGTTGCTGTGACCGCCACGCCGCTGGTCGTAATACTTCGGGTGGACATAGTGCCGCGGCTGAACGTAGCGCCGCGGCTGAACGTAGCGCCGCGGCTGAAGGTAATGCCGCGAATGGGCATATCGGGCCGGCGCGTGCACATGCCGCGCCTGGGCGGCCTCGCCCCGAAGCGCGTAACCCACCGCAGCGCCCGACACGAACGCCATGGCGACGTCGTCGGCCCGCGCCTGGGCGGGCAGCGCCACGGTCGCCCCCGCCAGCAACAAGCCGACGCCCAACAGTCCCTTACCTTACCTGATCATGTCTGCCTTCTCCTGTGATTGGCAGTATCAGGCTAGGGTGCAGGCGGTGAACGGCTACTGAACCGAGACTGTCTGCCGGCTGAATGGGGCGGTCGAGGACAGCGGCGGGGTCGCGCTCTGGAGCGCGCTCCTACGATGTCTCGGGCGCTCCCACGGGCACCGGCCGCGGTAGACTCACCGTCTCGGGGGAACATGGGTGATTCGCGTTGACCTTCTATCTGCTCGACCTGTTCGGTGTGTTCGTGTTCGCCATCTCAGGCGCCATGGCGGCTGAGCGTCGCCGCATGGACCTGTTCGGCTTCATCGTCATCGCGCTGCTCCCCGCCCTCGGCGGCGGCACCTTGCGCGACGTGATCATCGACGCGCCGGTGTTCTGGCTGACCGATACGACCTACCTGCTGATGAGCCTCATCGCCGCGGTGCTCACCTTCGTCGCCGCGAATGTCATCCATCGTGCCGGGCAATGGTTGCTGTGGGCGGATGCGGTCGGCCTGTCGCTGTTCTGCGTGCTGGGCACGGCGAAAACCCTGGCGCTCGGCCACAGCCCGGTGATCGCCATGATCATGGGCGTGATGACGGCCGTGGTGGGCGGTATCATCCGCGACGTGGTATGCAACGAGATCCCGCTGATCCTGCGTCAGGACGTGTACGCCACCGCCGCCTTTGCGGGCGCCGCAACCTATGTCGCCCTGGTGGCGCTGAACGTCGAGGGTCAGATCGCCATCTGGGTCGGCGCTGCTGTGTGCTTCACGGTCCGCGCCGCTGCGCTCAAATGGCACCTGTCGTTGCCCCGCCGCGGGGGGCGGCCCGGCGCCGGGAGCGACTCGATCGGGTCGGGGTGATGGGATTTCGCCCATC
>JBLRXD010000163.1:0-9925 GCA_047920935.1 Pseudomonadales bacterium | reverse complement strand
GCAGTTCGATAAACCGCGCCATAATTGCGCCACACGCACGTCGAACGGCGCCAAATCCCCTATGTCATCCACCAAGGACCTACTGAACAGCATCCGGGCATCCGAGGACGGATTGACGCTGGCCGAACTCCTGACCGCGCATCCCGGCATTGCCAGGCGAACCGCGCAGCGCTGGATTGCGAAGCTGATCGAGAGCGGCCAGGTCGCCGGGGTGGGTCGAGGCAGGGCCCGCCGCTATGTTCGTGCAGAGGCACAATCTGGCCGCGCTGTGGTCGCCGCCGGAGCAGACGGGTTTCCGCCCTTCATTCCCCTGTCTGCCGACAGCCAGGACATTCTTGCCTATCTCGACCAGCCTCTCGAGGCGCGCAAGCCGGTAGGCTACCAGCGCGATTTTCTCGATGCTTACCGCCCCAATGAGACCTGGTATCTGTCGGAGTCGCTGCGCCGCCAGTTGCACAAGATGGGCAGAACCACTGACGTTGACGAACCTGCGGGCACCTACAGCCGCGCCATTCTCAGCCGACTACTGATCGACTTGTCGTGGGCTTCGAGCCACCTGGAGGGCAACACCTACTCCCGGCTCGACACGCGCGAGCTCATCGAGCATGGCAAGGCCGCACGGGGCAAGGCTGCCATCGAAACGCAGATGATCCTGAACCATAAGACGGCGATCGAACTGTTGGTCGAAAACATCGACAGTGCGGAGTTCAACCGCTACACCCTGACGAACTTACACAGCGCTCTGGCGGAAAACCTGCTGCCAAATCCCGCTGATGAGGGGCGAATTCGCCAGCACGCCGTCGATATCGGCAAAAGCGTCTATCGCCCACTCTCGACGCCACAGCAGATCGAAGTCGCGCTGGATTCGCTTCTGGGCAAGGCCAGTCAGATCGGAGATCCGTTCGAACAATCCTTTTTCATGATGGTGCACGTGCCCTACCTGCAGCCCTTCGCGGACATCAACAAGCGCACCTCGCGACTGGCCGCGAATCTGCCGCTGTTCCGCGCGAATCTTTGTCCGCTGACCTTTCTGGACGTGCCGGAGCAGGCCTACAGTCGGGCGATCCTCGGCGTGTACGAAATGACTCGCGTGGAGCTGCTGCGTGACCTTTACGTCTGGGGGTACGAACGTTCGACACAGGAATACCTGGCCATCAAGCAAGACCTGGCGGAGCCAGATCCCCTTCGCCTGGCGTGGCGTGATGTCATCAGGCAGACCATCCGCGAAGTCGTCACGCATCCGGAACTCGATCCGCTTTCGTGCATCCAGCGAGCCGTAGCCGAGCGTGTTCACGACGGGGAACAAGCCGGCGTACGGGCGCTGATCGTCGAAGAACTCCGGAGGCTGCACGAAGGGGTGCTGGCTCGCTACGGCTTACGACCGTCCGAGTACGCGGCATGGAAGGCGGTTCGTGGGCATTGACGGGCGCTGCCGGCGGAATGAGCCCTGTCCAGCATTTGCCGAGAAACGGCACATCCACACCCAACCGTGATCAGCTGCGCGGCCGCACCAACTCTACGCCAGCGACCGCCGCCTGCTGGACACGGCCTGGCGCCCCCACGCGGGCCGCGGCGGCCTGTCCGGCGCGGCCCAGCGCGCCAGTCGAATAGCGGGAAACCCGGTTTTGTCGCGTCAGGGCCAGATTTCCGTCCCTGACGCGACAAAACTGCAGTGCCGCGAACTCGAGTGTCGGGTTGGGGCCACGTTAGTACGGCCGCTGCGGCAGCAGGTTGCGGCTGGCCGCGCGGCCGATCGGACGTTATCCTCACTCCCAGCGGCGAATTCCCGCCCCCAGGAACGACCGAGCATGAGCGACAAGACCCTTTCCTGATACCCGACAACGGTTCGCCGTCATTCGAGTTATGGAGAGATGTCATGTCTCCGACCGCTTCGGTCGCCCTGCGCGGCCTCTCATTTGAGTACGACTGCGGGTCCGCCCCGCTGTTTTCCGGTCTTTCGCTCCCTCTGCCCCGTGGCTTCACGGGCGTTGTCGGCGCGAACGGCGCTGGCAAGACCACGCTCCTTAGGATCGTTGCGGGTGAGCTCGCGCCTACCGCGGGTCACGTGCAGGGCGCCGCTGACGCCGTCTACTGCGCACAGCGCACCGATGCCGCGCCGCGCGTGCTGCGCGACTTCCTGGACGACTGGGACGCCGAGGCCTTCGATCTGCGTGGACGTCTCGGCATCGAACCCGATTACCTGGCGCGGTGGGATACGCTCAGTCACGGGGAACGCAAGCGGGCGCAGATCGCTTGCGCGCTCTGGCAGCGGCCCACTCTGCTCGCCATAGACGAGCCGACCAATCACATCGATGCGCGGGCCCGTGAGTGCCTGATCGACGCTCTCCACGGATTCGGTGGCGTGGGATTGATCGTCAGCCACGATCGCGCGCTGCTCGATGCGCTCTGCGGGCAATGCCTGTGGCTGGAACCACCGAACGCGCGGACGTACCCGGGCGGGTTCAGTCAGGCCAGGGAGCAGCGGCGTCTCGAGCGCGAGCACCTGATCGCCGAGCGCAGCAAGGCCGTGCGCCAGCACGATGCGCTGCAACGCGAGATCGTGACGCGGCGCGAGCGTGCGGCGCGCGAGCCCATCGATCGCTCTAAGCGCGCGCTCGCCCGCAACGACAGCGACGCCCGCGCCAAGATCAATCTGGCGCGAGTCACGGACGGCAAGGCTGGCGCTGCGCTCCGCCAGCTCCACGGACGGGCCGAGCAGGCCCGCAGCCGACTTGCAGCCGCGCAGGTCGACAAGACCTACGACACCGGCATCTGGATCTCCGGCGCACGGTCCCAGCGCGACCGGCTCTTCTCGCTGGGTCCCGGTGCCATCCCGCTCGGCACGGCGCGGGTGCTGCGGTTCCCGCGATTGGCGATGCGGCCGGCCGACCGCATCGCGATCATCGGCGACAACGGCGCAGGCAAGTCGACGCTGGTGCGCCACCTCATGGGCAACCTCAATGTGCCGCCCGAGCACGTCATCGAGATGCCCCAGGAGATCGCGCCGTCACAAGCCGAGCGTGCGCTCGAAGCCGCGCGTGCTCTGCCTGCCGACCGGCTCGGTCAGGTGATGAGCATCGTCAGCCGGCTGGGCTCACGCCCGCATCGGCTGCTGGAAAGCCATGCACCGAGCCCGGGTGAGATTCGCAAGCTGCTGCTGGCGCTCGGCATCCTGCGTACGCCGCATCTGATCGTCATGGACGAGCCGACCAATCACCTGGACCTGCCCTCGATCGAGGCATTGGAACTGGCCCTCGACGGCTGTCCATGCGGTTTGCTGCTGGTCAGCCACGATCTGCGCTTTCTGGACCGGTTGACGCACACGACCTGGCACATCCACGTCGACGCCCGGGGCGACGCGACGGTAATCTGTCGAGCATGAGTCATCGCGCCGAAGCCGCTCGAAGGTTGATCGATCCGTCCTGAGCCCTATAATTCTGACTATCGTTATCTGACTATAGACACAATCATGGGAACCGAATTCTCCAAGTCAGAGTTCAAGGCCAAGGCCCTGGAGATACTTCGCCGGGTCGAGGCCACCGGCGAGCCTGTTCTGGTCACAGACCACGGAAAGCCCACGATCGAGGTGCGCAGGCATCGCTCTCTCGCGCGGTCTCCGCTTGATCTGCTTCGAGGCAGCGTGGTGGATTATCTCGACCCGACCGAGCCGGTGGGCGAGCAAGACTGGGAGACCCTGAAATGATCGTCCTGGACACCCACGCGTTGATCTGGTGGGTGAACGGTGATGAGCAACTTTCCGCCAGGGCGCGCAAAGCGATCGAGAAGGAGGTCGGCAGCGGACAGGTGTTCATCTCGGCGATAACCGCCTGGGAAGTCGCCATGCTGGTAGAAAAGGGTCGTCTGACTTTGACGATGGATGTCAAAGACTGGATCGACACCGTGACCGCTATCGACGGCGTTCGCTTCGTCCCCGTAGATAACGAAGTTGCCATTCAATCGGTGAGACTGCCGGGTGGATTTCACCCAGACCCGGCAGATCGATTGATCGTGGCGTTGGCCAGACGTCTTTCGGCCGCTCTGGTCACCAGCGATGCCAAGATCCGGGCCTACAAACACGTCAAGACGATCTGGTGATCAACTCACCGCGTGCACGCCGCAAGCAGGATCCCGCTGGTCAGTCGGTGATGGCTTCCGCCCGCAAGCGTATGCCGAGCGCCTGAAGGACTTTCAGCACCGTCGCCAGTTCGGGATTACCCTGCTTCGACAAGGATTTATACAGGCTCTCGCGCCCGAGGCCGCATTGGCGCGCGATCTCCGTCATGCCTTTCGCTCTTGCGACATCGCCCAGCGCGTGAGCGATGATGCTCGCGTCGCCATCTTCGAGTGCTGCATCGATGTAGGCGAGCATGTCCGTCTCGTCACGAAAATACTCTACGACGTCGTAAGGCGTCGTCTTGGGCTTCGTCACTCTGCCTCCTTGAACAAACGTGCAAGGCCGAGCGCGCGTCTGATATCGACCGGCTGGCTGGCCTTGGTCCCTCCGCAGAGCAGGACTGTGGTCGAGTTGCGCTGAAAAAAATAGAGCCGATACCCCGGCCCGTAATCGATTCTCAGCTCGGAGACGCCTTCTCCTACCGGTCGCACATCTCCCACCAAACCTGCCTGAAGCCGCCGCAGGCGAACGGCTATTCGAGCGCGCGCTCTCCTATCCTGCAGATTGTGCAGCCAACGGCTGAAAGGAGCCGCCTGTACGACGTTTATCATAGAGCGTGTATCGCAAAAGATACAGCGGCCCGTTTCTTTGGGCTCGGGCGACCATGTTCGCAGGCCTGAATCGCGCTGTGGAATGGCAAGCGGTCGCTATGCGAAGTGCGTCAGTGCCGATAGAACCAGCCCTGCACCAGCGCATCAGCCGCACCTCGTCACCATCGACGATGAAAGCCACACGATCACCGGGCTGCAAGCCAAGGCGCTGAACGCTTGGCCGCCCCATCCACCTCAATACCGCTTCCTCCCCCCGAATGAAGCAACCTCCTGAGTCTCGTGGTTGATCAGCACCAGGCGCTCCGGCGAGGCCATGTAGAACCGCATGTTCTCCGAGAACCCGGGAATGGCGCCGACCCCGCGGCCGTTGGCGGCGAGCTGATAGCTGCCCGCACCGGCAAGCGGCCAGATGCCCACCATGAACGGTGCGAACTCGGCGACGGCCACGGTGAGGTCGACCGCGACGATGCCGGCGCCGTCGCCGCTGAGCGTGCCGATGACCTCGAAGCGCTCATTGGGCGTTCGGCCGCCGCCCAGCAGCGCGTAGGAGCCATCCAGGGTCGCCGCCGACAGGCCGCCCTGCTGGGCGATGGCGCTGCCGGTGACCACCCGGTCGTTCTCCGTGTGCAGAAACACGAAGCGGTCGCCGTTGACCATGCGGCTGACCACGCTGAAGTCGCCACCCGCGGACGTGGTGGTGGCGGTGCCGCGGCCGTCGCTTGAGATGGCATAGCTGCCGTCGAAGTCGACCCCGTCGCCGATGAACCCGGCGTAGTTCTCGTCGAGCACGCCGGCGGCCAGGTTGCCGCTGCCGTCGGCCGTGAGCCTGCCGACCGTGACGATGGGCCCGAACGCGCCGGTACCGTTCGACGCGAACACGTAGTCGCCATTCAGGCTGGCGTTGGAGAAACCGCCGGCCGCCTGCCGCTCGAGAAACCCGTGGGAGAGCAGATCGGCATCACGCGACATGAAGATGATCCGCTCGGCGTCGACCACATAGACGATGAACGCGGTGGTCAGCGACGCGCTGGTGATGCTGGCCGTGCCGCGCCCGGTGGCGGTGGAGACGCTGTAACTGCCGCTGGTGATCGGCGCCCGGGGGATGAAGAACCCGGCTTCGTTGACGTCCTGGTCGCCGTCGATGATGGCACCCGCGCCGTTGCCGATGATGCGGCCGATGGCGTTCACCGGGCCGTACCCCGGCTCGAAGCCGAACGAGGCGAACACGAACGCCCCGTCCAGCACGGCATTCGAGAACGCGCTGGCATCCTGCTTTTCGAAGCCGCCCACGGATAGCTCGACGCCGTCCACCGGGATGAAGAACGCGAGATCCCGGCTCTGCATGACGAAGCCGATGTCGGTGGCGCCGGAAAGCGACGTCAGCGTCGCCGTTCCCTCGCCGCGCTCGTTGATGCTGTAGGTTCCGCTGAACGGGATGTTGCTCGAGAAGTCGCCGTCGACGTTGATGTCCTGCACGCCCTCGAGGCCGCCGGCGCCGTCAGCGACGAACGAGCCGATGGCGGTGTAGGCAAACTCGCCGTCGGTGCCGCTCACCTGGAAGGCATAGCGCCCGCTGAGGGTGCGGTTCGAGAATCGCGGGAACAGCTGCACGCTGGCCGTGGCCGAGCGCGTGGTATCCGCGGCGGCTATCGCCCGAATGGTCACGTTGGTGGTCGCGGGCAGCTCGCTGGGCGGCGTGTATAGCCCGGTGTCCGAGATGGTGCCCACCGTCTCGTTGCCGCCGGTCACGTCGTTCACCTGCCAGGTCACCGCGGTATTGCTGGCGTTGCTCACCGATGCGGTGAATTGCGCGGTGTCGCCGATGTCTACCTCAGCGCTGGATGGGGAGACCGATACCGCGACCGGTGCCGGCGCCGCGGGTGCAGCCGGAGCGGGATCGGAGCTGCCGCCGCCGCCTCCGCCGCAAGCGCCGAGCAAGGCGATGCATGCGGCGGCAAACAGGGCATTCAACGTAAGTTTACCGTTCATAGCAGCGACCCTCCGCCCAGCGTGACGGGCTGAAGCGGCAGCCCGCGCTCGTTCCGCAACGGGAAGGTGACCCCATCGATGACCACGGCGTAGGCGAGCAACGCGGTTGCGTCGCCGGCCTGCAGCAACGCGCCTTGCACCTCGACCGGGGTGCGGCTGGCGATGGCGGCCCGCAGCCAACGCGGTTGTGTCAGCGCGCCGGTGTTGAGGGGCAGCGCCGCTGTGGGGGTGTGCAACACCATGGCGTCGCCGGAGCGGACGATGACGCCGGTGTGGGATGGGTGCGGCTGCTCGGCCGCGTCAGCCAGGGACTGGGCGGGTGAGAGCAGCAGTGTCAGGAACAGGACCAGGCTGGCCTTGATCAGTGATGGTGCGTTCATGGTGCGGTTCTCCGCTGAGGGAACCAAACGGTATTGGGTCAGTGGCTCATTAGGTGATCCGGGGGGCGGCGGTAGTGAGATCGCAAGGCATTCACGGTAGGCTCCACGTTGCTTCACCACCGTGGCTCGCCATGATACGGATTCGCCGCCTGTCGATGAGCTATGCGCTCGAGGACCAGCGCATCACGGTGCTCGACAACGTCGACCTGGACATCCATCGCGGCGAGAGTGTGGCCATTGTCGGGCCCTCCGGTTCCGGTAAGACGACGCTGTTGCTGCTGCTGGCGGGCCTGGAGCGACCCGCGTCGGGCAGTATCTCGATCCAGGATACGGATCTGGCCGCGCTGGACGCCGACGGGCTGGCGGATCTGCGGCGTGACCACGTGGGCATCATCTTTCAGTCGTTTCATCTGATTCCCAGCCTCACCGCGCTCGGCAACGTGGCGCTGCCGCTGGAGATTGCCGGCCGCCCGGAAGCCACACAGCAGGCCCGCCAGATGCTCGAGCGGGTGGGGCTTGGGGCGAGGATTCAGCATCATCCGGCGCAGATGTCCGGTGGCGAGCAGCAGCGGGTAGCGATCGCCCGGGCGCTGGTGCACCGGCCGTCGCTGGTGCTGGCGGACGAGCCCACCGGCAATCTTGACAAGCGCACGGGGCAGAAGGTCAGCGATCTGCTGTTCAGCCTGCACGACGCCATGGGATCGACGCTGGTGCTGGTAACCCACGACGAGCAGCTTGCCCGGCGCTGCGACCGGCAGCTCAGGCTCGAGGATGGCCGCTTGGCGCATGGGGCTGCCGATGCCATTTCTGCTTAGGCTCGCCTGGCGCGACCTCGGCACCAGCGGTCAGATGCTGTGGGTGTTCTGCACCTGCCTGGCTCTGGGGGTCACGCTGGTGGCTGCCACCGGCGGTCTGTACCGGCAGGTCAGTGAAGGGCTGCTCGTCAACAGCCGGGCCGTCACCGGCGGCGATCTGGAGGTGTTTGCCCGCGAGCCGCTGCCGGCGCAGGTGCTGGATTGGATGGCCTCAACCGGCGAAGTGTCGCGGCTGACCGAGTTGGACACGATGCTGGCAACGGACGCCGGGGCGCTGCAGATCGTCGAACTGCAGAGCGTCGACGAGCGTTACCCTTTGTACGGCACGCTGGTGCTTACACCGCCGCAGCCGCTGGCCAGTGCAACCCGCCGGATCGGCGGCACCTGGGGTGTTGCCGTCGACCCGGTGCTCGCCGAGCGGCTCGACCTGGCGGTCGGCGATCGGGTGGAGGTGGGTGAGCTGAGTCTGGAGGTGCGGGCGCTCATCGAACATCAGCCCGATCGCAGTCTCACCGCGGACTGGCGCGGTGCGCCGGTGCTGGTGGCCAGCGGCGCGCTGGAAGCGTCCGGTCTGCTTCTGCCCGGCAGCCGCGTCAACTACGAGTACCGGGTGAAGACCGCAATCGACCCCGACGTCTGGCGGGACCGCTTCTTTGCGGAATTCCCCGATGGTGGCTGGGAAGTCAGAACCTTCGCCGAGCAGGGTGACCGTGTGGCGCAGCGGCTTGCGCAGGTGGCCTCGGCGCTGCTCATCATAAGCTTCAGCACGCTGTTCATCGGCGGCCTCGGTGTGGCCAACAGCGTGCAGGCGTATCTGCGCGGCAAGCTGTCGACCATCGCGACCCTGCGCGCGCTGGGTCTGCGCGACCGGCGGTTGGCGCTCGCCTATCTGCTGCAGATAGGCCTGCTCGCAGGCGCCGCCTGCGTGGTGGGCGCTGCCGTCGGCTTCGGCATCAGCATCGCCAGCGCTGGTCTTGCCGAGGATCGGGTCGGAATCGGGTCCGCGGTCGCGGCCGCGGCCGCCAGCGCCTTGCTGCCCGCCGCGCTGGCGGCCGGGTTCGGGCTGGTGACGGCGTTTGCGTTCTCGTTGCCAGCCATCGGTCGGGCGCTGTCCATCGACCCGGCTGTGCTGTTCCGCGGCATCAACGGCGCCCCGGCACGCACCCCTGCCGGCTGGCGGATAGCCACGGCGATCGCCGGCGTGGCGGTGGTGGCCGTGGTGCTGGTGGCGCTGCCGGACCCGCTGTTCGCCGCGGCGTTCATCGGCGTCGTCGCAACGCTGCTGCTGTTGCTCGACCTCATCGTCAAGTTGGTGCAACGCCTGGCCCGCCGGCTGGATCGGCATCCGCTGCTGGCGGGCCGCTTTGCCTTGCGCCTGGCGGTGACGAATCTGCAGCGCCGCGAGTCACCGCTGCGCACCGCGCTGTTGTCACTCGGCTCGGCGCTGACGCTGCTGGTGGCGTGTGCGACGCTGGTTGCGGCGCTGCTCCAGGTGATCGATCAGACGATACCCGAAGAATCTCCGGGGCTGGTGCTCTACGACATCGCACCCCACCAGCTCGACGGCGTAACCGCCGCGCTGGCAACCGCGCAGGCCCGGCGGGTCGACATCGCGCCACTGGTGCAGGGCCGGCTGACGGCGGTGAACGGCGAGCTGCTGAGCGCGAGCTCGGACCGCGAGCGGCAGCGTGAGGCCAGAAACGAGCACAAGCTCACCTACCGCGCCAACGACATCGACGACGTGATCATGATCCGAGGGCAATGGTGGCCGGCAGGGTCGCACGCGGTGCCGCAGGTGGCCATGGAAGACCGCGAGGCGGATCAACTCGGGCTGCGGGTCGGCGACACGCTGACGTTCAGTATCGAAGACCGGGAGCTCACTGCCGCACTCAGCGGCATCTACCGGCAGCGGGGCCTGCAGACCCGGTTCTGGTTCGAAGGCATTTTCTCGGACGGCGCACTGGAAGGCTTCATCAACCGCTATGTCGGCGCCGCCTACCTCGATGACCCTGCCGC
>JBLRXD010000162.1:0-10014 GCA_047920935.1 Pseudomonadales bacterium | reverse complement strand
GGTGCAGGCCCATGGTCACCGGCAGCTGATCCACCAGCGGCACCGGCAGTATGGGCGGCACCGAGACGCGCGCGCCGCTGCAGCCGACAACAGCCGCGATGGCGAGTGCGATGGCCGCGGGCCGCAGCCGTCGCCATGCGTTCCGCGGGGCCGGGATCGAGCGGGTCACAGGGCGTTCCCACATGATGCTGAATATCTCCTGAGCCTACTCGAATTGCGACAGACCGACAAAAGTTCCGTCGTTGCGGTGAGCAAGCTCACGCATGAGCGCCGCAAACAGGAACAGCCGATCCGACGGATACTGAAGGTAAACCGGGAAGCCGACGGCATGGATGCGCACCATCCGGCGGCCGTTTTCGTCGCGAGGGTTGATGCGATCAACCATCCTGATGACCTCTTCGATGGAGCGCCCGGTGAAGTCGTCGCCGAACACGTAGATGCTCATGGGTACGTCCGGCCTGGCGAAGGTCCTGATGGCGGCTTCGATGCCTTCCACCGGGCTGGAGTTGGAAAACGGGTTAAAGGAAGCCAGACGCTGGGTGATGGCGGCTCGCCGGCTGGGCGAATCCGGCATCCACTCGCCGGCGAAGCGCGGAAACATGTAGGCGCCCATGTCGCTCATCACCTGAATGCCCTTGACGTTCGGATAGATGGCGAGGGTTTCTTCCACCTTGCGGATCACCTGCCCCCACACCACGTTGAACATGCTGCCCGAGGTGTCGATGACGAAGACGATGTACTCGCTGTCCACGGCGATGCCGCCCACCAGTTCGGTGCTGCGGCGGAAATCCACCCCCAGCAGTCGCTGCATCTCGTCGGTCAGCGTCTGCCGCGCGGCAGCCAGCTGTTGGGTGGCCTCCTTTGCCTCCTCCTGAACGCTCACGGTGGTGGCGTAACGGCCGAGGATGTCGGTCAGTTCGCGCTCCAGGGCAGCCACCTGGGTGAGGTTATCCTGCAGTTGGGCGTCGGCATCGGTCACCTGGCGCCTCATCTCGGTAATGCGACCGCGGATCTCGTGCAAGGCCTGTTCCCGTTGCGCGATCTTGCCATCGAGGTCGATCTGAGTACGCTCGAGGATCACCGGCTCCACGGTTTTGCTGATGATCAGCAGCAGAATGATGGCGCCGAACCCGCACGAGATGACGTCGAGGAACGACAGGCTGAATTCGGCGATGCCGCGGCGGTTGCGTCTGCGGCTCATGGCCAGTCACCCGATGGTGACAGGAACGAGCCGCCGGAGGCGAACGCCAACTGCCAGTAGGAGGCGGCGGCCATGGGGTCACCTTCCATGGGGAACAGAATGACGTTGAACGGGATGGAGTTCGGCAGCCCCTGTACGGCTTCCCGATACAGCGCCAGGCGCTCGCGCCCGGTGACCGTGGGCCCACGGGGCGCGCGGGAACCCTGGGTCGGCAGCGAGTCGGTGATCAGATAGACGTTGTCGGGCAGCGGATCCATCTCGCGGATCGCGGTCATCAGGTTCAACAGGTTGGAGCCATCGTGCGGGTGCATGTCTTTGATGGTCGTGAGTGCTGCCTCGAGTTCGCGACCGTCGCCCAGCGGGATCCAGCCGTTGCCGTTTTCGGGCACCAGCGAGCGGGTCTCGGTGTTGAAGCCGTAGATCTGGAACTCGGCATCCAGCGGCAGTTGCGCACTCAGCCACTCCACCGTGCGCACCGCGCGCTGCCACTTGGGCGCCTGGCGCTTGCGCTCGTCGTCCATGTTGCGGCGGCGGATGACGTTGACGATGGTCTGGTCGAGCATGCTGGCCGACATGTCCAGGGCGATCAGCACGTTCTTGCCGCCCACCTTCAGCCCCGTCAGATATTGCCGGTCGCCGTCGCCCTGAAAGCTGACGATCTGCCCCCCCGCCTGGGCCTCTTCCAGGGCGCGCAGGCGCTCGAGTTCCTCCTCCCGCCCTTCGACATCCGCCCGCAGCTGCTCGAGGCTAGCCCGTTGCGCCAGCGAGTCCTGTTCCAGCTTGGAGATATCCTCCCGGCGCCGGTCGATGGCGGTACGGGTGCTGATCAGCCTGGCGTCCGAGTCGTCGAGGCGCTGGCGCACGGCTTCCATGCGCTCGAGCAGTTCGAACAGATCCTTCTCGCCCATCTGCACCTGGTAATCGAGCATCCGCACCTCGGCGAGACGGTCCTTGTTGACCTCCTGGGTATGCTCTTCGGTGGCGTGGTTGATGATCAGGAAGATCAGTACCACCGCGCCGAAGCCACACGACATGACGTCGAGGAACGACAGCGAGAACAGGTTGATGGAGCGCCGCCGCGGCATGGGCTCAGTCCTGAACCTGAATGATCAGATACTCTTCGCCGCCGACGGTGATCCGATCGCCCGGCTGCAGCGGCGCGTCACGCTCGAGCGTCGCGCCGTTCAGCTGCGTGCCAGGCTGCGCACGCAGCAGAAAACCGCTTTCCGCCTGGCTTACCGGCAGCGGCAGCTCGGCAGCGGTCAGCGGCCAGGCGTGATGCCCCTGGAGCAGGTGGGTCGGCAACGATGCGGCCGCCGCCTGCGATGTCTCGGCCGGCGCTTCCGGCTCTTCCGGCTGTCGCGCCGCTTGCGCGGCTCGACCATGAGGCAGGCGAGTGATCAGCCGCAGCTCGCCGTCGGCCGGCACGATGTGGGCGAGGTTGTCGACGCAGCCCCGACTCAGGGCATCGCCGGGTAGCGGCACCGCTTGCATGTGCAGAGCGGTCAGCGCCCGGGTGAGACCGGGCAGGCGGGCGCTGCGGGCGCTGAGCAGAACCTGCGCACCGCGAGGAAGGACATCGCTGAGCTGCCGGAAGCGCTGCTCGGCTTTGTCTTCGAGCAACGAACGGCTCAGCTCCACCCGCCGGGTGTGCTCCTGGTGGTGAATCTCGACCAGCAGATCGGAACCCTGGGCGCCGGCGTGGATCCAGTCGTAGAGCTGATCGAACAGCTGCTGTTCGGTGGCCGCGGCGTGCAGCGGATCGAACCGGGTTTCGCGCACGAAGCGGTCGGCGACGACGTTGATCCAACCCTCGAGCAGCCGATTCAAGCCGCACTCCAGCACCTCCTGGGCTCCGGCCTTGGCGACCTCGGCGTCGACCTTCAGGGTCGTTATCACCGCCCGCTGCATCATCACGTCGAGAAAGAACGCCTCCCTCGCCACCTCCTGGGTGGACGTCGCGGCTACGGCTGAGTCGACGAAGCCGCGCACGCCGATGCCGGCTTCCTGAAGCACACCCAGCAGCACGCCGAGTTGATCGGCGGACCAGATCCCCGGCACCGCCAGCAGCGCCTCGCCGCCCTCGGCGTCTATCAGCGGCTTGAACGCAAGCAGGTGCAGGTAGACCAGGTCGGCGTGGTTGCGCGCCCGCTCGCCCGGGATCGCCAACGGGTCGCCATTGAGGCGGGTGAAATACTGCTGATTGGTCTGCCGCGGGTGGATGCGCGACAGGCGCAGCGCGTCCTCGCCGAAAAAGACGTCCTTGCCCAGCACCACCGCGATCCCTGGGGAGCGGTAGAGCACCTCGTTACCCCGATACAGGGTCAGGTCGGCATCGTTGAGTTCGAGGATGCAGGTCATGCCTCGCGCACCTGCATGTGGCGCAACAGCCGCTGATCGCTGTAGCTCTGCACGTCGAGCACCAGCCGTTCCTGGATGAGCTGGACCTGGTGCATCAGAAACATGATGACGATGCTGATCACCAGGGCGGTGAAGGTCGAGTTGAACGCTACCCCGAGGCTGGCGGTGACGCCGGCAATGTCGCCCTCCACCGCGCGATACGCCTGCCCGAGGGCTTCACCGATGCCGCGCACGGTGCCGATGAAGCCGATGGAGGGAATCGCCCAGGCGATGTAGCGCACCATGGACAGTTCGCTGTCGAGCCGGTCGGTTTCCGAGTCGCAGGTGGCCTTCACCGCTTCGGAGACGTCGTGGATGTTGCGGGTGGAAGCGAAGCGCTGCAACGCCGCCTGCAAGGCACGCGGCAACAGATAGTTCTGGGTCTCCTCCGGCAGGGCCTGGATCGATCGGGAGTACTCCCGGGTATCTTCGGGCAGCACGCTCATGCCCTCGCTCACCGGGATCAGATCCTGCTGCAGCAGGCGTCGCTCTCGCAACGCCTGGCGGAACTTGAAGCCCATGATCGCCATGGCCCAGAACATCAGCACGAAGCACGCCTCCTGCTCGTAATCCTTGAGCACCACGTACAGCGATCGATCCTGAATGTAGGGCTGACCCTGGGCCTGCAGCTCGACCTGTTGCTCGAGAATGGCCTCTGCGTTGGGGCGGATGACGGTGATGTAGACCAGGTGCACGAGCACCACGGCGATTACCAGGGCCGCGGCCTGATAGATGAACTCGAACGGGATCTCTCGCTTCATGCTTCGGGTTGCCTTGGGTGCTGAGTGTTCATCTGTCTCGGCCTAGATGTCCACGGGGAACGATACGGCGAAATCCTCCGAGATTTCCTCGGTGGGAACGAACACGTCGCCACTGGGCCTGCCGTTGGAGGAAGCTTCGTCCGCGGCTGCTGGCGCGTCGTCTGCGACCGCCTCGGCCGTTTCGCTGCCGTTGCTGTTCTCGCCCGTCTCACCGCTCTCGCCTGCATCGACAGCCACGGAGGATTCAGCCGTCGCGCCCGGTTCGGCCTCTACGGCAGCGGTTTCCGCCAGTGCCGTTCGGCCGAACAGCAGGGCAGCCACCACCCCGGCTGTCAGCATTGCGGTGGCGAACCGGCGTAACCATACGGCAATCATGTCTGTTCTCCTGCTTTGCCCATGAAACGCCCACTACGGTGCTTCTGCGAACCGGGCGAGCCTGAAACCTACGTCCTGGCGGCCATCGCGGCCGTAGTCGCGGAACGACAGCCGCAGTTCGGTGATGGTGCCGTGCATCCAGCTCGAGCCACGGATGACGCGGTACTCACCACTGTCGGGCCCCAACGGGTCGGTGACGGCATCGCCGTCGGGAATCTCGTAGAAGTCGTTCGTCCATTCCGCCACGTTGCCCGACAGGTCGAAAATGCCGGCAGGATTGGCCGGGAACGTGCCGACCGGCGCGGCGACGATGTGGTTGTCGTTGTAACCGAAGATGATCCGCCCCACCAGATGAGCGGCGGAGCGGTCGGCGTAGTTGCCGTGACGATCGGGTGGCGGCAGGTTGAGGCCCCAGGGAAAGCGCAGCTGGTCCGCCGGCGTGGACACCTGGCGTGCGGCCCACGCCCACTCGGCTTCGGTTGGCAGCCGATAACCCGTAGAGGCGGGGTTGAAACCCACCACCTCGTTGTCGCGAATGTCATAAAAAGGCGGCAGCCCCTCCTGCTCGGACAGCCAGTTGCCGTAGGCGGCTGCGGCGTGCCAGCTGACGTTGACGGCCGGCTGTTTCGGGTCGTCCAGGCTGTGATCCTGAAAGCTGCCGGAGTCGTGATTGCGCATGAAGCGCCGGAACTGTTCGTTGGTCACCTCATGCCGGCCGAGATAGAACATCCGGGTCATGTTCACCTCGCGCAGGGTCTCATTCGCCCGACGCCCCGGCTCGCGCCGCGACGCGCCCATGGTGAACGCCGACGGCTGCAGCAGTACCAGCTCCTGCCCGGCAGGCGTGGTTACCGTCGGGGTGAGGGCGGCGAGGCGTGCTTCCTCCACGGTGAGCAGCCGCACCCTGAGTTCCTGGGCGATACCTTCCCGCGGCGTGATCTCGGTGGCGTAGCCGGCGTAGCCGTCGAGACGAACCTCCACCCGCTGGTTTTCGGTGGGCAGTGTCAGCGTCTGGTTGGCGGGGCCCATGGCGCGGCCGTTGACGTACAGCTGCGCCTGCTCGGGCTGCGCCTGAATCACCAGGGTTCCGGTAAGGCGCTCCAGCTCCAGGTTCAGCGAGCGTTCGGCCCCCGCAGCGAGCTGGATCGTGCGTTCGGCGGATTGGTATCCCGAACGAAACGCCTGCACGCGATGCGCAACGCCGGAGCGTACCGCAAGCTCGACCGGCGTCTCGCCCTGGAACCTGCCGTTCAGGGTGACTCCGGCGCCGGGCGGGTTGGATCGCACCGTGAGCAGGCTGTCGGCCTGAGTCAACGTCACCGCAGCGAGCTCGCGAACCTCCTCGGCGGCTACCAGAATCCGCTGCCGATGGCTGCGGTGCCCGGCCGCCTTCAAGCGGATCTCGCGCTCGCCGGCCAGGACTTCGACGATCGCCGGCGTCGTCTGCCCGGTCGGCTCGTCATCGATGAAGATCTCGGCCCCCTCCGGGGTGCTGGTCACGGTGACATCGGCCCAGTTGGGCAGCAACTCGCCCACCACCGTCTGGGCGCGTTCCATGCCCTCGACCTGCGCGGTCAGCTCCAGGGGCTGGTAGCGCTCCTTGAGGAAGGTAAAGGTCGCCGGCCCTGCGGCAACGGCCAGCGGCGCCGTGGGCGTGACCCCCAGGGTCTGGTCACCGATCACCACCGTAGCACCGGCGGGAACGCTGTCGAACGTGACCTGCCCTGGCAGCTTCGTCAGCCGGATCCCGTGGGTCTGGTTGCGGCTGTCGCTCACCTCCAGCATCCCGGTGAACGGCTCGTAGCCGGGAGCCGATGCCTCCACCTGGTATTCGCCGCGTCGCGCCAGCCAGATGTCGCCCAGCTTCAGCGCCAGGCCCCCGGACAGGGATGCCTGGGCGTCGGTAGGGGTGAACTCCATCCGGACCGACTTGGCGGTGAACAGGAACCACAACATGGCGCCAACCGCCAGCAACGCCAGCAACAGGCCCAGCTGCAGCGGCGACAGGGGCAGGCGCCTTTCCCGCGTCTGCTGCGGAGGGCGATAGCCGACCGGGCGAATGATCGACTCGTCCGCCGAGGGGTTGGGATGCCGTTGCGGTTCGCTCATGGTCAGAGTGTTTCGACACAGCGAATGTCGACAGGGTTCATATTTCGCCGCACGACGATCTGCTCGCGGACGTCACGGCAGCCGTCACGACTGCCGATGACCGTGTAGGCGCCCGGCCGCAGGTCGAGCCGTTTCTCGTCGAAGCGGCCCAGCGAGCCCACCGTGGAGAGGGTGATGTGGGTGCGGTTGTCGGAGCGCAGCAACACCGGAACCGGCTCTGCGTAAGCCGCCAGGATCGCTCGGGCGTCCTCGATCTGGCCCGCCAACCTGCTGCCGCGAGGCTGCAGGGTTTCGGCGCGCGCCAGGATGTCGCCGGCTTCCCGGTAGAGCGTCTCGGACGACAGACGGTCGGGATTCTGGATGATGTTGGCCAGGGCCCGTTGCGCGCGCAGCTGAGCCCGCGCCTCGGTGCGCCCGGTCAGGGCGAACTGGATGGTGCCGTCTCGCGCCAGGACCTCGTCGTACAGGGATTCGGCTTCGGTCCAGCGCTCTTCGTTGGCTGCCCGTTCGGCGCGCTGCCGCAACTCGTTGATGCGGGCGACGTCGGCACGCTTGGTCACCTGCTCCAGGCCGCCGGCCGCGATGGCGTTGCCCGGATCCAGCCCCAGGGCGTCGCGAAACGCCGACCGCGCGGCTTCGAAGCGGCCTGCTTCCAACTGGGTGAAGCCGTCCGACAGCAGTGCCTGCAGTCTGGCCTGCTTCTGCCCCGCAGTGACCCGGGTCATGGCAGCAGCGAGGCCGCTGGTGTCGGGGTCGAGCTGCTGCACGCGCTCATAGGTCTGCCGGGCATCGGACCAGTTTTCCGCCAGTTCGTGATTTCTGCCCTCGCGCAGCAGCGTGGTGACCTCCGGCAGCAGTGCGGTGCGCGCCTTGCCGGCGGCCACCCGGGGATCCTGAGGCGCTATGGTCTCAGCCAGGGCGAATGCCTGTTCGGCGCGGCTCTGATCGCGGACAACGAGTGCCGCGGTGCCG
Source organism: Pseudomonadales bacterium (assembly GCA_047920935.1). GTDB lineage: Bacteria > Pseudomonadota > Gammaproteobacteria > Pseudomonadales > Azotimanducaceae > UBA7803. The sequence continues at coordinate 2,196 of JBLRXD010000162.1, read as the reverse complement.
TCTGCGAGCGCCTGCTCTAGCACCCCGCGGCCACGCTCGATGAGCCGCTCGAGATATCTGGTAGCGTCCTGGTAGCGCTCGATGGAATCCCGATACCGCTCCCGCAGAAAGGCGTCGTCGCCAGCGGCGGCGAGGTCCTTGGCGGTTGAATAGGCCTCTGCGCCCCAGGCGCCGACCCGCATGTTCTGCTCCAGCTCGATCTGCAGTTCGACGAAGTTCGCCAGCTCCTGCTGCGCCTGCTCGCGAGCCTGCTGGCGTTGCAGCTGCTGGTAAGGAGGCAGCTCATCGTCGACGGTTGCAGCTTCGGAAGCAGCCGCGGCCGGTTGCTCGTTGGGGGCCGGGGCCGGGCTGATGGAGGGGCGCGGCGGAGCTGCGGTGGTCTCGAGCCACGCCGGCACCAGGAAGAACACGGCAACCAGCAGACCCGCGGCCAGCAGCAACCCGAGCCCCCAGGTAATGATGCTCGCACCTTTCCCGCTCACCGACTTCGGTTGCGAAGCGGTATGGGACAAGGGCACCTGTTTCGGGCGAATTCTGCTGAAGTCGTCGCTCATAATCCAAGGTCGGCATCGAAGCTCTGATCGAGATCGGCCTCGCGATCGGCGGGGGGCGCGTCGTCGGCCGCGTCGGGCGGGGGCAGCTCCAGGTCGGCGAAGTAAAGGTCGCGGAGGACGCCCCGGAGCCGCTCGTACTGCTGTTCCACGGTGCCATCGAGCCGCACCACCTGGTTTTCCAGTTCCAGGGTCTGAGGCATGACGGCGGCTTCTGCAGCGATGCCCACCTCACGCAGCATCTCTGCGTGTATCTCGGCCTCCTGACGTTTGCCGATGGCGCTCTTGAGCGTCACGGCGCCAGCGATGACGCCCACCAGACCCCCGGTGCGGCCAACGGCGTCGTTGCTCTCGGTCATCGCGGCTACGCCACCGACCACCGCCACGGCGCCGCCGATGGCGCGCCGCCTGGCTTCGGCCCGCAGCTGCTTGTAGATGATCGCCTCATCGTAGGTGGCTGCGCGCCAGGCATGGTACGGCGTGTAGATGCTGCGGTGAAAATTCTCGTAGTACTCGTCCAGGGTGTCGATGAACAGGTACTCCCGCTCACGCACCCGCTCCACCCGGCGCAGCATCGGGTCGTCGGCCGCGGGCAGCCGCTTGAGCACGAACTTGCCGTCTCGAGACTGGCCGATATGGTCTGCGAACGCTTCCGGGGAGAAGTCCTGGGCGAATTTCATGCGGGCGGTTGCCCTGATGGTTTCCACGTCGTCAGCGGATAGTTCCTTCCGGTAGGACACCATGTCATCGGCAAGGTTCTTGTACACTTCCTGGAACGGGTCGATATTCAACGGCACGCTGCTTCCGTAGGCATACTTGCTGGCGAGTGCTTCGTAGGGCTTGCTGAACCAGATGCGGCCGGTGGCGTCTTCGACGGTGACGTGCACCTTCGGGCTTTCGCCGTCCGAATGAAGAATCTTGCCCGAAACCACCACGTCCACCGCGTGGGTGGGTCGCGGCACTACCCTGACGGCGCCCCAGTTGCCGGTGCTTTGCAGCAGATTCTTGGCGAAGTAGGGGATGTAGTTGGCTTCGGCGCGGCGGATGTCCGGCTGGATCAGCAGCTTCACGCGCTCGTCGTAGCTGTCGGGAACGTTCGGATCGAAGACCGCCACGCCCACGTCGAGCAGCTCCCGCTCGGAGAGCGTGTCGCCGATCTGCTCCGGTGGCGTCATGTCCACGGTGCGCACTTCCTGGGTTACGCAGCCACCGAGCAGCGGCGCCAGGACCAGCGTCGTGGCGAATGCCAGCGTCTTTTTGAACAGCCCGCGCATCAATCAGATTCCCTTGTAGCGTCGGTATTCGTCCCAGAGTTTCTCCCGGAGTTCCGGATCCGTTTCCTGCTGCGCCGCTTCCCGCAGCTGACGGGCGATGATGTCGTCGTCCCTGGCTGGAGGAATGTCGTCGGGTATGGCGGTGGCGCCTTCGGGTCGGGGGGCCGGCGGCGCCGTGCGAGTGCTCGGCACCCCCATCGGCCCGCTCGGGGGCGACGGCAGGTCGGCAGTGCCGCTGGCGCCGCCCGCGGCGGCGTCGCCGCCGGAGGGCGGCAGTTGCGAGCCGCCGCCGGCGGTGCCGGCCCCGGCGGTCTCGTTGGAGCGGCTGCGGATCACCTCGCGTTCGGCGAGGATCTCGCCGTCGAAGTCCT
>JBLRXD010000161.1:0-10189 GCA_047920935.1 Pseudomonadales bacterium | reverse complement strand
CGTGGCCGCCGCGGTGGCCCCGCGCGCGGTGGTGGTGCTGACTTCTGCCCGCAGCGGCAGCAGCGTAACCACGCACGCGCTGCAGGTGCTCGGCGTCGACCTCGGCGATCGGTTGCGTAAAGCGGCCGGGAAGAATCCGAAGGGCTTCTTCGAAGACTCCGAAATCATCGCCCTGTCGCGCCGCCTGAGGAAGCACCTGATCGGCGGCCGGCGGTTGGCGCTGGTTCCCGACGCCCGCTGGCAACACCCGCGGGTGGCTGCGCTCGAAGACGAAGCCGTGACCCTGCTGCGACGGCGCTTCGGCGAGAGCCCGATCTGGGGCTTCAAGACCGGCCGAACCCTGCGCTTTCTGCCCTTCTGGGAGCGCGTTCTGGAGCGCTGCGGCGTCGAAACACAATACGTCGTCGCCCTGCGCAACCCCATGGCTTCCGCTACCTCCAGGCGAGAGGCCCGGCAAGCACGGTTCCTTGATCAGGATCCAGGCGTCGCCTTGAACGTTTTTCAATGGCTGGTGGAGATCGTGCCCTATTTCGAGCGGCTGCGCGGCCGGCCGTTCGTGGTGGTCGAGTTCGACCAGCTGACCGCCCATCCCCGCGCACAGCTCGAGCGCCTGGCGCAGCGGCTCCAGCTCACCACTGCCGCAGACGCCTATGCAGACTTCGCCGGCACGTTTCTCGACGACGGCCTGCGCCATCAGCGTCACGACGTCGCGCATCTGGACACCAGCCCGCTGGTGCATCCGCTGGCTCGGGACGCCTACCACTGGCTGCACGCCTTCGCCTGCGACACCCTCACTGCGGACGACGCGGCGGTCTGGGCCGACTGGTCGCGCATTCGCCAGGAATTGCTGGCGCTGGCGCCGCTGCTGAACGGGCCGACACCCTTCCTGGCCGCTCTCGGTAACCGCCTGCGGCGCAACCGTAACGGTCGATGAACGCCGCTGCCCTGCGCTACGGCCGTTCCACGGCCGCAATCGCAATCGGCAGCCAGAAACGGTGAGGGTAAACCGCGCCGCCCTCGCCGTTCGCCGGCAGCCGGTGGAAGCCAAGGCGCTCGAAATAGCCCGCGGAAACCCGCTCCGCCTTAACCAGCACGCCGCTGGCTCCGCGATCCCGGGCCTGATCGACCACCGCGGCCGTCAGCGCGCTGCCGATGCCCAACCCGTGCATGGACGGCTGCACGTACAAGCCGTGCAACAGCACGTGGTGGCCGTTCTCCGGCGACGCATCGCGCTGCGGGCACCAGACAGCCACAGCGACCACGGCGTTGCCGGCCATCCCCAGCAGCATCTGGTAATCCTGCAGATCCACGGCGTCGTAACGCAGCAGCGGCAGCGCCAGGCGCTTCACCCGTTCCGCGAGGGGCCAGCCGAGCACCGCCGCCTCGATGACCCGGTTGATGGGGTTCAGGTCCTCTGGGCTCGCCGGTCTAATCCGCAACGAAGGTGACGATTTCGCGAAATTCCGATTGCTCACTGCTGCCCTCCATGCCGATCATCTCACCGTAGACGCTGCGGTGGACGAAGGTTGCCCGCTCGAACCCGGCCTCCTGCAGCGCCTGCTGGGCGGCGTAGCGGCTGCGGAACAGGTGAGTCCGCCCGCCGCCATCTTCGACGGGCTGACGACCGTCAGCGACCAGCAGATAAATTATGTAGATCATCGGGTCGACAGCGTGTACTTCCACCTCGGGGGAGGCACCGGACTTCACCAGGGCTCGCAATTCCATCAGGGTCATGGGCTGCTCCGCTACCTCGAGAGGCTTCACCTCGCGTTCACGAACGACAGGATAGGTTCATCGACGTGAAATCTGCGTATGCATCCGCCCTGCCCCCGATACGTCGCCTGGGCGTGATCGGCGACCTGCACGGCGAGCACCAGAGGCTCGAAACCGTGCTCGAGTGGCTGGCAGGACAGCAACTCGACGCGCTGGTGTGCACCGGAGATCTCGCCGACGGCACCGGTTGCATCAACCGCAGCTGCGCGCTGCTGCAGCAAGCTGAGGTGATCACCGTGGCAGGCAACCACGATCGGTGGCTGCTGCAGAACCGGGTGCGCCACGTCGCCGGCGCCCATCGCATCGAGCAACTCGAAGAGGGCAATCTGAATTACATGCGCTCCCTGCCGCAGGTCATAACCCTGGATACCGTCGCCGGGCCGTTGCTGCTCTGTCACGGCGTCGCCGGCAACGATCTCGGCAAGGTCTGGCCGGGAACGCCACGTTCCAGGATCGAGCGCAGCGCCGAACTGGACGCGTTGCTGACTGCGGATCACCACCGCTTCGTCATCAACGGCCACATGCACTTTCGCGTGCTCATCGATTTTCAGCGACTGCTGCTGATCAATGCCGGCACCCTGAAAGGGCCCCATGCGGGCGTCAGCATCGTCGATTTCGCCGGCGGTGCGGTAACCGCCTACGACGTAGAGGCAGGGCAGCGCCCAACGTTGGCGAGAGAGCACGCGTTGCGCCCCGGGGCGCAGCGCCGGGTGTGGCGCGATACGCGGGAATTCGACGGCAGCTGGCAGCCGGCGCTGCTGTACGCCTGAGGTACCCCAGAGCTCACAGCTTGCCTACCAGGTTGACGAACGCGCCCTGGTGATCGAACGACAGATCCGTCAGATCATCGCTGAAATCGGTGAAGTTGTAGCCGACGCCGACGCGCACGTGATCGCCCAGCTGCCGGTAGATGGCGACCAGAGCGCCGCTGCGGGTTTCTCCCAGGTCCGGCAGTTCGAGCATGCGCGCCTCGAGCATGCCGTCCCAGCGGCGGTGGAAGCGCCAATCCGCACGCACGATGTAAAGGTGCGCGCGATTGTCGAAGAACTGCGGATTCTCCCGGTCCAGGCTCACCTGCCCGAGACGGAAGGCGTACTTGCCACCCAACGACCAGCTCGACGAAATGTCGTAGGTGGCGTCGATGGCCGCCACGTGGCTCTTCTGCAGAAACTCCACCGGCGTGTTCTGCAACGACACCTGATCCGTGGTGGGCACGTTGTAGAAGTAGGTGTACTTGGCCAGGGCGTTCAGGCGGTCGTGGGACACCGGGCGAAAGCCGTAGCCGATCACCGCTTCCGTGTAACCGCCGTCGTAGAACTGCCCCAACGAGCTCTCGCTTTCCGCATGGTTGAGCTTGCCGATGATGCGCCAGTCCGGCGACGGCTGATACTTGAAGTTGTTGCGCAGCAGCCAGGTGGTGCGCTTCGAGGTGGAAGCGTCCTGCTGCTCGTTCTCGTCCAGGCGATACTCGATGCCGCTGGCGATCTGGATGCGCTCGAAGCCGTAGCCGACCTGGAATCCGGCTGCCTTGCGTTTCGTCTCGGCCCCCGTTTGCCGATCCTGCAGCGTGCCGATTTCGGTGTTCGCGCCGAGGTTCATCCGCTGCGTCGGCGCGAAGTTCACCCCCGTGGCGTGGCTCAGGCCGGTGGCCCGATCGCTGTGCTGGTAGCGCTCTTCCAGATAGACGCTGGAGCTGTCTGCCAGCCGGGTGCGGACGCCGCTGACCAGGTTGCCGCGGCGCTCCGTCAAGCCGCCGTGGGAGCGCTCGTTCTCCAGCGCGTAGTTCAGATAGACGCTGGTCCGCTCCGAATGCTGGTAGTGGGTTCCGAGCTTGCCGGCGAGGCCCAAGTCACCGGCGGAGAGCTCACCGTCGAGCCGCAGATGATCGGCGAACTGGTACGAGCCGCCCGCCCCGATACGGCCGTTGGCTTCCCTGGTGCCGGTGGAATCCAGGGTGTCCTGGACGAAGCCATAGGCACGCCAGTGGCTGGCTGGATCGTAGGCGGCCAGGACAACCCCGTCGGTGCGCACGCCCTCCTCCTGAGTCAACGGCACCAGCGGCGAGTTGTCGGTGCGTAGCTCTCGTCTGACACCCGCGCTCACGCTCCAGCGATCGGTCAGCCGATAATCCAGGTCGACCTCCTGGGCGCTGGTCTCCAGGCCTTCATCCTCGGTGCGCCAGTCGGCCTTGGCGGCTACCCCGAGACGGTGGGTCAGCGACATCCGCCAGGTGCCGCCGTAGTTGTCGGTATCGCGCAGGGCGCTCAACCCGGGGGCGGAATAGCCAGCTTCCAGTGTCTGCAGGTAGAGGGTCGCCCGCCCGTTGCCGCGCTCGAAGAAATCGTTGATGCCCACGCTGACGTCGGCACGCCAGGCCGCGGCGTCGGCGTTGGCCCAGGACAACGGATCCTCGCCGCGAAAACCAAAACCGCCGTCGTCGGAGAACACCCGGCTGGAAACCAGGCCTTCGCTGCGGGCGGCCTGCAGTTTGATCCACGATTCGGTGCTCTTCCTCAGGGTGATGTCGGCAGCGCTGAGGCTGCTGTCGCTGCCGGCCTCTTCGTTGACGTTGGCGGTGAGGCCGATCTTGAGGTGATCGTTGACCCAGTAGTGCCCCTGCCCGCCCGTGGCAAGCGCGTCGATGTCTTCGAATCCCGGCGTGTACTCGTAACGCACGATCAGGTAGGCGTCGTCGCCGCCCTGAGCGCCGCTGCGCACGAGCAGGTTGTCGTCGACGCTGGAAGCCAGCGGCTGCGCCAGCAGGATGCGGCCTTGGAGGTAGTCGACGTCGTAGTCCAAAATAGGGGTCAGGTTCACCACCCCCGTCACCAGCCCGGAATCTTTGTCGCGCACTTCGATCCGCACCCGCTCGGAGCCGGTGAGGATGTCCTGACGACGCAGGAAGTACAGCGAGCCACCGGTGCCGCGGAACTCCTCGCGGCTCGGCACGGTGCCGGGTTCCGCCGCGAAGCCGTCGACGACGAAGCGCGCTTCGCCCATGGCCGTGCGCGCATCGGACTGATAACGCGCGTTGGCGCCGTAGAGCCCGCGATCGATCTGCGCCAACTCGTTGCCCATGTAGCCGACCTTGAAGTTGCCCCACAGCAGATGATCGTCGCCACGCTCGACCTTGAGGTAGAACTTGCCCTGGGTCGGCGCCGTCTCCTCAACGATGCCGTCGTCACCGAAGGTCGGATAGTGGTAATCGGGATCGATACGCCGGAACAGCGAATCCGGCGATTTGCTCATGAAGTTGCTGAACAGATCCTTCAGTGGGCCCTCGCGGGTATCGGCGCTCGCGGTGAGGCGCAACTGGTCGCCGAACTTGCCGTTGAGGTAGAACGCGAAGCGGCCGTCCAGGGAGGAGTCGTAATCGTAGGGCGCCTTGTCACCCTGCAGCAGGCTGGCCGGGCCGTTGGCGCGGGTCTCCGACCAGGTGAGATCGGCGATGCCCATGTAGAACCAGTCGCTGCGCTTGAACTCGAGATCGCGCAGAAACAGCTCGCCGTTGCCGAGATCGTCGAGCACCGCCACCTCCACGGTGTGCATGCCCGATGGCAGAATCTGGTCGATGGCGAACCGGCCCTCGACATCCTGGGGAACCGGCCGGCCGCCGACCCAGACCGTATGGCCCTGCGGGATGCTGCTGCCTTGAACCTTCACCGTGCCACCGCCGACCGGGATGTTCTGGATGGCGATACGGTTTTCGCCGAAGCCGGCCAGCAGCCCGAGGGGGTGCGCTGATGCGGGCGGCGTCACCAGAACGCCGTTCCGGTCGAAGTCGGCTGCGTTCGCAGCGCCGCCTTCCGGCTCGGTCGCTGCGCCCATGGCTTGCCAGCCATCGCCGGCGGCGGCCAGCAAGACGCCTCGATCAGCGGATTCGGGGCCGGGTTCTGGCTCGGCGGGCGACTCCGACGGTGCCTGGCGCACCACCCAGAGCGGTTGCGGCGCGGTCTCATCGAAGTTGCCGACGGCGTCGTAGGCTCGCAGCACGTATTGCAGTTCGCCCGCCCCGGCGGCAAGATCTCCAGCCTGCGGCTGCCAGCTGGCCAGACCATCCACGTCCACGGCTGCGATATGTAAGGGATCCGCCTGCAGCGATTGCCCGGCGGCGAAGAGGCGCACTTCTGCCCGGTCGATGAACCCCAGGTAGTTGGCGTCCATGCGGAACCGCACCGGCGCCACCACCTCACCGCTGCCGACGCGCTTTATCAGAGGATTCGGCCGCGCCGTGACGTTGAGCCGGCGGGCGGCCTGAAGATTGTCGAAGCGAAACTTGATGTCGGCCTGCTCCAGCGCCACGTCGGTGCAGCGCTGGATGTCGGCGGAGCTTCTGCCCGGATCATCGATGGGCTCGCCATCCACGGTGATCCGCATCAGATTCAACGCGAACGGGTTGTGCGCGCTCAACTCCCGGGTGATCCGGGTGACGTCGACGCCTTCATAGTCGTCGAGCACCGCGAGCTCGTCGTAGACCACCTGCACGGCCACGTGGGAGGTGTCACCCTGAATGAAGCCGGCGTTGACCACGTCGTCGGCGTGCACGTACCCGCGGCCTTCGTGTTCCGCGCGCCCGGCAGGCAGATCCAGCTGCGCGGTGACCGCCTCCATGGCGCGGCGGGCCCGTGCCGCAGAAAGCCCGACGTCATCGCCGTAGACCCGGGCAGTACGCCGGTCGAGGCGCTGGTTGCCGGTGAAGCCGACGAAACGCAGGCGAACGTTGGTCTTGTCGCCGACGTCGGCCATGGCCCGCCGCAGCGTATCGGTGTAGCCGGGGGGCACCACGGCGCTACCGCCGTCGAGTTGCAGGGGTGGAATCCGCCCCCACGGCGGGTCGTAGACCTTGGTGACCAACTCGGCGCCAGCCGCGTCGGGGCACAGCTGCGGCTCACCGGGCAACTCCTGCAGCGGATCATCGTGCCAGAACTCCACTTCGATCCGGCGGTTGATGCGCCGCCCCTGTGCGGTGTCGTTGGACGCGAGCGGCGCGCTGGCGCCTCGGCCATCGCTGTCGATGCGGGAGGTAGGCAACTCGAGCGCCTCCTGAACCGCCAGAGCCACCCGGTGCGCGCGCGCTTTCGACAGCCCCAGGTGGGTGCCGTAGATGCGTTCGGTGCGACCGGTCAGGGGGGTGTCGTCGGTGAAGCCGATGAACCGCACCACCAGATTGTCCTTGCCCGCCAGGTTGCGCAGCGCTGCATGAACCTGCTCGAGAAACGCCGGCGGCACGCCGCTGCTGTCGTCGTCCCAATGCAGCGGCGTGACCAGATTCCTGATGCGCGCGCGCCGCGAATGGCCTTCCTGGTAACGCAGTTGGCACACCGTCTCGATGCGGCAGACCTTGACCCGCTTCAGTTCCTGGGCGACCACGTATTGCTCCAGCGCGGTGCCTTCACGGATCTGGTCGTACCAGACCTCGACCTCCACGCGCCGATTCATCGCCTTGCCGCGTTCGCTCAGATTGGAGGCGATGGGCTGGCTATCCCCCACTCCCTCGTAAGATATCGCCTCCGGTGGCAGGCCCAGGGCGTTCTGGAAGAACTCCGCGACCACGCCGGCGCGCTCCCGAGACAAGCCCACGTTGTCGCCGAACACGGCCGCCAACCGATCCGACAACGGTCGGTCGTCGGCGTGGCCGACCAGATGCAGGCGCACGTTGTTGCGGTGCCGCATGCTGGCCAGGGTTCTGCGCAGTTCCTCCACGTAATCGGGGGGAATGTCGGCCTCGCCGGATTCGAAGCGAATCGGCGGGAGGATGTCGGTGAGCTTGACCGTCTCCACCTGCTCAGCGGCAACCTCGCGGGTTTCCAGCCGGTCACCCGCCTGCTCGGCGTACACATCCGCATCATGTACCCAGTGGCTGACCGGCTCGTCCGGGGAAAGATGCCGCTCCACGGCCTCCCCCAGCGGGGCTTGCTTCACCTGCTCTGGAGCGAGCCCGAGCCAACCGGCATCCAGCGGCGGCGTCCACCATTCTGCCGCAGCACCCGGTACCGAGGCCCACAGCAACAGCCAGCCGCAGTGTCTGAGAATCATGCTCATTTGCCTGTCGCCATGCGCAGCTTGTTGTCCGCCGGCGCGCCGCCCAGACGCCAGAATATCTGCGGCTCGACGATGAGCTGATAGCAGCAGTCCAGCGCCTTCCACGCGTCGGTGATCTGGCGCTGCACCACCTGCATCCGCTGCTCTACCAGACGCGCATCCTCCACATCGGCGAGATAGGCCAGCCGCAACACGGCGGGCGCCTTGCGCAGTTCCGTGAGCAACAGGTCGACTCGGGGTTGCCACTGGCGGCGCATCTGCGTGGTGCCTGGTTCGAATACCGCGTCGGCGATGTCGAGGCTCACCACCCGGTGGATGGTCGCGCCAAAGTTGAAGCGCGCGGCCTTACCGCGGGTGACCCGCTGCACCGGCGGGTTCTCGGTGGTGACGCGATAGCCGCTGGGCAGACTGCGGTCGTCCAGCTTGAGGATGAAGTTGCTGCCGCGGCCCTCGCGCGGCGTCGCGGCGCAGGTGATGTGGAAGCGGCCATGCTCGTCGGTGATTGCCGCCAAGCCCCGGGCCGTGATCAGGCGAACCCCGGGCAGGCCGCGCTCGCCTTCGTCCTGCACCCCATTCAGGTTGGCGTCGTCGAACACTTTGCCGGTGACGTCGGTGCAATCGAAGGTGGGGTCAGGAATCACCCGCACGCTGGCAAGCGCTTCGCCCGACGCCCCTTGCCCGGTGAAGCCGTTGATCACCTGGGCGCGGTTGACGAATTCGCCTTCGCTGACGCCGGCGCCCACGGCCAGCAACAGCACGATGGTGTGACTGCCGGTTGCGCTGAACTCGAGGTCGTTCCAGATCAGCTCGCGGCCGTTCATCAGCGGCTCCGCCGGCTGGCCATCGAGACGCGCCGACCCTTCCACGTAGCGGAACCCGGCCGGAAAGCGATCGATGATGGCGAGGTCGCGCAGTTCGAGCCCGATCACGTTGTTGACCGTGATCGCGTAGGGAACCATGTCACCGCGGGAGACGTTGAGCCGTGGCGTGGTCTTGGTGATCGCAAGCGCACCCTGCAGCTCGGAATCGAGCGGTATGTGATTGTTGAAGATCTGGCTGGTGCCGGGAATGCGGCTGCCGTCCAGCGTCAGATGCAGGTGGTAAGTGGTGCCGGCGCTGCGCGCCCGCACCGAGCTTGCCGGCGCGAACTCCGACACCTGAGCTTCGCAGTGCTCGCCGGTAGCTGGCACCGCGTCGTTCACGCCGCCGGCGCAGCCAGGCACCGGGAACGGCGCCGTGGTGGCATCGGAGAACGGCGGAATCACCTGGGACTGACCCGCCAGATAATCGCCGCTGGGCGCCGTCACATCGATGCGGTAACCAGCGCCACTGGGGCAGGCCGGGTCGCTGAAGTTGAGATCGAAGCGGTAATGACCGCCGCCCAGGGTCACCTGATTCTGCTGCGCGGCGTCATCGAAGCAGCCTGCCGGCAGCGCAGCACCGCTGCCAGCGCGCAGCAGCGTCAGGGTGGCGCCGGCGACCGGCGTGCGCAGCATCGAGTCGTAGACCACGCCGTTGGGGGCGATCGGCAGATTCAGACCCTGGAGGTTGCTGCCCGGCGGCACCACGATGTCGGAGATACGCTGCAAACCGTCGGTGAACGGCGAATCCGCCACGCCCAGCGGCGCCGTCGCGGCGCCGGCCCCCGGGGCGCGGAAGCGCAGCTGATACTGCTCCGTTCCAGCCTCGTTGGGCCCGAGCCCGGCAATGCGGTAGCCGCCGTCGGCACCGGTCGTCGCGGTGTGCAGCAAGCGCCCATTCCGATACAACTCCACCGACCAGCCCTCGAGCGCGCGCTCGTTGGCGCCGAAGATGGCGTCGAAGTCGGCATCGTGCCAGGCACGGCCATTGAGCGCGCCCATGCCGGGGGTACCGCCGACATCCACGGAGACGCTGGCCTCGGCAGTCTGGGTCGGCGAGTTCCAGGCCACCCGGCCGATATTGGTCACCGTCGTGCCGACGCTGAGGTCGGCGGCGATACGGGCGCGAAACCGCAGCACGATTTCCGCCCCCGGCTGCAGGTCGCCGACGACGGCGGCATAATCGGCGCTGAGCACGCTGCCAGCGACACTCACACCCTGGCTCGAGCCGTTCAAGGTGGCGGACTGAGCCACGTAGAGCAGATGTCCCGGTACCGGCGCCGCCAGATCGTCGGTGACCACCACGTCGACAGCCGGAACCGAACCGATGTTCAGCACCCGCACCACGTACTCGAGTTCCGCGCCTGGCTCGACCGCGCCGCCGCCCACCACCGCTACGCGCTTGCTGATCGCGAGCACCTGGGCATCGCCTACCACCACCACGGTGGGCTCGGGGCCGGTGGCCGGGTTGCCGTCACCGTCAGTGAGCAGATCGCCGAGCTCCATGCTGCCGA
>JBLRXD010000160.1:0-10264 GCA_047920935.1 Pseudomonadales bacterium | reverse complement strand
CGCTTTTCCTCAAGCGACCGCGGCGGCCGCAGGCCGCTTGGTCGCTCCTACATGCAATCGACAGCGAGGGTCAGGCGACCCGGGCCTTGCTCTCCTCGCCGGTGCTGCTGCGGCGCTTGCCGTCGTAGACGAACTCTTCGCCGTCGAGGTCGATGGCCGGGATCTCCGTCCGTTCCGTCCAGTAATCCTGGTTGTGTCGCCACTCGGGCTTGTCACCGCGGCGCGGCAGCTTGTCGATGTCGCGCATCAGGTAGTTCGGGTTGAAGTTGTCTTCTTCGATCCAGGGCAGGATCTCCATGTCCTGGTCTTCGTCGCGCAGGGCCACGTCCACGCGCGCAGCACCGATTTCGTCCATGTGGTTGAGCAGCCGGCAGACGAAGTCGCCGAGCATGTCGACGCGCAGCGTCCAGCTCGCGCGGAAGTAGCCGAACACCCAGGCCAGGTTGGGCACGCCGGTGAACATCATGCCGCGGTAGTTGATGGTGTCGTTCCAGTTGACGGGCTTGCCGTCGACGGCGAACGGGATGTCGCCCATCACCGACAGCCGGAACCCGGTGGCGGCGACGATGATGTCGGCCTCGATCTCCTCGCCGGAGCTGGTGCGCACGCCCTTCTCGGTGAAGGTCTCAAGCGTGTCGGTCACCACCGTCAGCTTGCCGGCCGCCGCCGCCCTGAAGACGTCGCCTTCCGGGCAGAACGCCAGGCGCTGCTGCCAGACGCGGTATTTCGGCACGAAGTGGGGCTCGAACTGGAAGTCTTCACCCGCGTACTGGCGGATGAGCGCCTTGAGCTCCTCGAATACCGCATCGGGCTCTTCCTGGCAGCGCCGCGTCAGCTCGTTCTGGTCGTGCATGACCTGCGCCCGCACCACACGGTGGATGGTCGGCTCGTCGATGCCGATCTGCCGCAGGCGGTCGGCCAGCTCGTTCTTGTTGGGGCTGCAGAAGAAGTAGGTGGGCGAGCGCTGCAGCATGGTCACGTGGGCGGCCTTCTCGGCGAACGCCGGGATCACCGTGGCCGCGGTGGCGCCGGAACCGATCACCAGCACGCGCTTGCCGGTGTAGTCGATGCTGGGATCCCAGGTCTGGGCGTGGACGAACTGGCCCTGGTACTGATCCATCCCCGCCCAGTCGGGCACGTAGGGCTTCTCGTGGTCGTAGTAGCCCTGGCACATCCACAGGAAGTTACAGGTGAAGGTGAGGCGGGCGCCGTCGGCGAGCCGGGTCGCCTCCACGGTCCACAGATCGTCCTCGCTCGACCAGGCGCACCCATCGATGCGGTGGCCGTAGCGGATGTGCTCATCGATGCCGTTCTCGTCGATTACCTCGCCCATGTACTTGAGGATCTCGTCGGCGGTGGCGATGGGCGTGCCGATCCAGGGCTTGAAGCGATAGCCGAAGGTATACAGGTCGGAGTCGGAGCGCACACCCGGGTACTTGTGGGTGTCCCAGGTGCCGCCGAAGGTGTCTTTCATCTCCAGAATGACATAGCTCTTGCCGGGAGATTGCTGCTGCAGGTGATACGCCGACCCGATGCCGGAGATCCCCGCTCCGACGATCAGTACGTCGACATGGGTTGCCGCTGCCGATTGCGATGTCGCTTTTGCCACTGTGTGTCTCCTCCTCAATCGATTGTCTGTTTGCCGCCGGCCCTGTCCGCGCGGCCACTTTAGCCCTTCATTCCGGCACAAGTTGCCGCGGCGGCCTTGACCGAGATCAAATCCACGCGCACCTCCCCGAACAGCATCCCTCAGCGCGAGCGGCTCGGACGGCGCTTCATGAGGCCAAGCTTACCAGCCTCGGCAACTCCTTGGGGAAGTCAGCCTTGGAGCAAACTGCGCGCTGCCGCGCCAAGCTTCTGATCGAACGTGACGAGGGGATAGCCGAATTCGACCGCGAGCGCCAGATACGCGGCATCGTAGCCCGACAGCCCGTCGTCACTCGCGCGCATCCACTGCGCGAGAGGAGAGACGCGGTGCCGGGCGATCTCGAGTTCTGCGAGCAAGCGCAATCCTTCGCGCGCGGTGCCGTCGAACCCGGCCCGCGACTTTTTCAGCGCTACGCTCACCAACTCGTGGTCGAGGAGGTCGGGCGCATGCAACTCCAGGGCTTCGAGTGCGGCCAGGGCCTGGGGTCTACGACCCTCTTCGAACAGTATCGAGGCGATCACGCTGGCATCGACTACCGCGGGTCTTCGGCGCGCATAGATCCCGGCCGGTTCGATGACGAGAAGCTCCGAGCCGCCGTCAGCGGGCATCTCGATCCGCTCGGATGATGTCGACGGCAAGTGGCGCGTCGTGGCAGGGCCGCAACCCTCTGGCGTGCTGTTCGGCGGCGATCTGCTGGATGGTCCTGGTTCCCGATCGTCGGGGCTGCGTAGAGGGGCCGGTCACCTGCTCCGGCCCGACCGTCTGGGGGCGGACCGCCTCGCAGATCAGCGCCAGGAGCTCACCCTGCAGTGATCGGCGGTTGCGGCCAGCGCGTTCCTTCAGCTGCTCGACGACTTCCTCGGGAACGTTCTTGATCGACAGACTCGGCATGACAGGCTCCGTCGGTTCCATAATGACGCCGTAATGACGCCAAGGTTACAGATGGGTCAAGCAGTTCGCCAGCCGCGTGTCGAATTCGGGTGGACTCAATGCCAACGTCAACTGGTCCGCATGGCTCGCCAGCCTTGAAGCGCACGCCTGGTGGAAGTGCCCGAGCGGCCACAGCATTCAGTTGAGGAACAACAACACCGAAATCCGCTGCTATCGGGCGGCGCGCACGTTGACCCGGGCCATCAACACCGATTGCCCGCAGATGCAGACGGCGTTCGGGCCGGTGGGAGCGGCGGGCGTGCGGTGAGCAGCGCGGTGTCTACTGCTGGAACTCTCCCTGCGCGCCGGCCTTCAGCAGTTCCTGCAGCCGTTCGACGGATACCGGCTTCGTCACGTGCTGGTCAAACCCCGCTTCCCTGGTTCGGGCGCGATCGCTCTCCTGGCCCCAGCCGGTCAGCGCAACGAGTTGAGTGCCCCCTGCCCAGGGTTGCGATCTTATCCAACGCGCTACCTGATAGCCGTCCCGCTTCGGAAGCCCGAGATCCAGCAGCACCGTCTGCGGGCGAAAAGCTTCGGCCACCTCCACGGCTTGCTGTCCGTCGAAAGCGGTGGCGACCTCATGACCGAACGCCTGAAGCAGATACGCAAGCGTCTGCGCGGCGTCGCGGTTGTCGTCGACGACCAGCACGCGAGCGCCGGTCACGGAAGGTTCGAGCGCGCCCGAGAGAAGCGCCGCTTCGTTCACCTCGCCGGCACCTGGTGCTGCTGGCGATGCCCTGGCTGCATCCGTGGGAAGCCAGATGACGAATTCGCTGCCCTGATCCGCGCCTGCGCTGTACGCGGTGATGGTCCCGCCGTGCATCTCGATGAGGGCTCTCGCCAGGGTGAGCCCGATGCCCTGCCCGGCGCTGCTCTCATGCCCGGCGGGGCTCACCTGGGTAAACAGCTCGAAAATGCTCTCCAGCTGGTCGTGGGATATGCCAATGCCATCATCTCGCACGGTTACGCTGACACCGCCGGGCGTCGACTCCACGCTCACGTCGATGCGCCCTCCGGGAGGCGTGTACTTCGCCGCGTTCCTCAGCAGGTTCATCAACACCTGGGTCATGCGGGCGGAATCCGCGTGGATTGCGATCGGATCCGGGGGAGTCGTGAGAGACCACGAGTGGCCGGGTTCGTTCATGAGCGCCTGCATGTCGCTGACGGCGCAGCGGACGAGGTCGTTCAAGTCGACGCGGTGCGGACTGATCCGCAGCGCCCCTCGCGTAATGCGCGAGACGTCGACCAGGTCGTCGACGAGTCGCGAAAGCTGCTCCACCTGGCGCCCCATGATGTCCCGGTTCCTCTTCACGGCATCGGCATCGCTCAGCACGTCGGCGAGCTGCAGCGCGTTCGAGATGGCAGCCAGCGGATTGCGCAGCTCGTGGCCGAGCATCGCGAGGAACTCGTCCTTACGGCGGTCGGCTGCGCGAAGCGCCTGTTCCGCCCGTCGCAACGCTTCCTCGAAGGCGATGCGGTCGGTGACGTCATGGCCAACGTTGAGCAACGCCACCCGGCCGTTTTCGTCGGTCAGCGTCTGAGCGTGCCACTCGATCTGGCGACGCGCGCCCGCGCGTGTGACGATCGAGTTGACGTACCCCGCATTCGCGCCCGTGCGCATTACCTCTTCGAACCGTTCGCGGATCTTCGCCTGATCTTCGTCCGGTAGAAACGTGGTGAACCAGTTTTTGCCGGCGACCTCGTCGTTACGATAGCCACAGAGCCGTTGCAGGTAGGCGTTGGTCTGGATGATGCGGCCCTCGGCATCCAGCAGCAGAATGATGGTGGGAACCGTGTCGATCAGGCGATCGGAAAACGCCTTTTCCCGGGCGAGCAGCTTGTGAACCGTCCCATCCCGGATCACCGACCAGACGCATGGCCCGTCTTCGCTCTCAAAGGGGCCGAGGCTGATCTCGACCGGAAACTCGGTGCCGTCTTTCCGTCGGCCGCTGAGCTCCAATGCCGTGCCCATCGGACGAACCCTGGGGTTTTGAAAGTAACCTTGGCGATGCCACGCATGCACAGCCCCGAATCGCTCCGGAATCAGCGTCTCGACAGGTAAGCCGACGAGCTCGGTGGCGGCGTACCCGAAGGAGGACTCGACGCACGCGTTCGCGAAGATGATGTCCCCGCGTGCACCGACGATGACCATCGGATCCGGCGCCGCGTCGAGCAGACCCGATAGCTTGTTTGTGAGCGAGTCCATCGTTGATCCGTCCATGCGTTGCAAGAGTGGACCGCGCCAGAAGTACTAGCCAGCTTGACTTGCGTGATCGAGCGGCTGTTCTCGTTTGATCTTGATGCAATGTCAGTGATACTCCGGGCCGAAGATGCGCCGCCAACTGTCGACCGAGTGCGCATCGTCGGTGGCGTCGAAGTCGTAGTCGTGGTTGCCGTGGGTGAGCCACTGCGGTGCGCCCACCGCAGCGCCGATCTCGAGCAGGCGGTCGAGCAAGTCCAGATCGTCGCCGACCACGTCGCCCAGGTACAGCAGGCAGTCCCGGGCGCCCGCTGGGCGCGCCAGCAGATCGGCAACCGTGCTGTCCCGGAAGTAGCCGACTTCCGCATTGGAATAGGTCTGACTGTCACCGATCACCGCGCATCGGAACTGCTCGCCGGCCATTGCAGGGCGCAGGGGGACAGGAAGGGGAACCATAGAATCCGACTGTGACAGGGTCATGAAACATCAGAAAAGCCTGCGGGCTCCCGGGCGGGAACCCGCAGGCGCGGGCGGATCAGAGACCGACTACGCCGCCATCCTCGCGCGTGACGACGATGGTCGACGAGCGAGGCCGCGCGCCGTTCGCAGTCGCTGCGACGGGGGCGTCGCCAGGATGCCGAAACACGGCGCCGTTGTCGGGCCAGTTGCTGGTGAACGCACCGACCGCCGAGCGGTCGCCCGGGTGCTGGAAGTTCACGAACAGCGTCTTGCCGTCCGGCGTCGAGACCACCCCGGTCGTTTCCTGTTCGTTGGGGCCGATCAGGAAGCGCTTGATCTCGCCGGTGACCGGATTCGCGGCCAGCATCTGGTTGGCGCCGAATTCGCCATCGATCGAGGCGCCGGCCTGCTGCGAGCCGCTCATGTCGGTCTGAATCCACAGCGTGCCGAACTGGTCGATCCACAGGCCGTCCGGGCTCGCGAACTTGTTGTCCGCGGTCAACTCCGGGCCGTTCTGCGCGGGCAGCACCTGACTGTTACCCTCCGGGCCAGCCAGCACGAAGATGTCCCATGCGAACTTGCCGGCCCAGGCGCGGTTGCCCTGTTCCCGCCAGCGGATTATGTGGCCGGTGCGGTTCGGCGCGCGCGGATTTGCCGCGTCGGTATCGGTGCGCGAGGTATTGTTGGTGAGCGCCATGTACGCCTCGCGGGTCTGCGGGTGCACGGTGCCCCACTCGGGCCGGTCCATCTTGGTCGCGCCTGCCACGTCCGCTGCCAGGCGGGTATTGACCAGCACGTCGGCCTGGTCCGCGAACTCGACGCCTGCCGCCTGGGCCCGGGCGCGGAACCACGCGTTCCCGATGTCGAGCGGCAGCCACTCGCCGCTGCCGTCCGCGGCGAACTTCGCGACGTACAGCACCCCGTGATCCATGAACATCTCGCCGAGCTTGGCGCGCAGGATCGCGTCCTTCTTCGCCTGCTCGACCGCCTTGCCCCGGTAGCGGGCACTGCTCACGAACTTGTAGATGTACTCGTTGCGGGCGTCGTCGCCCATGTACCACACCACCGGCTGGCCTTCCTGCGGCGGCGACAGCCAGGCGCCTTCATGGGCGAAACGGCCCAGCGCCGTGCGCTTCTGCGGCGTGCTCTCCGCGTTCCACGGATCGATTTCGACGACCCAGCCGTGGCCGTTGGGTTCGTTGCGGTAATCGTCGGTTGCATTCGCGCCGCGGGTGGATACATCGAAGCGCACGTACTGGTCCTCGGCGCTCTGCGCCGTCTCCCAGCGATACCGTCCACCTTGGGTGCCGACGCCGAAACGCGCCTGCTCGCGCGGCCGAACCTGGGTGAAGTTTTCCGGAATGCCGGCCTGCACCAGCAGCTCCGCCAGCTGGCCAACTTCCACGCGGGAGGCATCGTTGAATACCGAACCGACCTGGGTGTAGACGACGTTGGTCACCTTCTGGTCCTGGATCTCATCGAAGATGCCGAGGATGCGGTTGGTCTCGGGGTAGAAGCGCGCGTAGTAGCGACCCTGCGCGAACGAAGCCTTGCGGCCGGGATACAGTACCGGCTGGGTGTCCTCGAACCAGTCGAGCAGCGCATCGGCCCGCGCCTGCACGACCCGATTGTTGAAGTAGCCGGCCCAGTTCTCCTCGCAGGTGAGGTAGGTGCCCCAGGGCGTGTAGCCGTGCGCGCAGTTGTTGATCGTGCCGCGGGTCATCTCGCCCGCTGGGCTGTATTTGGTCTTGACCAGGCTGCTGCCGCGCACCGGGCCACGGATGTCCATCGGCGTGCCTGCCGTGACGCGGCGGTTGTACTTGCCGCGGACCACGTCCCAGACGCCCTGCGCGTCGCGCTTGATCTCGACCACGCTGACGCCATGACCGGCGATTTCCTTGCGGACTTCATCGGTGATGCGCGGCACCGGCGACGGCCCGTTGGCGTTGAACACCCGCTGGTCCACGTATTCGTGGTTCACGCACAGAATTCCGTGGCCGTTCGGGTCGTTGTCCGACGGGAAGTAGTGCATGCCGTCGTGATGTGAGCCGACCTGCTGCTCCTGTTCGGCGCCGCTGTTGCCGTTGACGCCGTCATACGCCGGGTAGCTGCCGGTGAGCGGCGTTCCCCAGGGAATCAGCGCCTGGACGTTGTAGCCGGCCGGCACGATCGCGGTATCGGAGCGTAGCGCCGGTATCGGAACAGCCTCGAAACCGAGGCTTGGCTTCAGTACCGGCGGCTGGTTGGCGTTGGGCGAGACGAAGCCCGGCGCGCCCTTGGCCGGGTTCGCTTCGGCCAGCATGGGCAGGCCCGCGGCGCCGGCCATGCCGGCGACGGCTGCGCCCATTCCGCCCTTCACCATCGAACGGCGCGACAGGTTCTGCTCGAGGATCACGGAAAAGTGGGGATTGTCGGAATGGTTGGACATCGGCTCATCGCCGTCGACGACCTCGGTCATCGATCGATTGTCATCAGTCATCGGTGCTCCTTGTTATGCTGCTCAGGCACGGTGTGCCACGGGCAACCCTAGGGGAGCCGGATGAAGCTTGGATGAGACTTTGGTGACGGAACCGTGACGATTCGTACCGCTGTGCCAGATGATCAGGGCGCTGCTCGGTCTGATGATGCCAGCAGCGGCTGCGCGAGAGCCCCGAGACTGGCTACGGGGCCCGGGAGGTCGCCGACGAGCCCGTCGCCGACGAGCATATCGGCGACGAAACGGTTCAAGGTATCGCCGGCCGTGGCGAACGCCTCCCTCAGATACGGCGTGGTCCGCACGTCCTGACGCCCGACCAGCCACATGTCGAGCGCCATGTCGGGCGTCTCGACGAGCACCTGTACCAGTTCCGGATGCCTGCGGCCAACGTGCACGGGTACCAGGGCGATCCCCCAACCTCCGATGGCGCCCGAAAGGCGACCGGCGAAGTAGTCGCTGCGGAACACGAACTGGTCCTTGTGCAGTTCGAACCCCCGTTGCTTCGCTCCGTGCGACAGCCTCGCCCGATTGACGCCGTCGATGAAGCGGTGTCGACCGACGTTCGCAATGGTCGGTACGCCCCGTTCCGCCAGGTAGGCCCGGCTGGCGTAAAGCCCCAACGGCAAGCCCGCCAGGCGGCGGCACACCAGATCCTGCTGCTGCGGCTGCACATGGCGAATCGCGATGTCCGCTTCGCCCTCGAGCAGGTTGAGCAGGTTGTTGCCCACCAGTAGCTGGATGGTGGTCACATCGTCGTCGTCGCCGGCCTGCCGGAGCGGCGCCAGCAACTCCGGAAAGACATCGGCGAGGAACTCGGAGGCGGTGATGCGCACCAGGCCGGAACCGGTCGAGCGC
This sequence comes from Pseudomonadales bacterium, assembly GCA_047920935.1. GTDB lineage: Bacteria > Pseudomonadota > Gammaproteobacteria > Pseudomonadales > Azotimanducaceae > UBA7803. The sequence continues at coordinate 1,696 of JBLRXD010000160.1, read as the reverse complement.
ACCGCGTGGGTGGCCATCTCGAAGGCCTTCGCGCCGTTCAGCATCTCGCGCGCGGCGCTCACCAGACGCCGGCCGGCGTCGTTCAGCTTGAGACCGCTGGTGCGGCGGTCGAAGAGACTGACCCCCAGAGCCGCCTCGAGGTTCTGAACGTGCCGCGCGACGGTGGGGTGCGCCAGCCCGAGCATCGCGGCGGCTGCCGCAAGACTGCCGCACTCGGCGACGGTCACGAAGGTTTTGACCAGATTCCAATCGAGATCGTCAGACACAGACGCAGCCATCGAGAACCTCCAAAAGCGGAGCGGCAGATCATTTGCGAGAGAGCGCTTCTACGTTACTTATGTTCCCAACGCAGCCCGTTGATTGTTACGTTAGGTAACACCAGAAAGCAACCGCAAGGATTCCCATGAGCAAATTCCACCTCCCCCTCGTCTTCGCCCTGACCGCCGGCCTGGCGCTGCCCGCGGCTGCCGCTGCCGCCCCTGGTAGTTCCTTCGCGGAATCCCGCGGCTATCAGAATTGCCGGGCGGCCGCAGAGCGAGCCGTGGCGCTGTATTCCGTTGACGGCAAGTACTACATCTACGATCGCAAAGACGCGCGGCAGTACTACATGAATGGCTTCGCACACATCGATGGCGCCAGCGCCGCGGTAAAAATCGACTGCCTGACCAACGTCAGCGGCCACCGGGTGGAAACCATCAATGTCGCCACCGGCGAGTTCGTCGGCCGCCTGGTCGAGGGCCCGGTGGTAGCCCAAACGGATTGACTCCCGCGGGAGGGGCGCACGTGCGCTTTGCTGCAAGTATGTTAGCATTGCGTACATCATGCCGAAAGCACCACCGGGCAATCCACCAAGTGATGAGCAAAAGCAGCAGACGACTGGCGAGCGCGGTGATTGTTCTGTTGGCCGGCTGCACGCCGTTCGACTACACGCAACCCGACAAGCCGGTGGCGCGGACGGCTATCGCAGAGGCGGACGTCCCGTTGCGCATCGCCCTGGTGCTCGGCAGCGGCGGCCCTCGAGGCTATGCGCACCTCGGCGTCATGAACGTGCTCGAAGAAGCCGGAATCGAATACGACCTGGTGGTCGGCTCGAGTGTCGGTGCATTCATCGGCGCGTTCTGGGCCGACGGCCTGAATGCGAGGGAGCTGTCGGCTCTGGCGGATGAGGGAGGTCCGCTGACGGTTTTCGATCCCTCGCCGTTCGCGGATCGCGGCTGGATCCGCGGCCAGAAGCTCCAGGACTACGTCAATGCCGGCCTGGGTGCCAAGCCAATAGAAGACCTTCCGCGTCGACTGATCGTCGTCGCCACGCGGCGTGAGGACAAGTCACCGGTATTCTTCGCCGAAGGCAACGTGGGCGTCGCGGTGCGTGCATCCAGCGCCATGCCCGGGATCATCTCTCCGGTGGGCATCGGTGGGGTCGAGTACGAGGATGCCGACGAATCGCTTCCGGTCGCCGTCCGCGCAGCCCGCCAGGCGGGCGCGCAGTTCGTCATCGCCGTCGACGTTTCCGCGCGGCCGGACCGCGCGCCGCCCGGAACGTCAGCCGGCAAGCTGCTGCGCGACCGCGAACGCCGACAACGGATCGATCCCGAAGTCGCCGAGGCCGACTTTCTGATTCACCCCGATCTGGACTATGCGGCGGGGCCCTGGCGCAGCTATTTCGCCATGGCACAGGACGAAGGGCGTAAGGAGG
>JBLRXD010000159.1:0-10332 GCA_047920935.1 Pseudomonadales bacterium | reverse complement strand
ACGAGCCACTCCGCCATGTCGAAATGATGAGAAACCACCCGGGTGCCTGGCCGCATCGTCAGCACCCGGTGCCGGATGCAGAGGTTGAGTTCGGGCAGCAGGAACAGCGTCAGCACGGTGGCGTCGCTGAAGTCCGCGACGAAGATGTCGCCTTCGACGATTCGCACACGGTCCTCGACCCGTTCGACCTCAACCATGCACCGCGCCAACCGCACGAGGTCCCGGTCGTACTCGATGCCGAGGGCCCTGGCCCCGAAATCCCGCGCGGCGGCGATCGCGATCCGGCCATCACCGGCACCGAGATCGATCAGGTAGTCGTCAACGGCGACCTCGGCCAACCGCAACATGCCATCAACCAGGTAGTCGGGCGTCGGCATCCAGACCACGTCCTTGCCCGGGTGCACAGACTCCGGAAGATAGAGATCCTCGCAGTCGTCAATGGTGACGGGGCCGGACGCAAGGCTGCGGGCGCTGATGGGCACGAGCAGCACGATCAGCACCAGCCACCTCGCGGCGGCGGCGAATCCGGAATTCAGAAAGCGTACTCCAGAGAGATCGAGGTGATCCCATCGGTCTTTTTGCTGCCGGCGGGCACATCGCTGTTGTTGCGTACGGTGTAGGCAACGACTGCAGCGAGGCTGCCGAACAGGTTGGTCTTCATGGCGGACACCGCTTCGCTGAAGGTGTTGTCCTTGCCGGTCTGCACCCCGAGGTTGAAGTTGAACTCGGCATGGTCGTTGATGAGGTACTGGTAATCGGCACCGAAGCGCGCAATGACGTCGCTCTGCGTCTCGCCATCGCGCAGTTCCGCCTGGCGCGCGCCCGCGCCGAGTTCGAGGTTGAGCTTCTGCTGCGGGCTGTTGATCAGGCGGCGGCCGTAACCCACTGCCTGGGAGAGCTGTTGATCGTAGCCGCTGAACTTGTCCTTCAGCCAGTCTGCCCGGCCAAATGCATAATCGAACTCGGAAAAGTCATAGGTAGATCGAAACCCGAGGGTGTAGGCCTCTGCTGTCGTCTGCTCGTCGTCATTCGCACCGATGGCGGACGCAGCCAGCCCGTGGGTCCAGGCGCCGGTTGCGTAGCCGACCGAAGTCGCGAAGTTCATGTTCGTGGTCTCGGAATTCCCGGTCGTGGCGAGGTAGCCGAGGCGAACTTTTCCAGACCAGGGACCGTCGTCGGCCGCCTCTGCAACGGCTGAGCCCGCCACCGACGCGGCGAGTACGCAAAACCACAACTTCAGCGACTTCGCGAACTCGAGCGCCTGCGGCGTTGATGAATGTTTCCTGGGCATCGGCATATCTCCTGGGTGTCTGCGGCTTGAGGCGGCGCATCTTACCCAAGCACAAACTTGACTACCAGGCCGCGCGCTCAGCGGTAGATCGCCACCGTCGCGCCGCCCGGTGAGGTCACCTGGCCTGCGCCGTTGCGAATCCACAGTTCGACCTCCACCTCCTGCTGTTCCCGCTGCACCGCCACTATGCGACCGCCCGACGTCAACGTGTCACCCAGGTGCGTTGCCAACCGATTGCTGTAGTGAAAGCGCCGCAGCGAGCCATCCGCGCCGAGCCAGTTGCAGACGCATTGCGCCAGCCAGTCGCCCTGCAGCGGCCCGTCGATGACGATGCCGGGGTGATTCTCCACGGTGGTGGTGTAAACCTCGTCGTAATGAATGCGGTGGGGGTTCCACACCGCGGCGTTGTAGAGGAACAACGATACGTTGCTCGGGGTGTGGGCGCGCTCCGGAAGCAGATCACCCACCTGCAGATCGGCGATGCGCAGACTCATCGGGCGATGCTCGTCTGAATCTCTTCCAGCACCGGCTGGCCATCCGCGTCGGTGACCCGCAGCTCCCGTTCGGTGAAGATCAGCGGCCCCTGCCGTCCGGGCTTTTCGTACATGTCGCGAATGCGCTGGACCCCGGTGAGAACGTCTCCCGGGCGGATGGGGCGGTGCTGGACGATTTCGGTGCCGCCAGCCATCACCCGTTTCAGCGGCAGCTTCGGCCCCGCGCCGCCACCCCGAGGCAGACCGTCATCGCGCAGCTCCTCGATGCCGCGCAGCGGGCCGAACAGATTGAACACGAACATCAGCGGCGCCTCATCACCACGCCGATACTTGTCCTGCCGCTGCTCGGTGGCCAGCGCGTACTTGATGATGTCGCGGCGGCTCACCTCCACCTTGACGGGCGCGGACTCATGCCCGATCCAGCCGCGATGTTCCTCGTTCAGTAAGGTCATGGTCGAATTTCCTGCAAAGCAGCTGGACCCAGACGCTAATTTAAAACGGGTTCTAACACAATGATAACGGGGCCCAATCGCTGCGGCGGCAGCGGATTGTCAGACGCCGGCGCTATGAAGCCTCGGGTTTGGCGGCGACGGCTTTCGCCGCCACGATTGGCGCGAGGACGGGCGCCCGCGATGGCCGCATCAGCACCGCCACGGCGAGCACGGAGATACCCAGGGTCGCGAAGAACAGCCACAAAGCCCCCTGATAGCTGCCGGTGAGATCGCGCAGCATTCCGGCCAGCGGCGCGCCGATCGCGCTCAAGGTAATGAACGGCCAGGTGAGCCCGCGGACCCGGCCGAACGATGCCGAACCGAAGCGGGCGCCGATCACCGCGCCGAGCAGCGGCAGATAGCCGCCGACCGCCAGGCCGAACATGACGCTCGCCAACAGCAGCAACGAGTACGACGGCGAGCCGTTGAGCAGCAGCAGGCCGCTGGCCATGCAGATGAGGGACAACGCGAACAACGGCCGCAGATCCCAGCGATCCGCCATCGCTCCGAAGAACAGCTTGCCGCCGATCATGGTGCCCGACAGCAGCGACATCATGAACGCAGCCTGCTGTGCACCGACGCCGAGATCTCGGGCGATGGGCGCAAGATTCATCTGCACCGCGCTGAACGCGGTCAGCAATGGCACCACCACCAGGATCACGGCCCAGAAATCGCGGGAGCGGAGGATCGATGCGGTACTCCATGCGGGATGGTTCGAGTCTGCGGCGGCTGGAGCGGCCTGAGTGGCCAGGTCTGTCTGCGAGGGCGCGTTGCGCACCAGCAGGTAGACGATGGGCAGCACGATGAACAGCACGCTGAGCCCGACGATCACATGCGCCGTGCGCCAGCCGAAGCTCACCAGCAGCGTCGCCACGAGCGGTGGCAGTGCGAAGCCGCCGATGGAGGTGCCGGTTGCCACCCAGCCCATGGCCAGACCGCGACGCGACGCAAACCAGCGCACGGCGAGAATCTGACCTGCCATGGAGCCGGCCGCCACCAGCCCGACCGCGGTGAACAACGCGTACAGCGCCACGATCTGCCACACGGCCGTAGCGAAAGACACCAGAATCTGGCACAGACCGAAGAACAGCAGCGCCGCGGCGATGACGTGGCGCATCGACAGCACGTCGAACGCGCGCCCGGCGAACGGTGCGACGGCGCCCGAAAGCACCTGTGCGAAAAACATGGCCAGCATGATCTCGCCGCGCGCTGCGCCGAACTCGCCCACCCAGGGCTCCACCCAGAACGTGAACGTGTAGACCGTGAACCCGTAGACCGCCGCCTGGAACAGCATGGCCGTACCGAGGACGTTCCAGCCGTAGTACCAGTTGCCGAATCTGGCCGTCGTCATTGCGCGCGCCCCGTTCAAGCCGGAAACCGGAAAAGCCGGAAGCCGGGCGGCAGAACCCCTCCGCTTGGGAAAATACTACGTGCACAGGACAACGCGGCACAAGTCGCACGCGCGGCACGCACGCATGGCCGCAACCGGATCAGCTAGGAAGCAACCGACTCCACGCCCTGGGGCCGCTCGCCTTTCAGAATCACCCGGTGCATCTCGCGACGCTCGCCGTGGTAGTCGTTCAGCGGGTTGTGCTGCACCGTGCGGTTGTCCCAGATGGCCAGGGTGCCGGGGCGCCAGACGAGCCGCGTGCAGCGTTCGGGGCGCACCGCGAAGGCCTGCAGGAAGTCGATCAGCGGCAGGCTCTCTTCGCGGGTCATGCCGACGAAGCGCTCGCTGTGGATGCGGCTCAGGTACAGAGCGCGGCGGCCGGTGTCGGGGTGTACGCGCACCACCGGATGATCGGCCTCCGTGGCCACCGCCGCCGCCTGACGCGCTACGCTCTGGCCCGCCACCGCCTGGTGCTCGCCGTCAGCGCCGTGCACGAGCGACGCCGTGTTGTGAGCCTCGAGCTGCTCGAGCAGCGCGCGCAGCCGCGGCGACAGCGCCGCCAAGGCAGCGCACATGTCGGCGAACAGGGTGTCGCCGCCGCGAGCGGGCAGCTCCACCGCGTAGAGCAGCGTCAGCGACGGCGGCCGCGGCAGGTAGGAGGTATCGGTGTGCCAGGCGCCACCGAAGTTGGCGGCATCCTCCGGGTTCTTCACCACCGCCACCACGTGGGGCGTGCCAGGCAACGGCACGGCGAACGGATAGACGTCCAACTCGCCGAGGCTCGCCGCCAGTTGCTGCAGCCCGGCGGGGTCGAGGCGCTGATCGCGAATCACCAGCAGCTGCTGACGATGCGCCAGGCTCAGCAGCTCGGCTGGCGCCACGCGGGTGACGTCGAGACCGGTGAGCTCCGCGCCGAACGCACCCTGCAGCGGCTGCCAGTCGACGGCCACGGCTACTGCGGCCGCTCGCCGGCGATGGTGACCCGGTGCATCATCCGGTGCTGGGGGAAAAAATCGTTCACCGGCTTGTGCTGGGTGGTGCGGTTGTCCCAGATCGCCACCGTATCCGCCCGCCACGACAGTCGCACCGTGAACTCGTCTGTCACCACGTGGCGGTAGAGAAACTCCAGCAGCGCATCGCTCTCCGCCCGGGTAAGACCCTCGATATGGGTGGTGAACAGCCGATTGACGAAGATGGCCCGGCGGCCGGTTTGCGGATGGGTGCGGATCAGCGGGTGGCGCACCGGCGGATTGGCCGCGACCGCATCGGCCAGGCGTTCGGCTCCACCCGGCTCCGCCAGGCTTTCCTGAAACCCGTGGCGGAAGTCGTGGACGGCGTGCATCTCGTCGAGCATGCGCCGCAGCGGCTCGGACAAGGCCTCGTAGGCGCGGCTGGCGCTGGCCCAGAGGGTATCGCCGCCGTACGGGGGTATGATGCGCCCATGCAGCAACGTCAGTGCGGGCGGAGTGGGGCGAAAGGTCATGTCGCTGTGCCAGGCTTCGATCTTCGAGGGCCGTTCCGGCGTGCTCTCGAGAATCTGCACGTCGGGCGCGTCGGGCACCGTGTCGTAAGCCGGATGCCCTTCCACCTGACCGAAACGCCGGGCGAAGGCCTGAAACTCCACCGGCGCGATGCGCTGATCGCGGAAGAACAGCACTTCGTGCTCGAGCAGAGCCTGCTGCACGGCGGCGAAGCCGGCATCGGCGGCCGCCGTTTCGGCGAGCGATAGGCCATCGACGAAGGCGCCCAGCGAGCCAGCTGCTTTTCGAACTTCCATAATGGCATCCTAAGCCTGCACGACAGGATTCTAGCGAATGACTGAACAACAATCTGCAGACGACACCGAAGGCACCATCCGCTTCGCGTACTCGCTGGAGGCGCCGATCGGCGCGGTCGCCGATGCCGACACCGTCGCCGCCTTGCGCGGCTGGCGCGAGGTGCTCAGACGCCTCGGCCTGCTGGGCCAGCACCCCGCGCGCTACGGCGGCCTGGGGTTCGGCAACATGAGCGCCCGCGACCCTGCCAGGCCCGACCAGATGATCATCACCGCGAGCCAGTCCAGCGGGGCCGAAACGCTGGAGGACGACGATCTGGTGCGCATCGTGCGCAGCAATCCGGCCCGATTCTGGGTAGACGCGGTGGGCCGGCAGCCGCCCTCCTCCGAGACCCTCACCCACGCCATGATCTATCAGGCCGACGCTGCCGTTCGCTGGGTTTTCCACGCCCACAGTCCGGACATCTGGCGTCGCGCGACGGCACTCGGCCTGCCCGCCACCCCGGCGGCGGTGGCTTACGGTTCCACCGCCATGGTGGAGGCGGTGGCGCAACTGATCGCTGCCCAGGAACCGGGGCCGCTGGCATTCGTCACCCACGGCCACGAGGACGGGGTGTTCGCCTGCGGCGCCAGCGCCGAGGAAGCGGGCAGCGCGCTGGTCGCCTTGCTGGCCCGGGTGCTGGCGTGACGATGGCGCCGTCGCCGGCGCCATCGCCAGCGCGGACGACGCCGGTTGCCGTACGTTGGCAGGATGGGCAACTGCATCTGCTCGATCAGCGGCGCCTGCCGGGCGCGGTGAGCTATCTGCCCGTGCGCGGCATCGACGACGCGGAACATGCCATCAAATCTCTGGCGGTGCGTGGCGCGCCGGCCATCGGCATTGCTGCCGGTTACGCGCTGGTGGTGGCCATGGCGGCCAGCGCTGCGGCGGCGGAATCCCCGGGCGCATTTCTGCAACACCTGCACGGCCTGGCCGCCCGTCTGAACCGGGCACGGCCCACGGCGGTGAACCTCGCCTGGGCCACGCAGCGCATCTGCGCTCGCGCGGCAGCCGAACCGAGTCTGCACGCCATCCGCGACGAGGCAGAAGCCATTCACCGCGAGGACATCGCCATCTGCCAGGGCATCGGCCGCCATGGCGCGCACCTCATCGCCGCCGGCGCCGGGGTGTTGACCCACTGCAATGCCGGCGCGCTGGCGGTATCGAGCCTGGGTACCGCCACCGCGCCCATGTACCTGCGGCATCGTGCCGGGGTGCCGTTCCGGGTGTTCGTCGACGAGACCCGGCCGCTGCTGCAGGGCGCCCGCCTCACCGCCTGGGAGCTGGCCGCAGCCGGCATCGATGTCACGCTGATCTGCGACAACATGGCAGCGGCCATGATGGCCGCCGGCGAGGTGGACCTGGTGCTGGTAGGCACCGATCGGGTCACCCGCAACGGCGACGTGGTGAACAAAATCGGCACCCTGAATCTGGCGGTGCTGTGCCGTCACTTCGGCATTCCCTTCTATGTGGCATGCCCATCGTCGACCTACGATGGCGCCACCGCCAGCGGCGCCGACGTGGTGATCGAGGAGCGCGACGCAGCGGAGGTGCTGGGCACCCAGGCGGCGCGCGTGCCGGTGCGCAATCCGGCTTTCGACGTGACCCCGGCGGAGCTGGTCACCGCCATCATCACCGAGCACGGCCTGGCCCACCCGCCGTTGCCCCAGGCGCTGGCAGCGCTCATGGCTCCGGGCCGCAAGTGAGCGGGGTGTAACGCACCCCGCCCGGAAGCTGATCGCTGCGATAAAGCCGCGGCGCCCGCAACTGCAGCGACAGCGGGCATGCCAGCGCGGCCGCGGCGAATGCACCCGGCCGCCGGCAGCGGAACAAGGTCACGTGGGGGCGGAACGGCCGATCCTCCACCCCGAGGTCCAGTTCGAGCCGCTGCTTCCAGGCTGTCAGCTGGGGATGCGGCGCCAGGTCGGCCACCACGGCCTGGGCCCGGCTGGCTCGCGGCAATCCGGCGAAGCCGACCACCGCGGCGCGCACCGCTTCCGCTGGTAGCTCGGCCACCTGTCGCACCAGCCCGGGCAGCTGATCTTCGGGCACCTGGCCGAGAAACTTCAGGGTGACGTGGAAGTTCTCCAGCGGCACCGCCCTGACCACCGGGCCGGAGCGCCTGCGCGGTGCCGCGAACTCGGGATACAACGCCAGGAACGCCGCTCGCAGCCGTCGCGCCGACTCGGCGACCACCGTCGCAGCGACGAAGCAGCGCACCGCGGGCGGCGCCTGACCGTTAAGTTTGCGTTCAGCCATGGGCAGGCAAGCTACCTGCATCGTCCGTCCGGGCCAAGCTGCCGAGTACGACCATGCCAATGTCCATCGCTCGTTACGTCGCCGTCATTCTGGCTATGGCAATCGTGGCATTGCCCGCCCAGGCACGCGACCGGGGCCACGGCTACGATCACTCCCATCGGGGCGGCCATCCGGTGCACCGCGGCGGCCCGCCGGGGCACCGGGGGCCCCCGCGCGTGCAGCACCATCACCATTACCACCCGGCCCCGAAGCGCAAGCGGCGCAGCAACGAAGGCGCCTACCTGCTGGGTGGCATCGTCATCGGCTCGGTGCTGACCCACGCGGTGCAAACGTCACGCCAGCACCAACCGCCGCGCCAGTATGCCCCGGCGCCAGGCAGCGGCTATGCACCCCCGGTCGTCACCCGCCGCCTGTTCAAAGACCGCTACGGCGATTGCTTCGAGCGCCACAGCGACGCCGGCCGCGAGGTGCTGATCCCGCTGCCCGACTGGGAATGCAACTGGTAGCGCGGGGCTGTGCGAACGGGGATGATCGCGTCACCCTAAGCTTGTGAATGTGCCTATGAGCCGCTATCGGCCGCCTCGTATCCGAGGTTCCGCCTACGTGACGCCGCAAGGCTTCGCCCGCCTGACTGCGGAACTGAAAAACCTGTGGAAGGTGCAACGCCCGGAGGTCACCCGCAAGGTGGCGGAGGCGGCCGCCATGGGTGATCGCTCGGAAAACGCCGAGTACATCTACGGTAAGAAGCAACTGCGCGAGATCGACGCGCGGGTGAGGTTTCTCTCCAAGCGGCTGGACGAACTCGAGGTGGTGGCCCGGCCGCCGCCGGATCAAAGCCGCATTTTCTTCGGCGCCTGGGTAACCCTGGAGGCGGAGTCCGGCGATCGAGTTCGCTACCGGCTGGTGGGTCCGGACGAATTCGACATGGATCCGGCATACATCAGCATCGATGCCCCCCTGGCCCGCGCGCTGCTGAAGAAGCAGCGGGACGACGAGGTGCGGCTGCAGCAGCAGGGTGTGGAGCGCGTCTACCAGGTGGTGGAAATAACTTACGGACCAGCGACGGAATAAGTCACTTCAGCCGTACAAAAGGGCGAGTTCAGCAAATACATCTGGAGTACTCGATGAGCCACTTTACCCGTTGCCCCAACGCCCGCTACCTCGCCGCGATCGTCGGCGCCGCCGCCCTGTCCTGGTCCGCCATGTCGCTGGCCGACCACCATGGCCACCATGGCCACCATGGCAGCAAGTTCCCCATCTCCATCGCCGAGGCGGAAGCTGCAGCCCAGGCGCGCTTCGCCGAAATGGACACCGACGGTGACGGCGAGATCAGCCGCAGCGAGTTCGCCCAGGCGCCCATGCAGCGCCACCACAGGGGCTGGTCGCAGCGCCACAAACTGGCCGTCAAGGGCGCTGGCGACGGCTCTGGGTACCGCCGCGGGCCCGAGGGCCGCAAGGCCGAAGGGCGCGGCGAGCATTGGCAGGCGCGCCGTGAGGCGATGCAGGAGGAAACGGATGCCGAACTGTTCGCGCGCCTCGATGAGAACGGCGACGGTCAACTGTCAGAGGCAGAATTCAGTGCCAGGGCCGTCAAGAGCGCCCGCCACGAGATGATGCGCGAACGGTTGTTCGATCGTCTCGACACCGACGGCAGCGGCACCCTGACCCGCGATGAGCTACCGAACCCGGTGGATCGACTCGAGGCCATGGACGCCGACGGCGACGGCATCGTCACGCAGGAAGAAGCAAGAGCGTTCTACCGGGCGCGCCGCGGTTCGGACGGCTGAGGAGCCGATCAGCCACGGTGGACGACGCGGATGACGATGACCTCATGGCCCGGGTGGGTCGGCGTGACCAGGCCGCTTACGGCAGCCTGGTCGCCCGACACTTGAGCAGCGTGCACCGCTACCTGACCCGGCTCACGGCCTCTCCCGCCGACGCCGACGAACTCGCCCAGGAGACGTTCCTGCGCATGTGGCTGCACGCCGCGTCCTACCGATCCGGCACGGCGCGAGTTACCACCTGGCTGCACCGCATCGCCCATAATCTGGCGGTGGACGAGCTTCGCAAGCGGCGCACGGAGCCACTGCAGGAGAGTCACCTACCGGCGGATGCGGGCGCTGACCCGCAGGCGGCACTGGCCGCGAGCCAGGCGCAGCGCCAGTTGCATCGGGCGCTCGACAGTCTGCCGGCCAATCAGCGCGCGGCCCTGCTGTTGACGCGGGTGCAGGAGTTCTCGAGTCACGAGGCAGCCACGATCCTCGGCGTCAGCGTCCACAGCGTCGAATCGCTGGTGGCGCGAGCCCGCCGAACGCTGCGCGCGCGCCTGCAGCAGTTGCAGGGCGAAACCGCCGAGCCGCAACAGAGCAACTCGATATGACACCACAGGAATTCGAACACGGCCTCGACCGCTGGGGCGCCGATCCGAGCCGCTGGCCGGCGGCCTACGTGCCCGGTGCGCTCCGCCTGCTGGAGGCAGATCCCCAGGCGCGGCAGGCGCTGGCGACGGCCGCGGCCGCCGAGGAGTTTCTCGCGGGCTTGAGGCAGCCGACCGTGCCCGCGCACCTCGAGCAGCGCATCGTCGCCCAGCTGA
>JBLRXD010000158.1:0-10343 GCA_047920935.1 Pseudomonadales bacterium | reverse complement strand
TCCCTCGCCATGGTAGGGCGGTTGTGCCTCGTCCGCCGCGGCGCCGAATGCGCTCAATGCCAGCAAGGCAACGGCCGCGGTGAATGCGAGGCTTGCGCCGATAGTGCCAGTGCTCGATGCATTCATCAGGAAATCCTCGGTCGGTTTCGCAGAGTGCGCCGGGCCCAACGGTAGCGAATCGCCGAGTGAAGCAGCCGGCGCAGCCGAGGTCGACCGTGACAAAGCCCGATGTCCGCAGCAATGATGATGCGCAACGCCACCCGCCGCTCAGCCGGCGGTTTTCAGCGGCCTGCCATTCAGGGCGCGGTGCACCATGCGCCGGGCACGCCGGATCTGCGCGCCGAGGCGCGAATGCGTGACGTGAGCATTGATCACTGCGGGGACGTGGGTGGCGAAGCGGTGCTTGAAGGCTTCGTTGCCGATGGTGAAGTCGAAGCACGCCGCCTGCTCCAGCTGCGCCTGCTCGATCAGCCGCTTGATCAGTACCTCGCCGGGAGACAGCTTGGCCAGGTCGGTATCGAAACAGGGCTTGTACCAGGTGAACCGCCCGAGCCACGAGAATCCGTAATGGGCGGCCACGAGGCGCCGGTCCAGCCTCAGTTCCGTATACCGCAGCGCCCCCAGGCGATCGAGATGCTCCGTCGCCGCACGGTAAAACGCCTGATTCTGCGGCTGCAGGAACAGGCTGGGGGAGTGCGTGTCGTGCCAGCGTTTCACGTGGAGCGCGAAGAACTCGTCAAGCCGCGGGAGTACGTCGGTGGCGTGGCGCCAGGTGGTGCACCCCAACGTGCCGCGCTTTTCCAGCCCGCGCTCGTGTCGGATCAAGCTCTTCTTTCTGAGCTTCTCAGCCGCCGCCGACATGCACATCCACGGGGCTTCCACGCCCGCCGCGCGGGTGCCGAAGAAGCCGGTGCCGTCGAGCAGCTTGGCGGTGCGGCTGTCGTGGGGCATGCGCCGCAGATCGAAATCCTGGGCCGCTGGCGTGGCCCGGGTTGCGGCGAGCAGCAGCTGCCGCAGCGCCGCCGTGGCATCGGCATCGGATAAGGTTTTCAGCAGGATCACGTCTGCGTAGTCGGAGGCACCGCTGCCGGCGAAGCGGATGCCGTCGCGGCCGAGTTCGAAGGCGGCCGCGGCGATCAGGCGATCGGCGCTGCGCACCCGCACGGCGAGCAACGGCTCTACCGCCTTGGTCTGCGCCCAGGCGGCGAGCCAGCCGGAGGTGAGGAACACTGACGGGATTGCGCTATCGGCCACCAGCCGGTCCCACGCCGGATCCATGTCCAAGGTGTTGCTGACGGCGACGTTCAGGGTCAGGGCCACGCTAAGCGCCGGCGTCGCTGTCGGCTGGATACCAGCCATCAACGCACGCGATCCAGCGCCCATCGGCGGCGTGGGCGTGAACGTGGTGCATGCCGCCGCTGTTCCAATGACGATCGCCTGATTGCACCACGATGTTCGCCTCCACCGGCGCCTCCCGGTATGTGGTCTCGGTCAGCTCGAGAATTTCGAAGGCCCGGACGCGCGAACCGTAGTAGGGCGTGCCGTCCTGGGCGAGCCGGAAGATCCGCGAACCGACGTCGATGATGGGGCCGGCTGGGCGCGCTCGTTCGACACAGCGGGTGAGCAACGGGCTTGCCGGGTGCTCCTGCCAGTCTCCGGCGAGTGCGTCGGCGCTGAACAGCCGCAGAGAGACCGATTCGCCCGGCTGCGGAATCCAGCCGGTGAGCATCCACCAACGCTCGTGGTGGCGAAACACCGTGCTGTCGCAGAGGCACGGGTCGCTCAACAGTTCGCGCACGAATTCCCACCGATAGGGAAAGCCCGATGCGCGATAGAGTCGGGCGCCGCGACCTGGTGTATCCGGAATCATGTAAGTCTGGTCTTCGCAACTCAGCACGCAGGGGTAGGCCAAATGAAACGGTTCGCGCAGCACGACGCGCTGGTACTGCCAGTTGAGGCCGTCTTCACTGGTGGCAACGCCGATTTCGCCGCGGTAATTGAGGCGATTGAAGACTTCCATGAACATGTACCAATGGCCATCGCGCTGCATCATGAACGGGTCTGCCACGAACGCAGCCGGCACGTCGGTGACCTGCTTGCGGGTGAGCACCGGGTTGTTCACCTCCGCCGGATCAACCAGCGCCAGTGGAGAATCGCCCGTATAGATGCCGATCGAAAACGTCTGCCCGCGATGCGCCGGCGCCACCAGGTCGAGGATTCGCGGCGATATCCGCCACAGCGCAGTCTTCGTGAATTGGACCATGGCTCGCATGAGCGGTGATTGCTGCCGGGCTGTCCGGGCCCGTGCTGAATCGACGTCGCTTTCGGGGGTGTGCTGAGCTTCAGTCGTCAATACTGATTGCAGGCGGCGACCATCCATGGACCTGTTCGCTTCCTTGTTGTAGCCGTAAGGACGAGAACGCTTAGTCTGCCATGCCACCCGGAACCGCGCATGGTCACACTTCGCTTGCAAGTGCGGATGATCAACAGGGTTGCGGAATATTCCCCCGCGCGGGGGCGTCAAGGATCATCGGTGCTGCGGTGCAGCAGCAGAACGCGACCGGATCGTCGCACGCGAAGTGATGTAATCGCGGTGTAAAGGGATGAACTCTGTCACAACGGCGCCGATATGCCGATGAGACACTGCCCCCATGAGCACGATTGCCGAATATGTTCGTTCAGTAGAAAACCGCGTGGTCGGGCGCGTGTTCACCTACGACCAGCGGCTGCACTTCGTGCTCGAGGCCGATCGGGAGACAGGGCTGGCGCGTCTCAGCTGCCGCTACGGGAAGCGCACCGACATCGTCTACATGCCGGTCTCCGAGGTGGTGCTGAGGCTGGAAGACGAGCTCAAGCGCTGACCTTTCGACCCAGGCAACCCCGTAGGAGCGATCTCCTGATCGCGATCAGGAGATCGCTTTCATGGAAAACTCCGCTTTTCCCAAGCGACCGCGGCGGCCGCAGGCCGCTTGGTCGCTCCTACGGAGATCGCCCCACATCAGCACCAACCCCTCAAGCCGCCTCTCTGCGACCGCTCAAGTACGCCTCCAGTTGATCGGCGCCGCCGATGACCGAGCCATTGACGAACACCTGGGGCGTGGTCTTGCCGCCAGACAGAGCGTACAGCGCCTGAGCGCCCACCAGTGGGACTTCTTCGAAATCCAGGCCAGCCTCGGTCAGCAGATTCCTGGCCCGCAGGCAGTGCGGGCATCCGGGGCGGGTGACCACCGCGATCGAGTCCGGAATCTTCGCCGCCGGGTTCAGCGCCGCCAGCATCGTCTCCGGATCTGATACTTCGTAGGGGTCACCGGGCTTCTGCGGCTCCGAGAACAGTTGCTCGATGACGCCATCGCGCACCAGCATGGAGTAACGCCATGAGCGCTGACCAAACCCCAGATCACGCTTGTCGACCAGCATGCCCATGCCGGCGGTGAACTCACCGTTGCCGTCAGGGATGACGGTCACATGCTCGGCGTTCTGCGACCGTGCCCACTCCTGCATGACGAAAGCATCGTTCACCGAGATGCAAACGATTTCATCGACGCCATTGGCCTTGAACACCCGCGCCAGTCGGTTGTACCCAGGCAGCTGGCTGGAAGAACAGGTTGGGGTGAACGCCCCGGGCAGTGAGAACACCACGACGGTTCGACCGTTGAACAACTCGTCGGTCGTGACATCCTGCCACCCGCTCGCGGTGCGAGTGCGGAAGGTTACCTGGGGGATCCGCTCGCCTACGTTTTTGTGATTCATGTGCTGAGCTCCATTGTTGTGGCTTGTGAACGAGGAGCAGCATGAGGCGTCGGTTGTGTTTAGTAAAAGCGATTGTTCGCATCGAAACGATAGGCAAAGACAATGGTTGAGGCTGCCGTTTCAGTTGCTGAAAGGCTTTGCGCTCCGTCTGTCGCAGGACAATACTCCGTCTGGGGAAGACCGAAGGGGGAGAGGTCAGATGAGCCGACTGCTCGTGGCGTTGCTCGCGGCTGCGTTGCTCACTGGGTGCGCATCGCAGCCAAATCGGATTCAGGAATGCTTCGCCAGCGCACTGCGTGACTGCCACGCCGCGTGGTCGCGAGTCGAAGGGCGCAACAACAGAACCATTCTGGTGGAGGGCGCGGATCGTTTCGGCTATTGCGACGCCGCCGCCCGGCGAGGTTGCAGTCGTATGTAGTGCTCGAGGGTGGTGCCCAGGGCGAGACTCGAACTCGCACGTCCGTTAGGACACTGGAACCTAAATCCAGCTTGTCTACCAGTTCCAACACCTGGGCGAAGCGTCCGGGAGGGCGCGCGCGAATCATACTACATGGCGGTTTGTAGGAGCGATCTCCCGATCGCGATCCGCGCATCGCGATCGGGAGATCGCTCCTACGGGGGCGGGCGGGTCAGGGTTTGCGGAACAGCAGGGTGAAGCGGTCGGTATTGCCGGTTACGGTTTTGCGGCCCACTTCGTAGCGCAGTTCGTCGTCCGGGCGGTAGTGCACGGGCGAGAAATCGACGAACTCGAAGCCGGCTTCCTGAACCTCTTTGATCATCAGCACGGGATCCATCCGCCGCCAGTTCTCGCTGTCGTCGGCCTGCATGTGCCGGCGGGTATGATCCACCACGCCGTAGTGCCCGCCGCTGTCGAGCACCCGGAAGGCTTCGGCGTTGAGGCCGCGGCGGCCTTCTTCGGTGAAGTTGTGCATGTTGCGGAAGGTCAGCACCAGGTCGATGTCCTCCACCGGAATCCGCAGACCATCGAACTGGATGCGCCGCTGCCCTTCGGGCCGCGCCATCTCGCCCTGAATCTCAACCACGTTGACGTTCTCGAGGGTTCCAGCCTCCACCATGCTCGCCACCGTGCCGGTGCCGATGGCCACATAAAGCTCGCCTTCGTCCGCCAGCACGGGGGCCAGCAGTTTGGTGTACCAGCCGCCGCCGGGCAGCAGTTCGAGCACCCGCATGTTGGGTTCGAGGCCGAAGAACTGCAGAGTCTCCACCGGCTTGCGGTTGGCGTCCCGGGCACGCTCTTCGGGGGTGCGAATGTCGCTGGCCATGGCGGCTTCGAGCCGTTCTTTCAGCGCTGCGGCATCGGCCATGGCGGTACCTGCCATGGCCAGCGCCAGCAGGGTCAGTAGTGGCATCAGTTGCTTCTGCATCGATGATTTCCTCATTGTTACCGTGGTTATTTTGGTTATTGTGCCGCTCGCGGCTAGCGGTTCGGCCCGCGGTTCATCGGGTAGGGCTGCCAGCGCTCCAGGGGAACGCGCGGCAGCACCGTGGGGTTCACGCAGCTCATCGGCCAACGGTTGCGCAGCACCAGCGCCACCTCCCGGCCTACCCGGCGCCTGGTCTCCGGGCGCATGCGGGTGGTGGCCGAGGCCACATGCGGGGTGACGATGACGTTGTTCATGCTCAGCAGCGGGTTGTCGGGCTGGGGCGGCTCGCGCTCCAGCACGTCCAGGCCGGCGGCGCCCACCTGGCCGCTCTGCAGCGCGGCGATCAGGTCGGCCTCGTGGATCACCGGTCCGCGGGCGGTGTTGACCACCACCACGCCGGGCTTCATCTGGGCGAAGGCGGCGGCATCGAGCAGATGGTGGGTCTCGTCGTTGAGCGGCGCATGCACCGAGACGTAGTCGGAGCGCGCGAGCAGCTCGCCCCAACTCACCGGCTCGACGCCGGCGTCGCTTAAGGTCAGCTCGCTCAGGTAGGGGTCGTAGGCGATGACCCGAAGGCCGAAGCCGGCGGCGCGCCGCGCCACGCAGCGGCCGACGTTGCCGAAACCCACCAGGCCCAGCGTGCGGCCCATCAGCCGGGGTACGTGATTGAGCAGCGGCCGCCCTTTGAACCACTCGCCGGCGCGGGCCATGCGGTCGGTCTCGCGCACCTGCCGCACGGCGCCGAGCAGCAGCATCAGGGCGTGGTCGGCCACCTCCTCGATGAACACGTCGGGCACGTTGGTCACCACGATGCCGGCGGCGGTGGCGGCGGCGATGTCCACCATATCGACGCCGACGCTGCCGACGCCGATGACCGCGCAGCGCTCGAGACCCTCGATGATCTGCCGGTCGATGCGGATGCCCCAGGAGGTGATCAGCGCATCGGCCTGGCCGGCGGCGGCGAGAAACGCCTGCGGATCGGTGGCGGCCACCTCCACCAGGTCGGCCAGCGGCGCCAGGGCCTCCAGCTCCAGGTCGTAGCGGGATTGCACGCTGCCGCTCTGGGCGATGGCGGGCAGGGCGATGGCGACGGTTTTACGTTGCGGGCCGCTCACGCTTCGCGCTCCATCCGGGCGATGGCGTCGTCGCGCAGGCCGCGCTTGTAGATCTTGCCGGAAGCGATGCGCGGTAGCTGCTCGTCCTGGATCCATACCAGTTCGGGCACCTTGAAGCGTGCCAGGTGCGCGCCCACATGAGCTTTGAGTTCGGCTTCGCTGAGGGAATGATCGGGCTTGCGCATCACCACCGCGGCGACGATTTCGCCCCAGCGCTCGTCTGGCAGGCCGAACACCGCGCACTCCGACACCGCCGGGTGGTCGTAGATGATGGCTTCCACTTCCTGGCAGCCGATGTTCTCGCCGCCGCGAATCACCATGTCCTTGGCGCGGTCGGTGATGAACACGTAGCCCTCGTCGTCCATGTGGCCGACATCGCCAGTGTGCACCCAGCCGTCGGTGAGGGTGGCGCGGGTTTCCTCGGGCTTGTTCCAGTAGGCGCGAAAATTCATCGGACCGCGGATCCAGATCTCACCGGTGGCGCCGCGCGGCAACTCGACGCCGGCTTCGTCGACGATCTTCATCTGCACCAGCGGCGGCGTCGGCCGCCCGCAGCTGCGCGGCCGTTCCAGCAACGCCGCGCCGGATATGGTCGAGCCCAGGCCGTTGGTTTCGGTCATGCCGTAGCCGGTACCGGCAGAGCCGGTGGGCAGCCGGCCGTCGATCTGGCGGGCGTGCTCCGGCGCCATCGCAGCGCCGCCGCCGCCCATGGTCGTGAGGCTCGAGGTGTCGTATTTGTCGAAGTTCGGCGACTGAATCAGCTCCCAGCTCATGGTGGGTACGCCGTTGAATGCGGTGATCCGCTCGGCCTCGATGAGCCGTAGCGCTTCCTCCGGATCCCACTTGTACATGCCCACCAGCTTGCGCCCCTGGCGGAACGACGACAGCAGCTGCACGTTGAGCCCGGAGACGTGGAACAAGGGCACCGACAGCAGCATGGACGGCACGGTCTCGCCGAGCAGCCCCGGAAACAGCTCGCTGGCCATGGCCGCGGCGCACTCCCAGCCGAGCAAGGCGTGAATGATCGCCCGATGGGTGGAGAGCACCCCCTTGGGGTGGGAGGTGGAGCCGGAGGTGTAGAGAATCAGCGCGTTGTCGTCGGCGTCTACATCCACCTCGGGCATGGCCTCGGAGGCCTCGGCGATGAAGGCGTCCCAGCCGTGGTGGCCTTGGGGATCGCAGCGCACGGCGACGATCTCGAGGTCGAGCTCCCCGGCCCAGGGGGCTACCCGCTCGAGCCGCTCACCGTCGGCGAACAGCCACTTGAGGCCGCTGTCTTCGATGCCATAGCGCAGTTCTTCCGCCGACCACCAGCCGTTCAGGGCGACCGCTACCGCGCCCAGGCTGGTGGCGCCCATGAAGGCGAAGACCCACTCCGGATAGTTGCGCATGGCGATGCCCACCCGGTCGCCTTTGGCGACTCCGGCCTCGCGCAGGCCGTTGGCCACCCGGGCGGCCAGGCGCCAGGCCTGATCGTAGCTGTAGCGCTCGCCCTGAAAGACGTAGCAGTCACGTTCGGCGAACGCCAGGCCGTCCCGGTACAGGGCTCGCAGGTTGGCGGGCGCGTTGCGGAATACCCGGAACGTGGTGCCATCGATCTGCGCCGGAACCAACTCGTAGTCGGCGCCTGGCGCGGTGAATTGCTCGATCAACGTATCCAGATCCACTGGCACCGGCTGCTGCGACATGCTTTCTCCCCTGACAAGCTTAAGCCGAGGATTCTCGCACGGCGATGCGGCGCTTGCATCCGCGGGCCCGGCAGGGAACCATCGGTGAAATCCAAACGGGGAAGAGAGACCATGCGCGAGAATGCAGCACTGAAAACGTGGCGTGCCGGCGGCCAGACGGTCGGCTGCTGGCTGTCACTGTCGAATCCATACGCCGCCGAGGCGTTATCGAAGCTGGAATTCGATTGGGTCTGCATCGATCTGCAGCACGGGCTGCTGGATTATTCGGATCTCACTCACCTGCTGCCGGCGATCTCCGCCAGCGACGCCACCCCGCTGGTACGGGTGCCGTGGAACGAGCCCTACGAGATCATGAAGGCCCTCGATGCCGGCGCCTACGGGATCATCGTTCCCATGGTCAACACCCAGCAGGAGGCGGCCCAGGCGGTGGCCGCCTGCCGCTACCCGCCCGACGGCAATCGCTCCTTCGGCCCCATCCGTGCCGCCCTCTACGGCGGTCGGGGATACGCCCGCGAGGCCAACGACCACATCGCCACCATCGTCATGATCGAGACCATGGAGGGCCTGAACAACGTCGACGAGATCGTCGCCACCCCGGGTCTCGACGCGGTCTACATCGGCCCGTCGGATCTGGCGCTGGCGCTGGGCCTTCCGGCGGTGGGTGACACCGAGCACCCCACCCACGCCGCCGCGGTGACGCGCATTCTCGAAGCCTGCAAACGCGCTGGGGTGGCGGCCGGCATTCACACCTCGAGCGTGGAGTACACGCGCAAATACCTGGCTGCCGGTTTCAATCTGGTGACCCTGGGCAGCGACGCCGGGTTCATGATGCGCGCCGCCGCCACCGACCTCGCCGCCGTGCGCGACAGCGGGGCCGGGGAGCGGGAGAAGACAGGGTACTGACCACCGACCGTAGGAGCGATCGTGACAGCCTGGCGACGGTGTCGAGTAGGGCTTCAAGGCGGAACGGTTTGCTGAGGAAGCCGTCGAGGCCGAGGCGCTGCCATTGTTCGAACTGCTGCTCGCTGGCGAAGCCGGTGATCAGCACCACGGGCAGGTCGGGGTTCAGAACCTTGGCCTGCTGCGCCAGTTCCTGGCCGTTCATCAGCGGCATGTTCTGATCGGTGATCAGCACCGCCACGTCGTCCGGGTTCCCCTGCAGGTAGCGCAGCGCCCGTGGGCTTTCGTGAAACAGTGCCACCTCGTAGCCGGCGTCGAGCAGCACTTCGCTGATGAAGTTGCCAACCGACACCTCGTCGTCGACCACCATGATCAACGGCTTGGCGTGGCGGCTGGGCTGCGGCTGTGGAACCTGGGCTTCGGCTTCACGCGGCGCGCGCACCAGCGGCAGGTGTACCTCGAACAGGCTGCCGACGTTCTCGATCGAGCTTACCGTCACGTGACCGTGGTAGTCGTGGATCAGGTTGTTGATCAGCCACAGCCCGATGCCGGTGCCTTTGCCCGGGTCACGGGTGGTGAAGTACATCTCGAACATGCGGTCGCGCACGTCTTCGGCGATGCCGTGGCCGGTGTCGGAGACCGACAGCACGATGTGCTCGTGGTCGAGGCGCTCGCCGCAGGCGGCACAGCCGTCGCTCTGTTCGCCACGCCGTACCCCGACCTCGATGCGCCCGGGGCCGTCGATGGCGTCGCGGGCGTTGACCAAGAGGTTGATGATGATCTGCTGCAGTTGCACCGGATCGGCGTGCACCGGCTCCAGGCCGTCGTCGATGGCGGTGTGGATATCGATGTGGCTGGGGATGGCGGCGCGCAGCATCCGCGACACGTCGGAGATGGCGGCGCCGACGTCCACGGCTTTCGGCTCGCCGCGGTTGGCTCGCGTGAAGGTGAGCATCTGCGAGATCAGGTCGCGGGCCCGATGACCGGCGCCGATCACCTGCTCCAGATAGCCGTCGACCTGCTCGGTGGAAAACCGTTGGCGCGACGTCTGCACCAGCTCGGCGTAACCGATCATGCTGGCGAGGATGTTGTTGAAGTCGTGGGCGATGCCCCCGGCCAGCTGGCCGATGGCTTCCATCTTGCTCGCCTGCTGCAGGCGGTTCTGCAGGTTGAGCCGGTCGCGTTCCGCCTGGCGGGCATCGGTGCGGTCGTGCACGGTGGCCAGCAGGCAAAGCTCGTCGTTCAAGGTGAGCGCCTTGGCCGACAGCTCCAGGTGGTAGACGGCGGTGGGCGTTTCGCGATCCAGCGCCACCACTTTCGGCTCGCCCCCGAGCACCACCCGGCGGACGAACTCCCCGCGGGTTTCCGGGTCGGGGAACAGAAACCCGTCATCGGTTCGGGCGGCGGCGCCGAGGCGGCTCTGGATATCGCGGAAACTGGCGTTGGATTCGAGCAGCCGGCCGTCCTGCAGCCGGGCGATGTAGCTGGCGTCGGGGGAATCCATG
>JBLRXD010000157.1:0-10379 GCA_047920935.1 Pseudomonadales bacterium | reverse complement strand
TTGCTACATCCTAAATCAACACGCAGCATCAGCGCTCATGAATAATGCAGGCTAGAGCGTCAGGCGTAATCCGATCCGGATAATCGGTGAAGACGCCGGTTGCCCCCAACGCCACCAGCCGCTGCGCCTCCGCCAGTTCGTTCACCGTGTAGACGAAGACTTTGAGCCCGCGCCGCCGCGCTTCCTGCAGCCGGCCGGCGGTCACCACCCGCCGTGACAGATGGATCGACCACGCCTCGAGTTCGGTCGCGGTGCGCCACATGCCCGCACGCCAGCGGCTGAACAGCGGCGCCACCCTTGCCTCCGGCGCCAGCTTGCGGAAAGCCCGCAGCTGGTCGTGATCGAACGACGACACCACCACGTCCAGCGACTCATGCCGAGCGAGGAATTCGGCCACCGGTGCGGCGGTGCCGGGCCCCTTGAGCTCCACGTTCAACCCTACCGACTTCGGCAACTCGTCGACCACCTCGCCCAGCAGGGGCACCTGCGCGCCGTCGCCCGCATCCAGCCGACGCAGGGTCGCCAGGCCCACGCCCAGCATGGCGCCGGTGCCGTTGGTGGTGCGCTCCAGGGTATCGTCATGGATCACCACCAGCTCGCCCTCGACCACGTAGACGTCGAGCTCCACGGCGTTGACGCCGCAGGCGTAGGCGCGGCGGAAGCTCGGCAGGGTGTTCTCCGCGGCGAGGCCGGCGGCGCCACGATGGCCGATGACCACCACAGGGTCGTTGAAGCTCATGATTTGCCTCCTTGGGGTTCGCTACCGCGCCGCTGCGCCTGATCCGCCGCATTTGTACCTTCGTAAGCGTGAAGCTACTACAATGCCGCCCAATGAGTTATCAGGTATTGGCTCGCAAGCTGCGGCCCGCGACGTTCGACGCGTTGGTGGGCCAGGAACACGTGGTGCGTGCGCTGCGCCATGCGCTGGATTCCGGCCGGCTGCATCACGCCTATCTGTTCACCGGCACCCGAGGCGTTGGCAAGACCACCATTGCCCGAGTGCTCGCCAAATCCCTGAACTGCGAGCAGGGGGTTTCCTCCACGCCCTGCGGCGAGTGCTCCATTTGCCGGGAAGTGGCCGAGAATCGCTTCGTCGATCTCATCGAGGTGGACGCGGCCTCGCGCACGAAGGTCGACGATACCCGGGAACTGCTGGAAAACGCCCAGTACCTGCCGACGCGCGGTCGCTACAAAGTCTACCTGATCGACGAAGTGCACATGCTCTCGACCTCGAGCTTCAATGCGCTGCTGAAGACCCTGGAAGAGCCGCCCGAGCACGTCAAGTTCCTGCTGGCCACCACCGATCCGAAGAAGGTGCCGCTCACGGTGCTGTCCCGGTGCCTGCAGTTTCAGCTCAAGAACATCGCGCCCGAGCGCATCGCCGGCTATCTGGCGCAGGCCCTCGGCGAGGAGCAGGTGGCGTTCGAGCCGGCGGCGCTTGCCGCCATCGCCGCCGCCGCTCGCGGCAGCATGCGCGACGCCCTGTCCATCACCGACCAGGCCATCGCCTTCGGCCAGGGCGCGGTGAAAGCCCAGGACGTCACCGACATGCTCGGGCTGGTGGGGCGTGACCAGGTGAGCGCGCTGCTGGATGCCATTGCCACTGGCGATGCGCGGCGGATTCTCGAGGTCACCGCCGAACTCGCCGAGCAGGCAGTGGACTTCCTCGATCTGCTGGCGGAACTCATCAGCGCCTTTCATCGTCTGGCGGTGGAGCATGCGTTGGCCGCACCGCGTGCCGCCGAGCAGGCTTTGGCGCCCGAGGTGGTGCAGCTCTACTACCAGATCGCGCTCATGGGTTATCGGGATCTGCAGATTGCCCCCGACCCGCGTTGCGGGCTCGAGATGACCCTGCTGCGCATGCTGGCGTTCGCGCCCGACGACGCCCAGGCACAGGCGGTGGCGCCGACGGCGGTAGAGCCACCGCCGGTAGAGCCACCGCCGGTAGAGCCACCGCCGGTAGAGCCACCGGCGGTAGAGCAGTCGCCGATAGCGCAAGCCGCACCCGAGCCAGTGCCGTCCCCGGCCCAGGCAGATCCGGTGGCGCCGCCCGGCGGGGTGGTCTGGCACGAACTGGCCGCCACCCTCGATCTGTCGGGCGTGGCGCGGATGATCGCCGATCACAGCGAGCTGGTGGATGTCAGCGAAGGCGTCTATCGGCTGCGCCTGGATGCGGCGCACGACACCCTGCTGTCGGACGCACCGGTGGCCGCCATCCAGCGCGCCCTGCATGCCGGCGGGTTGGACGTGCGCGTGCTGGTGGAGGTGGGGCCGGTGACCCGCGAAACGCCGGCCCAACGTTTCCAGCGCCTGCGGCGTGAGCGCCAGCAGGCGGCGGAGGAGACGGTCGCCACCGACACCACGGTGCGCACCCTGCTCAGTGAGTTCGGCGGCCGCATCGATGGCGTGAGTCCCATCGAGTAATTCGCGGTCCAATACTGAAACCAATCGAGGGTCGACTATGAAAGGGCTTGGCGACTTGATGAAGCAGGCGCAGAGCATGCAGGCGCACATGCAGAAGGTCCAGGAAGAGATGGCCGCGCTGGTAATCGAAGGCGAGAGCGGCGCCGGCCTGGTCAAGGTCAACATGAACGGGCGCCACGAAGTGCGCCGGGTGAGCATCGATCCCAGCCTCATGGGCGAAGACAAGGACGTCCTCGAGGATCTGCTGGCGGCCGCCTGTAACGATGCGGTGCGCAAGGTCGAAGCAGCTCAGAAGGAGAAGATGGCGGGCATGGCGTCGGGCCTCGGGCTGCCGCTGGACAAGTTGCCCTTCTGATGGCGATGAGCCCGGTCATCGATCGCCTCATCGAAGCGTTTCAGGTATTGCCCGGGGTGGGGCCCAAGGGGGCGCAGCGCATGGTGCTGTATCTGCTGCAGCGCAATCGCGCCGGTGGTAGCCACCTGGCGCAGGTGCTGGCTGAGGCGGTGGAGCGAGTGGGCGAGTGTCAGGACTGTCGCAACCTCACCGAGGGCGATCGCTGCCGCTACTGCGAGGATCCGCGCCGGGACGACAGCGTGCTGTGCGTGGTCGAATCCGCTGCCGACATCCTCGCGATCGAGCAGGCGGGCGGTTTCCGCGGCCGTTACTTCGTGTTGCACGGGCACCTGTCGCCGCTCGATGGCGTTGGCCCGGAGGAGCTGGGCCTCGATCTGCTGGAGCGCCGTACCCGGGCGCTCGGCCCGACCGAGGTGATCCTGGCGACCAACCCGACGGTGGAGGGTGAGGCAACCGCGCACTACATCAGTGAGATGCTGGGCGACCTGGTCGCCAACGTGACGCGCATCGCTCATGGGGTTCCCCTGGGCGGTGAGCTCGAATACATAGATGGAGGAACGCTCGTTCATGCCTTGCAAGGCCGCCGAAGCATCCGTTAGCTGGATCACCACCGACGCAGCGCTCGCCGAGACGGCAGCGCAGTGGGGCCGGGTGATCGGGATCGACACCGAGTTCCAACGCACGGACACGTTCTTTCCGCTGCCGGGCCTGTACCAGATCTCCAGCGGCGAGGATGTCTACCTGCTCGATCCGCTGGCCGTGGACGATTTCAGCCCGCTGCTCGAACTGCTCGAAGACCGCCGGGTGACCAAGATCATGCATTCCTGCTCTGAGGATCTGGAGCTGCTGCGGCACCATTTCGGCGCGGTGCCGGCCGGGTTGTTCGATACCCAGCTGGCCAACGCCTTCCTCACCCCCGACTACAGCGTCAGCTTCACCCGGCTGGTGAGCGAGCGCCTGGGGGTGGAGCTGGTGCAGCACGAGACCCGATCCGATTGGCTGCAGCGCCCGCTCACCGCCGAGCAGGTGAAGTATGCCTGGGAGGACGTGTTCTACCTGCCGCCGTTGCACCAGCAGTTGGCGGCCCAGCTCGAAGCCGCCGGCCGGATGGCGTGGTTTCGCGACGAGATGGATCGCCGCGGCCGCTTCCAGCTCAACGACCCGGACAGTTACTACCTTGGCGTCAAGAAGGGCTGGCGGCTGCCGGGCGCCGCCCGTGCGCGGCTGCAGCAGCTCACCGCCTGGCGCGAGCGTCAGGCCATGGCGGAAGACCGTCCGCGCAACCGCATCGTGCGCGACGAGCACCTGCTGGAGCTGGCGCTGCGGGTCGAGATCGACGATCGCGATCTGGTCGAGTTGCTGCCGCCCGGGGTGGTGCGCCGCTACGAAGACAGCCTGCTCGACGCCCACCGCGATGGCGCCAGCCAGGAAGGGCATCCGCCGGCGGCCGAGACTCCACTCGGCGTAGCCGATACCGCCTTGGTGCGGGAGCTGCGCGATGTGGCCAAGGCCCAGGCCGACGCCCTGGGCATGGCCCCCGAGTTGCTGGCGCGTAAGCGCGAGGTCGAAAGCTGCCTGCGCCACTACGGCGAGACCGGTGAGCTGTCTGAGGCCTACCTCGGCTGGCGCGAGCCGCTGGTCGGCGACCGCTTCCGAGAGTTGCTGCAGCACGGCGTTGCGGAGCGGGCGCGATGAGCGGCCATGGGGAGCGTGAAGTGCGTATCTATCGCAGCGCGCGTAGGCAGGAGATGTATCTCTACGTGGATGTGGCCGAAGATCTGTCGCGGGTGCCCGAGGCGCTGCTGCAGCGTTTCGGCAAGCCGCTGCCGGCGTTGGAGCTGCTGCTGACACCGCAGCGCAAGCTGGCGCGAGTCGACGTGACCAAGGTACTCGCCGCCATTGCGGCGGAGGGTTACTACCTGCAGATGCCGCCGGCTTCGAGCTATGGGCATCCGGTGTGAGTTTCTGGCGCGAGAAAACCCTGGAGGAGATGTCCCCGACCGAATGGGAGTCGCTGTGCGACGGCTGCGCCCGCTGCTGCATGATCAAACTGGAGGACGAAGATACCGGCGAGGTGCACTACACCGCCATGGTCTGCGACCTGCTCGACACCGACACCTGCCGGTGCACGCGTTATCCTCAGCGTCACGAACTGGTGCCCGACTGCATCGAGTTCGATGCGGACCTGGCAGCCACCTTGCAGTGGCTGCCGAGCACCTGTGCTTACCGGCGCCTGGCGGAGGGCCTCGACCTGTTGGCGTGGCACCCGCTGGTGAGCGGCCGGGCAGCATCGGTGCACGAGGCCGGCATCTCGGTGCGGGGCAAGGTCGTGCACCAGCATCTGGTGCACGAGGACGAGCACGTGGAACAGGTCATTCACTGGGTGGAGGTGTGATGGGGCCATACGTGTGGGCGTGGATCATCGTTGTGGTGGCGGCGCCGCTGGCGCTGTACGCACTGCTGCGGGCGACCCGGGGCATGCCCCTGGCCGCTACCCGTCATGGGCTGGCATGGCTGGTGGCGGTGTGGTTGCTGTTGCCGGCTCCGGTGCCGAATTTCCCCGGTCACTACGCCCCGGCGTTCCTGGTGTTCGGGTTCGAGTTGCTGTTCCAGCAGGCAGGCGATCCCCGCCCCGCGGGCCTGATCCTGGCTGTGGGTAGCGCGCTGACGCTGGTGGTGCTGCTGCTTTGGGCCCTCGTGCGGGGCCGGGCCAAGCGTAATTCGGTATCTGGGAGTGCTACGTAAGCGATTGAATTTTATTGGGTCTGTGCTTGAATGGTTTGGCCCCGACCAGGCTGCCGTGCGGGTCGCTTGATCCGTCGCGCCGCGCTCCATTAAAGTACCGAGCTTGCCTAATAAGACGCGACACCAAATTTTCGATAACCCGTGAACGCTGGGCGCCGGGCCAACCGGTACCGTGGCCGATCAAAACCTGCGAGACAAGTGCATGATTTTCGACAGTACCGAGACTTACATCTCCACGGAAGAACTCAGCATGGCGGTGGATGCCGCTGTAAAACTCGAGCGGCCGCTGCTGGTAAAGGGCGAGCCCGGCACCGGCAAAACCATGCTGGCGGAAGAGATCGCCAAGAAGCTCGGTATGCGACTCATCCAGTGGCACATCAAGTCGACCACCAAGGCCATCAACGGCCTGTACGAGTACGATGCGGTGTCCCGTCTGCGGGATTCCCAGTTGGGTGACGAGCGGGTGCGCGACATCCGCAACTACATCAACAAGGGCAAGCTGTGGGAGGCCTTCGAGTCCGACGAGCGCGTGGTGCTGCTCATCGACGAGATCGACAAGGCCGACATCGAGTTCCCCAACGACCTGCTGCAGGAACTCGACCGCATGGAGTTCTACGTCTACGAGCTGCACGAGACCATCAAGGCGAAGCATCGTCCGGTGGTGTTGATCACCTCGAACAACGAAAAGGAACTTCCCGACGCGTTCCTGCGCCGTTGCTTTTTCCACTACATCAACTTTCCCGATCGCGAGACCATGTCGCAGATCGTCGACGTTCACTTCCCCGACGTGAAAAAGGCGCTGGTGAAGGAAGCGCTGGAAATTTTCTTCGACGTGCGCAAAGTGCCCGGAATGAAGAAGAAGCCTTCCACGTCGGAACTGATCGACTGGCTGAAGCTGCTCATGGCCGACGACATTCCCGACGAGATCCTCACCAACCGCGACCCGAGCAAGGCGATCCCGCCGTTGTACGGCGCCCTCGTCAAGAACGAGCAGGACGTGCACCTGCTGGAGCGGTTGGCGTTCATGAACCGCCGCGACAGCCGCGGTTGAGACCGCGTAGGAGCGATCTCCAGATCGCGATCCAGGTCGCGATCCAGATCGCCTTGAGATCGGCGATCCTCAAAGGAGCACAACCATGCTGATCAATTTTTTCCTGACGCTGAGAAAGTACAAGGTTCCGGTAACCATCCGCGAGCTGATGGACCTTCTGGCGGCGCTGCAGCACCGGCTGGTGTACGCCAACATCGACGACTTCTATCTGCTGTCGCGCACCTGCCTGGTCAAGGACGAGAAGCACTACGACAAGTTCGACCGCGCCTTCAGCGCCTACTTCAAGGGCCTGGAAGATCTCCACGGGCTGTTGGAGTCGCTGATTCCCGACGAGTGGCTGCGGCGCGAGTTCGAAAAATCGCTGACGCCCGAGGAGCTGGAGCAGATCAAATCCTTGGGCGGGCTGGAGAAGCTCATCGAGGCGTTTCAGGAATCCAAGGCCGAGCAGGAGCGCCAGGAAGCGCAGAAAGGCAAAGAGGGTAAAGAGGGGCAGGAAGGCGACGACCCCAACAAGGTCGGGCGCAGGGGCGCCGGCGGCATGGGCCAAGGCAAGAAAAAGAAGGCCAAGAAGGTCTGGGACCAGCGCCAGTACAAGAACCTCGATGACTCGGTGGAGCTGGGCACCCGCAACATCAAGCTGGCGCTGCGGCGCCTGCGTAAGTTCGCCCGCGCCGGCAAAGACGAAGAGCTGGATATGGACAACACCATCCGCTCTACCGCCCACAACGGTGGCATGCTCGATATTCGCATGCGCCCCGAGCGCAAGAATACCGTCAAGGTGCTGTTGTTCTTCGACATCGGCGGCTCCATGGATTCCCACGTCAAGGTCTGCGAAGAGTTGTTCTCGGCATCGCGCACCGAGTTCAAGCACATGGAAAGCTTCTACTTCCACAATTTCATCTACGAGTCGGTGTGGAAGGACAACCGGCGGCGCATGAACGAGCGCCTGCCCACCTGGGAGGTGCTCAACAAGTACGGGCACGACTACAAGGTGGTGTTCGTCGGCGACGCCACCATGGCGCCCTACGAGATCACCCATGCCGGTGGCAGCGTCGAGCACTGGAACGAAGAGCCCGGTGCGCTGTGGTTGCAGCGCATCGCCAGCGTTTACGATCGTCTGGTGTGGATCAATCCGACCCCCCAGGAGACCTGGGAGTACTCCACCTCGGTGGGCATGACCCAGCAGCTGGTCGACGGCCGCATGTACCCGTTGACCATCCGCGGTCTGGAAGAGAGCATGAACTTCCTCTCCAAATAGCGCCCTCGAGGCGATCCCGCCACCGTAGGAGCGACCCAGCGGCCTTGCGGCCGCCGCGGTCGCTTGAGGAGAACAAGGTTCTCCATAAGAGCGACCTCCAGATCGCGACCCGTTGGACCACAGTCCGGGTGAGTTCCGATGACAACAGCAACCGAGCAATCGTTCGACCCCGCCGGGGTCATGCGGCGCGACGTGTTCCGCCTGCGGCGCCTGGCCCGAGGCGATCGCGATGCATTCGCGCGCCTGCTCGCCACCTCCCAGGCGGAGCTTGCATCCCGCCAGCGCGCCGCGCTGCGCATCGATTTCCCGGAAGAGCTTCCCATCACCGCCCATGTGGCTGAGATCGCCGACCTGCTGGCCCGCCACCAGGTCCTCGTGGTGGCGGGAGAAACCGGCTCGGGCAAGACCACCCAGCTGCCGAAGATCTGCCTGCAGGCCGGATTGGGGCGCCGCGGCATGATCGGTCACACCCAGCCGCGGCGCCTGGCGGCGCGCACCGTGTCCGACCGCATCGCCAGCGAGTTGGGGGTGACGCTGGGCGAGGAGGTGGGCTACGCGGTGCGCTTCAGCGATCAGGTGGGCCCGCGCACCCTGGTGAAGCTGGTGACCGACGGGCTGTTGCTGACCGAGATCCGTCGCGATCGATGGCTGGAAAACTACGACGTGATCATCGTCGACGAGGCCCACGAACGCAGTTTGAACATCGATTTTCTTCTCGGTTACTTGAAGAAAATCATGGAGAAGCGGCGCGATCTGAAAATCATCATAACCAGTGCGACCATCGACGTGGCGGCGTTTTCCGGCCATTTCGGCAACGCGCCCATCGTCGAAGTGGGTGGCCGCGGTCATCCGGTGGAGGTGCGCTACCTGGGCGATGAGCGGCCCGTCGAGGAGCGTCTGCTCGAGTGCCTGGAAGAGATCGAGACGGGGCCCCAGGGCCGTGCCCGGGACGTGCTGATGTTCCAGTCCGGCGAGCGCGAGATTCTCGAGACCGCCCGGCTGCTGCGTGACGCCGTGGGCGAGCGCTTCGAGATTCTGCCGCTGTACGCCCGCCTGGCGCACCGCGATCAGCAGCGGGTGTTTCAGCCGGGCAAGCGGCGCCGGCTGGTGCTCGCCACCAACGTGGCGGAGACTTCCATCACGGTGCCCAACATCGGCTACGTCATCGATCCGGGGTTGGCGCGCATCAGCCGTTACTCCTACCGCTCGAAGCTGCAGCGGCTGCGGGTGGAGCCCATCTCCCAGGCCAGCGCCAATCAGCGTATGGGCCGCTGCGGGCGGGTGGCGCCCGGGGTTTGCTATCGGTTGTACGAGCAGGCCGATTTCCTCGGCCGGCCCGAGTTCACCGATCCGGAGATCAAGCGCAGCAACCTGGCGGCGGTGACCCTGTCGATGGAGGCGTTCGGGCTCGGCGAGATGAGCCGGTTCCCGTTTCTCGACCCGCCCGACCCCGGTGCGGTGCGCGACGCCAGAAAGCTGCTGGAAGAGCTCAACGCCCTCGATCCCGGCGGGCTCACCGCTGTCGGCCGGACGATGGCGCGGCTGCCGGTGGATCCGCGGCTGGCACGCATGCTGGTGGCTGCGGACGGCAATCGCAGTCTGCAGGAACTGCTGATCATCGTCAGCGGTCTGGCGGTGCAGGATCCGCGGGATCGGCCGCTGGACAAGCAGGCGGCCGCCGATCGGGCCCATCAGGCGTTCAGCGACGAACGCTCCGATTTTCTTGCCTTTACCCGTCTGTGGGCGTTCTACGAGCAGGCTCGCCAGGACAACACTCGCGCCAACCTGAGGCGGCTGCTGGAGAAGCGCTTCCTGTCGCCGGCGCGACTGCGGGAGTGGCGCGAACTGCACCGGCAGCTGCTGCTGGCGGTGCGCGATCTCGGGATGAAGCCCAATGCCGAACCCGCCGATCATGCCGGCGTGCACCAGGCCATTCTCGCCGGCTCGTTGAGCCTGATCGGCCTGCACGACGAGAAGGGTGAGTATCTGGGGCCGCGCAACCTGCGCTTTCGGATCTTCCCTGGCTCCGCTCTGGCCGGGCGCACCCCCAAGTGGATCATGGCAGGCGAGATTACCGAGACCCGCCGGGTGTACGCCCGCAGCGTTGCGGCGGTGGAGGTGGCCTGGATCGAAGCTGCCGCCGCACACCTGGTGAAACGCTCCTACAGCGAGCCCCACTGGAGCGCGCGCCGCGGCGAAGCCCAGGCGTTCGAGTCGGTTACGCTTTACGGCCTGCCGTTGGCCGAGCGGCGACGCGTCAGCTACAGCCGCATCGATCCCGCCCACAGCCGCGAGCTGATGATCCGCGAGGGCCTGGTGCGTGGCGGCGTCAATCGCCCGCTGCCGTTCCTCGAACACAACCTGGCTCTGGTGACCGAGTTGCTGGAGCGAGAGGCGCGTGGGCGTCGACGCGATCTGCTGGTGAGCGAGGATGTGCAGGCGGCGCTGTACGCGGAGCGTCTGCCGGCGCAGCTCTGCAGCATCGCGCAGCTGGAGCGCTGGTGGCGCAAGGCCGACGAACGCAGCCGGGCGCCGCTGTCGTTCAG
>JBLRXD010000156.1:0-10401 GCA_047920935.1 Pseudomonadales bacterium | reverse complement strand
CTACTGCGCCAGCAAGTTCGCTTTGGTGGGGTTGTCCGAAGGGCTGCGGGCGGAACTGCTCGCGGACGGCATCTACACCACCACCGTTTGCCCCGGGTTGATGCGCACCGGCAGCGCACCCCATGCCCTGTTCAAAGGCCGCAATCAGGCCGAATACGCCTGGTTCAGCGTCGCCGCTGCGGCGCCGCTGCTGTCCATGAGTGCGGAACGCGCTGCCGATCAGATCCTGCGCGCCTGCCGCGACGGCCGCGCCCACGTGGTGTTGTCCCTGCCGGCGCGGCTGGGGGTGCTGATCCACGGGGTGTTTCCCGCGGCTGTCATCGACGCCGTGGCCGTGGTCAACCGGATGCTACCCGACGCCGATGGAATCGGCGCGCGTCAGGTTGCCGGCGCGGACAGCCGGCCGCGCTGGCTGCCCGCGTGGGCCACCTATCTGGGAAATCGCGCCGGGGCTCGCAACAACCAGTTGCAACCATAGCCGCAACCATAGCCGGCCGGTAAGCATGAGCAGCGTCCGGTGCAAGACCTTCCGCCGGCTGCATGCCGTAGCCATCAGTCACCGCCATCGATCTGGTCGCCGTCCGGGCTGACCAGATACCAGGTACCGCCGAAGCTTTCGATCCCTTGTCCGGTGACATCGCCGCGATCCAACTACCGTTCCAGCAACGCCTCCACATACGCGCGCCGCACCAGCAGTACCACCACGGCAGTCAGCGGCGTCGCCAGCACGATGCCGACGATGCCGAACAGCACCCCGAGTAGCACCTGGGAAAACAGGATGAGCGCCGGGGGGATGAATACGGCGCGCTGTTGTATAAGCGGCACCAGCACGTACCCTTCGAACATCTGGATCACCACGTAGACCAGAAGCGCGTACAACGCCAGCTCCCAACTCTCGGTCAGCGCCACCAGAATCACCGGCACAGCAGCAATGATCGGGCCCAGGTAGGGAACGAATTCCAACAGCCCGGTGAGCAGTGCCAGGCCCAAAGCCAACGGTACACCGAGCATTGTCAGCCCCAGGTAAGACAGCGTTCCCACGGCGACCATTGCCACCATCTGGCCCCGCAGCCAGCGGCGCAGCAGATTACCCAGTTCATCCACGGTATCGCGCGCGGCTTGCCGACGACCAACCGCAAACAGGCGCACCAGCCCATCCCTGTAGGTAGTCGGATGCATCGCCAGGTAGATTCCGAGCACCAACAGCACCACCAGGCTGCCGAGCACGCCGAAGGTGGTGGTCAAGATCAGCGGCAGCGTGCCGATGATGGCCTCTACCTCCGGCAGGGCATCGCGAACGCTGAACCCGGGTTCTGCCCCCAGCCAGGTGATCAGCCACAGATCCAGAGCGTCGATGGCCTGTGGGAGACGCTCGGCGAACTGCCTGGCCTGGTCGAGTACCGGCGGGGTGGCGAACCACCCTAATGTGACTACCGCGCCCAGGAATCCCAGACTGACCACCAGCAGCGCCCAGCCCTGAGACAGCGGTGTACGCGTCGCGAGCAGCGTGCTGAGGTCGTGCAGCAACAACGCAATGAGCACGGCAGCGAAGCCGAGCATGAAGACGATCGTCGCCTGCAGGAATGCCGCCACCAGGGCAATCACCACCACCAGCAGCAGCAGTAGCCGTCGCAGTTCGCGCCACAGCTCCGCTGGCTGGCTTCGGCCGCGGTCGCTCCGGGAAACGCCGCGCCGAGGAGGCGGGGAAGGCGTGGGCGGCACGGGCTCCGGCTGGTTTGGGCTTGTTGCTGAAGTAGCAAATGCCATACCAGCAAACGGCTTAACAGCACTCAACGCGGAACAGACCGTGGCACGAATTTAGCTAGATCCAAGGTCACGATGACAAACGTAAGGAGCGAATGACATGGCAACCACCGTGAACGATCTGATGCATACCAATGTGGTGAAGTTGGATTCGACCGCCTCGGTGCTTGACGCCGCCCGGCACATGCGCGATGCCTCCATCGGCGATGTCCTGGTGATGGATGACGGCAAGCTACGCGGCATCGTCACCGACCGCGACCTGGTGGTCCGCTGCCTGGCCACCCAAGGCGACCCCGGAGCCACTAAGTTAGCCGATGTCTGCTCGGAGGATCTGGTGACGCTGTCCCCGGCGGACGACTTCCAGGACGCCGTGCAACTGATGAACGACCACGCGGTCAGACGACTGCCGGTGGTCGACGGCAACGAGGTCGTGGGCATCATCTCCCTCGGCGACCTTTCCGTCGCTCAGGATCGGGAATCCGCCCTCGGCGGTATCAGCGCCGCGCCTCCCAACCAGTAACCTCGACAACGGTACATTGCAGCGCCTGCTTTTTTGCAGGCGCTGCAATCACAATGTCGCCAGTCGGTTCAGCTTGGCCTGCCGAGGGATGGCGGATCACTGGCAGGGAAGCTCTCGCGTAACGCCTCATCCAGCCGTTCCTGTGTGGCAGCGACTTCGGCATCCTGCGCGCTGCCCGTCAGCGCGCTCTCGGGGCGCTCCCCCGCCGCCACGTGCTCCTCCTCGCCCGATCCGGCGCCGGGATGACGCTCGATGTCTTCGTAGAGCTTGCGCAAGCCGTACGCCACGCCGCCCATGACCGCCAGAAGCAGTAACTTTCTCATCATCAGTGTCCACCCCGTTGCGTATTCACTACCGGTATTGCTATTAGGATTGCAAGCGGCATGCCACGCCTTGGACGAACGCCTTGACGAACTTCAGAGGTGCCGCAGCGCTGCGGCCGCAGCGGCCCCGGCCCAGCGTTCCCGGTTGCGCCGCCCATGCTCCGGGTCGACGCAACGGTTCCGAGCGACACAGGGCGCCACCCCGAAATCGTCGTGTACGACGTGACTGCAGGGGTAGTCCCAGCGTTGCACCGCGGTACCGCCGCGGGGCAGGTACAGCCGCGGCGAGGTGCACGCGAACACCGCCACCACCGGCGTGCCGACCGCAGCCGCCAGGTGCATCAGGCCGGTGTCGTTGCAGACCAGGACGCGGCACTGCGCCAACAGCGCCGCCGTGCTGCGAAGATCCATGACCGGCACCACGCGGGCCCTGTGAGGTTGCTGCATGGTGGCCACCATGGCTTCCGCCAGGGGTTGCTGATCGCCCGCAAAAACCGTGACCCGGGCATCAACCGCGGCCAGCAACGTATCCGCCACAGCGGAGAACTGAGCCACGGCGCCGCGCTTCAAGTGACTGGAGGCAATGGGCGCCACGCCGATCAGCGGCATGGACGGCGGCGCCAGCGCCGTCCGCAACGCTCGCGCGGCACGGTGTTCGGGCGCCCCCAGATGCAGCTGCGGACACGCGGTGGCGTCGACGTCAACGCCCCAGGTGGATCGGCCGGCGGCGGCCAGCCGCGCACATCCGTCCAGGTGCCGGACGCTGGCTGCAGCAGCGTCAAAGCAACCGGTGTCGCGGCCGGGCAGCGCCACCTCCCATAGCGCCATCTGCACCCCCTGGGGCGCATGGCTGCTGTCGAGGACGTAGTCGAAGCCGGCGCGCCGGCACCAGCC
Source organism: Pseudomonadales bacterium (assembly GCA_047920935.1). Lineage (GTDB taxonomy): Bacteria > Pseudomonadota > Gammaproteobacteria > Pseudomonadales > Azotimanducaceae > UBA7803. Next base: position 6,900 of record JBLRXD010000156.1, on the reverse strand, counting down.
GACAATCTCGGCGCGCGCCGCGGCGCAACCGGCGTCGCCCCAATGGCTGATACCGAACGTTTGCACAGCCTGCACCGCATCCACCACCCCCTCGCCGCGCAACAGCTCGACGGCCGGGTTCGCCCCCAACGCGGTGATGCGGGCCGCTGGCACCGATTGGCGCAATGCCTGCAGCAGGGGCAACTCCATGACTACGTCGCCTATTCCCCAACGCAGACAGACCAGCAGATTGCGTGCCTGCCGCAGCTCCATTGATCGCACCCCCAGCGTCCATAGCTATCCGGAACTGGTGAGCAGCAAGGGGCGTGCCGTTCTGGCCGACGGCGGCAGCGTGCGTCGGCCTGCTGGCGCCGGCTCCGACGCCACAGTATCGTGGCGCCTTTAATCGGAGATGCGCGCATGGCGGAACTACGCTGGGGAATCCTCGCCACTGGAACCATCGCCGGCGCGTTTGCCGACGACCTCGCGGCAGCCCCGGGCAACCGCCTGGTCGCGGTTGCGAGCCGCACCGGCGACACGGCCGCGGCATTCGTCGCAGGGCGCGACGGCGTTCGCCCGTATGCCAGCTATCAGGATCTGCTCGGCGCCGACGACGTGGACGCCGTCTACGTGGCCGCGCCGCATCCCCAGCATGCCCGGTGGGCCATCGCTGCGTTGGCGGCAGGCAAGGTGGTGCTGTGCGAAAAGCCCATGGGGGTGAACCACCCGGAAGTGATGGCCATGCTCGATGCAGCCGACCAGCACCAGCGCTTTCTCATGGAAGCCTTCATGTATCGCTGCCACCCGCAGACGCTCCGGCTGATGGCGTTGCTGCGGAATGGCGCCATCGGCGAGGTCCGCCACGTGGAAGCGAGCTTCGGCTACCACGCCCCGTTCAACGCCGGCAGCCGGCTGTTCGCCAACGACCTGGCAGGCGGCGGCATCATGGACGTGGGCTGCTACCCGATCTCCGCGGCGCGGCTGATCTTCGGCGCGGAACCCGTCGAAATCACGGCGCATGGGCGCCTGGCGAGCACCGGCGTGGACGAATGGAGCGCGGCCCTGCTGAAATTCGACGACGGTGCCTCCGCTCAGGTTGCCACCGGGGTATCCCTGCTGCTCGACAACTCCCTCAACGTCTACGGCTCCGCCGGGCGCATCCGCCTCGACAACCCCTGGTTGTGCGCAGACGCGGCCGGCAACTGGTCGTTCGTACTGCACCGTGCCGGGCGCGAGCCCGAAAGCATCGCGGGGAAAGCGCCGCCGTTGTACGCGCTCGAGGCCGAGCACGTCAGCGCCCGCGTCGCCGCCGGCGAGTTGCAGTCGCCCCTCATGAGCTGGGACGACAGCCGCGGCAATGCCCTCGCCCTCGACGCCTGGCGGGCCGCCATCGGGCTCGAGTTCGAGCGCGAGCGACCGGGCAGTCACGCCGGACCGGTGCGCGGCCACATGCCGCGCCCAGCCGCCGACGCGCCCATGCGCTTCGGCACCATCCGCGGTCTGTCCAAGCCGGTTTCGCGCCTGGTCATGGGGTGCGACAACCAGCCCAGCATGAGCCACGCAGCGGTGATGTGGGACCAGTTTTTCGAGTCCGGCGGCAACGCCTTCGACACCGCCTACGTTTACGGCCGCGGCAGCATGGAGTCGCTGCTCGGCCACTGGCACCAGGCCCGCGGCCTGCGCAGCGAGCTGGTCATCGTCGGCAAAGGGGCCCATACGCCCGACAACTTCCCTCACGCGATCGCGCCGCAACTGGATGAGAGTCTCGAGCGGCTGCAGACGGATCACCTCGACGTCTACCTGCTCCATCGGGACAATCCCGATGTGCCCGTGGGCGAATTTGTCGATGCCCTGAACGCCGAGGTCGACGCCGGCCGCATGCGCGTGTTCGGCGGCTCGAACTGGAGCCTGGCGCGCATCCGCGCCGCGAACGAGTACGCCGAGCGTCGCGGCCTGCAGGGCTTCGCGGTGGTATCCAACCAGTTCAGCCTGGCGCGCATGGTGACCCCCATCTGGCCGGGCGTCGAGGCTGCCTCAGCAGCCGAGTTCCGCGACTTCCTGACGCGTTCCGAATTGGCGCTCATGCCATGGTCTTCACAGGCACGAGGATTCTTCACCCCCTGGGCGGATGAGATCCTCGCCAACGCCGGCCGCGAGCGCCCTGTGATCACCACCATGCAGCCCACCGTGGACGAACTGCAGCGTATATGGCTGAGCCCGGACAACCTGGAGCGGCGCGCCCGGGCCGCCGCGCTTGCCGCGGAAGCCGGAGTGGAGATGATCAACATCGCGTTGGCCTACGTGTTGCAGCAGCCGTTTTCGTGCTTTCCGCTGGTGGGGCCCCGCACGTTGGCGGAGACGCGCAGCTGCCTGCGCGCCCTGGAGATCGACATCGCTCCCGATCGCCTGGCATGGCTCGACCTGGAGGGGCCCCGGTAGGATCCCCCCGTAGGGACGATCGCGATCGGGAGATCGCTTTCATGGAAAACTCCGCTTTTCCTCAAGCGACCGCGGCGGCCACAGGCCGCTTGGTCGCTCCTACGGGCGGCGGCGCCGATGCAGGGACACCACGTTGTCGCCCTTGACCACTTCCTGCTTGAGAGAGAACGCGACTTCCCAGGTGTAGAGGTGGCCGCTGCCCGCGGCGCCGCTGCTGCCGGCATCGCGAACGAAACCGCGAAAGCCGTAACCGCGGGAAACGGCGAACAGCGCGAAGGTCGCGTGCACCGATCCGCTGTCGCTCCACAGCAGGCCCATGTTCGGTGGGCTGTCGAGCTTGGCACTGCCCTGCAGATGCAGGCCGGCGAGGCGCATGCTGAGGGTGTAGGTGCCGCTGTCGTTGCTGGCCACCCGGGCGACGAAATCGCGCTCGGTTTCACCCTCGCCCTGCCAATGACCGGTGAGGGTGAAGCCGTCGTCGTCGCGCTGCACGAGCACCGCGCACTCCACCGGCTGACCGCGGCTCTGGCCCTCGCCGAGAACGCTGCCCCGCCCCAACCACTGACCAGTTTCCAGCAGCATCAGCGCGCCCCTGCCGCAGCGTCCGCGGCGACCGCCAGCGGCGTGCCGACGGCTTCCATACAGCGCGGCCCCTTGTGGCGGGCGTTGTTGACCCAGGTCGACACCGGCACCACCTCCAGCGCCACGGGCAGGCGCGCCGCCAGCAGAGGTTGCAGGTCGTCGCCGGCCATCGCGGGGTCGAGCCAACATTGGGCATCGACCGCGGACAGCATCACCGGCTGGCGGTTGTGGACGAAGTCGATTGCCGGGTGCGCCGCCGTGGTGAGGATGGCAAAGCTCAGCAGTTCGCTGCCGTCGTCGGGATCCCGCCAGCAATCCCAGATTCCCGCGATCAGCAGCCCGGACTGCTCCAGCGGCCGCAGATAGAAGGGCCGCTTGCCGGGGCGTGGGGGTTCGGCGGAAGCCCACTCGTAGAACCCCGAAACCGGCACGGCGCAACGCCGTTTTCTGAAGGGCTCGCGGAAAGCGCGGCTCTGCGCCACCCCCTCCGATCGGGCATTGAACATGCTGTACCTGGTGCCAGGCTCCTTCGCCCAGGAGGGTGTGAGCCACCAGCGCATGGGCACCAGCTGCGGGTCTCCTCGCTCGCCGCGACGCAATACCACCACCGGCTCGGTGGGCGCCGCGTTGTGATTGTCAGGGCCCGGATGCGGCAGCCGCACCAGCTCCATGAGCAACCGCGACAGGGGGTCGGCTTCGACGTTGAAACGGCCACACACCCGGTCAGTCCTTGAGGATTCCGGCGACGGCAGCGAGCTCCTCGGCATCCAGGCGCCAGCCTTGGGACGCCCGCGCGTTGCTCTCTACCTGAGCGGCGCTGGTGGCTCCGGCGATGACGCTTGCGATGACCTCCTGCGACAGCAGCCAGCAGAAGGCGAGCTGCAACAGGCTGTGGCCGCGCTCGGCGGCGAACGCCTCGAGGGCTTCGACCTTGTCGAAGTTGGCGCTCCGCAGCGCCCGCTGCGCCAGCGCTTCCATACGCGCCAGGCGCGAACCCTGCGGTGGTGTGCTGCCGCGCCGATACTTGCCCGTCAGCATGCCGCTGGCCAGAGGAAAGTAGGGCAGCATGCCCAGGCCGAAACGCTCGCAGGCAGGCAGCACCTCGTGGCGAACGGCGCGCTCCAGCAGGCTGTAGTGGTTCTGGGCGGTGACGAAGGCGGTGCGCCCGGTGGTGCGCGCGACCCAGTCCGCATCCGCCAGCTGCCAGCCGGCAAAGTTGGAGTTGCCCAGATAGCGCACCTTGCCCTCGCGCACCAGGTCGTCGAGCACGCTGAGGGTCTCGTCGATGGGAGTCGCGGGATCCGGCGTGTGCAGCTGATACAGATCGATGTAGTCGGTGCCCAGGCGCCTCAAGCTCGCCTCTACCGCGCGCCGTACGTAACGACGCGAACCGCCCTTGTCGTGCAGGGTCGGACCCATGGCCATGCCGAACTTGGTGGCGATGATCACCTCGTGCCGACGCTTGCCGAGGGCCTCTCCGAGCAGCACCTCCGACTGCTGCCCACCGTAGACGTCGGCGGTATCGAAGAAGTTGATGCCCGCCTCCAGTGCCGCGTCGACCACCGCGCGAGTACCCGCAGCATCGATGCGGCCGCCGAAATTGTTGCAGCCGATACCTACCGCCGAAACGTACAGACCGGATTTCCCCAGACGACGCTGCTCCATGGCTGTTGCTCCTTTGTCAGCCGCCATGCTTGCCCGAGTCCCAGCCGATCCCGCCCAGAGCCCCTTCGGCAAAATCGAGCGGCGCCGCCTCGAGCTGCGTAGCCATGGTGTCGTTCCAGCGATTGAGGAACCCGAACAGGGCCACCACCGCCACGAGTTGGACGATCTCGGGCTCGCTGAAGTGCTCTCGCAGCCGCTCGAAATGGGCCGGGGTGGTTTCGTTGGGCACCGCCGCCGCAGCGAAAGCCAGAGCCAGAGCGGCGCGCTCGGGCTCGGAATAGGCGTCGTTGCTCTCGTAGCCGAGGATGCCGTCGAGCTTGGCCTGGTCTTCGCCCAGGCGATGGGCGCCATGGGAGGTGTGGGCCTGGCAATAGCGGCAACCGGCACCGACACTGCAGGCGAACGCCACCAGCTGCACCAGCGCCCGGGGAAGCGGCGCTGCGGGCCCGCGAGCGCTCTCCTGCAACACCGCGGCGGGCGGCAGCAACGCCTGCAGATCAGCGCCGAAGGTGACCCCGGCCAGCATGGAAAAAGCCGCCGTCAGCTGCGGCAGATGCGCCATGGTGAGCATGCTGTTGGGCACGAAGCCCATGGCGGCGCTGCTTCTGGCAAGAATCTCTGCGAGCTGCGGAACCTGCTCCGGAGTCAGCGGGTCGACGTTGGCCATGCTTACCTCTTTGTGGTGCAATCGCGGCAATGACGGTAGCTGCCTGGATGGTAACCGTTTGCGTTTCGGCCTGCATCGGCGTAGTAAGCGCACCCTCAGCCGAGTTAAGGCCGGATCAACATCAAACTATGAACAAGCCTCCCGTTCCTCAAGCCGTGCCCTACGTCTACACCCGCCACGGCATCAGCGTCGAAGATCCCTACGCCTGGCTGAAAGACCCGGGCTATCCGGAAGTTTCGGACCCGAAAATTCTTGCTTATCTGCGGGCCGAGAACGACTACTTCGAAAGTCAGATGGGCCCCTACCGACCGTTGGTGGACGACCTGTTCGAAGAGCTGAAGGCCCGCGAGCCGGAGGAAGACGCCGGGGTGCCCTACCGCAAGGGCAGATTCTGGTATCAATGGCGCTTCGCCCATGGCGCCCAGTACCGTACCTGGCTGCGCGCTCCGTTGACGCAGCCGCACTCGCCGCCGCCGAGCGACCACGCTGCCTGGAAAGTCTTTCTCGACGAGCCCCTGCTTGCCAAGGAGCACAACTACTTCGTGCTCGGCGGGTTCTCCATCAGCCGCAACGATCGCTACCTGGCCTGGACCGCGGACGTCAACGGCTCCGAGCGCTTCACTCTGTATGTCAAGGACATGGAAACCGGCGAGCTGCTCGCCGAACCGATTTCCGACACCACCGGCGCTCCGGTGTGGGTCGCCGACAACAGCCGGTTTTTCTATGTGATCGTCAACGAACAGTGGCGGCCTTACCAGGTGCGCCTGCACCAGCTCGGCAAGCCGCGCAGCGCCGAGCACGTGGTTTACGAAGAGAACGACGAGTCGTTCTTCGTCGACGTCGACGAAACCACGTCGGAAGACTTCATCCTCATCAGCGCCGGCGATCACGTCACCAGCGAGATCCGCTACCTGCCCGCGGACGACCCCACCGCCGAGCTGTCGCTGTTCGCCCCGCGGCGCACCGGTCACGAGTACTCGGTAGACCACGGCGAAGGCTTTTTCTACTTCATGAGCAACGCCAGCCACAAGAATTTCGCGCTGCTGCGTGCGCCGCAAGCGACCCCGGAGGAGGCCTGCTGGGAACCGCTGCTTACCGGCACCGACGAGCAGTACCTGAAGTGGTTCTCCCGCTTCCGCGGGCGGCTGGTGATCGGTGAGCGCATCGCCGGGCTCGAGCAGGTCAAAGTGCTGGACGACGGCGGCGATGACTACCTGATCGACTTTCCGGAGGCCACCCACAGCGTCGGCCCCGGCACCAACGCCGAATACGACGCCACCGCGCTGCGCGTCCACTACCAGTCGATGGTGACCCCCGGCACGGTATTCGACTTTCACTTCGCGGACGGCCGCCTGGAGCAGCTGAAGCAGCAGCGAATTCCCACCGGGTACGACGGCAGCCGCTACGCGACCGACCGGCTCACCGCCATTGCCCGGGACGGCACCCGGGTACCGGTGAGCATCGTCTACCGCAGGAATTTACCCCGAGATGGCAGCGCGCCGCTGTACCTGTACGCCTACGGCGCCTACGGGATCGCCACCATGCCGGGGTTCTCTGCCAATCGGCTG
>JBLRXD010000155.1:0-10506 GCA_047920935.1 Pseudomonadales bacterium | reverse complement strand
GTCGGTCATGACATCTGTTTAGAAGCCCGAAACCGGCAACAAGTTTCCTCCTGGCGTAGAATCGCGCCGATGTACCGCACACTCCGTTCGCTGCTGTTCGCCTTCGAGGCCGAAACCAGCCACCACCTGGCGCTGGCCGCGCTGCAGGCGCTCGGCCGCGCGCCGGGCAGCATCGTGCCGTTTCCGGGTCGGCCGCGGCGGTTGATGGGGCTGAACTTCGCCAATCCGGTGGGTTTGGCCGCGGGTCTGGACAAGGACGCCCGAGCGGTGGAAGGGCTGGCCCGGCTGGGTTTCGGCTTCGTCGAGGTGGGTACGGTGACCCCGCGTCCGCAGCCGGGCAACCCGCGCCCGCGGCTGTTCCGGGCGCCGCAGGCACAAGCGCTGATCAACCGGATGGGGTTCAACAATGACGGGGTGCAGGCCATGGCTCGCCGGCTCGCGGCGCTGCGGCGCCGTAACCGCCTGGGCGCTACCCTGGTGGGCGTCAACATCGGCAAGAACAAGGATACCGCGCTGACCGACGCCGCCGACGACTACGTCCGCTGCATGGAGGCGGTGTACGAGTTCGCCGACTACCTGACCCTCAACCTGTCGTCGCCGAATACCCCGGGCCTGCGGACTCTGCAGTCGGAGGAGGCGCTGGCGCCGCTGCTCGACCGGGTCAAAGCCGCCCAGCAACAGCTGGCGGGGCGTCATCGGCGAGAGGTGCCGTTGCTGCTGAAAATCGCCCCCGACCTGGCTGCGGCGGACGTGGAGATCATCGCCGCGGCGGTGGCCCGCTGCGACATCGATGGCGTCATTGCCACCAACACCACCATCACCCGGCCCGCCAGCATCCCCGCTGCGCTGGCTGCCGAGGCGGGCGGTTTGAGTGGCGCGCCGCTGCATCCGCTGGCGCTGGAGACGGTGGCGCGGCTGCGCCAGGCGCTGCCCGCGGGCAGGCCCATCATCGGGGTCGGCGGCATCGTCGATGCGGCGGCGGGGCGCGCCATGCTCGAGCACGGCGCCGATCTGCTGCAGATCTATACCGGCTTCATCTACCGTGGGCCGTCGCTGGTGCGCGAGCTCGCCAGGCTCTGACAGCGGCAGCCGCTCACCGTCAATCCGGCGCGATGCCGCGCGCCAGGGCGCTGCGCACCAGCTTGTCCATCAGGCTGGGAAAGCCGATGTCGAGCGCTGCGGCACCGTCCGGGAACAGGCTGGTGGGGGTCATGCCGGGCAGCGTGTTGACCTCGAGCAGGACGATGCCGTTGCTTTCCGTGACCAGGAAGTCGGCGCGGGACAGATCCCGCAGCCCCAGGGCCGCGTGGGCGCGCAGGGCGATCTGCTGCAGTTCGCTCAGCACCGCCTGAGGCAGTTCGGCCGGAATGATGTGCAGGCTCTTGCCTACGGTGTAGCGGTTGGCGTAGTCGTACCACTCCTCCGCCGCGGTGCGGATTTCGATCACCGGCAGCACCAGCGGCTGCTGACCGTGCAGGTCGAGCACGCCTACCGTGATCTCGCGGCCCAACACGTAAGGCTCGACCAGCACGCCATGGCCGAAGCGCAACGCCTGCTGCAGCGGTTGTTGCAGATCGCCACCATTGGGCAGCCGGGTGATCCCCAGGGCGGAGCCCTGCCGCAGCGGCTTGATGACCACCCGATCGCCCATGCTCTTGGTGATGCGTTGTGCTGCTTCGCTGACGCAATCGCCAGGCTCCACCACGATCTCCTCCGCCACCGGCAGGCACGCCCGGCGAAAGGCCACCTTGGCGAGGCTCTTGTCCATGGCCACCGCGCTGCCATGCACGCCGCTGCCGACGTAGGGAAAACCCAGCAGCTCGAGGAATCCCTGCACGGTGCCGTCTTCCCCTGGCGGGCCGTGAAGCGCGGGAAACACCACGTCGGGGCTCAGCTCCAGCAGTCGTGCGGCACACTGCCGATCCAGTTCGATGACGGTGCTGCGGTGGCCGGCGGCCTGCAGCCCCTTGCTCACCTCGGCGGCCGAAGCGCGCGACACCGCCGCCTCCGCCGATGGCCCACCCATCAGCACGGCCACGTTCAACGGATGCTCGATCATGCCCGGTGTTTCACTCACGGCTGGCGGATCTCCTCGAAAGCTCACGGGTACAGGGTGGGGCGCGGGTCGCAGACGGTCCAGCGCTCGTGGTCGCGCCACTGGCCCTCGATGAACAGGAACGCCGGAGACAGGCCTTCATAGACGAAACCGGCACTTCTGACCAGGGCGATGGAGCGCACGTTGTCGGGTTGGATGTTCGCCTCCAGCCGGTGCAGGCCGAGGTCGCGAAAGGCGTAGCGCAGCACCAGCTGCAGCCCTTCTCGCATGTAGCCGCGCCCGGCAAACGGCGCCCCGGCGTAGTAGCCGAGGGATGCCGACAGAAACGATCCACGAATGACGTTGTTGATGTTGATGACGCCGGCAATGGCGTCATCGTCACGCCTGCAGACCAGCAGTCCTTCGTAGTCGGTACGCTGAGTGCGGGCCACGTAGCTGTGAAAGCTCAGGCTCGACAGCGGCGGCTGAATCCAGGGCCCGTGAAGCTCCTTGCTCTGCTGCATCAGGGCGAGGAACTCGCTGCGATCGCGCCGGTTCACCGGCCGCAGGTAAACCTGGGAATCAGCGCTCATGACCACGAGCGTGCTCGAGCAGAAAAATCTCCCACAGGGCGGGCGGAATCATCGCCAATCCGAGGATCAGCAGGTGCAGCGGATGCAGGCGGAAATCGTTGTCCACCAGCCAGATGCCGTGAAAGCCGAACTCCTGAGCGTGCCAGGCCATGAGGCCGGCCGTGGTCAGGGCGAAGCCGAGCGTCAACAGCAGGAAGCGCAGGAAGTACTTCATCGCGGAAGAATATACGCCGCGCCGCGGTGGCGAAGCCAGGCTTCGCTGAACGCACGGGCGTCGTAGCTGCGGTCGACGCCGTCGGGGCCGGCGGCCGGGTCGCACACCTGCACTCGCCCGGGCCCGGCGCCGTGAACCACGACCAGATGACCGTTGGTTTCCGGCAGCGGCGCGCCGGGCAATGCGCCGGCGGAAAAGCGGATGCTGGTGACCAGCGGCACGCCGCTGCCGAGCACTCGCAGGGGCTCCTGCCAGCTGTCGAAAACCTCCACCGCACCCAGGCAGTCGCGGGCGGCCGCCGCCTGCAGCGCCAGCGGCCAGACCCCGTACAAGCCGCTGGCCGGATCAAGGCACTCCGCCACCAGTGTCAGCCAATCGTGATTTTTGCCCCACAGGTCGAGCACCATCGAGACGCAGGTCGGCGAGCAGATGCGTCCGGCGATGGCCGCTGGCGCCAGCGTCTGGCTGCGCGCCGCGGGTTTCTCGGGCAGCGCCTCGAGCCGCGGCGGCAATGGCGGCGCCGCCAGCGTCAGCGGTCGCGACGAAGCGCACAGCAGATAGCGATGCGGTCGCTGCGCGGCGCGTACCTGCAGCTGCAGGCGTGGCGCCGCCAGTCGGCGGTGGACGTGATAGCAATCGATGTGGGTGCTCACCGCACCGCTCGGGGGTGGTCTCGGGGATGGTTGCGCCGCGACAGCCGCAGGCACCTCCTGCAGCGCCCACGCGGCGCCATCGGCCTCCAGGCGCCAGACGTGACTCTGCGAGCCACCTGGCGGTAGTGCTAAACTCGGCACCAGAATCGTCCCCGGCAGCAGGTCGGGCAGCGGCAGGGTCACGGTCCAGGCCCCATCGTGCGGTCGCCAATCGGCTTCGCCGCGCACCTCCAGAGGGTACCGGCGCGAGGTGTCGGGGTCGGCGTAACGCAAGCTTGCTATCGCGGCCATGGGTTGATGTTGCAGCGCAACGCTCCGTTCTCGCTCGAAGATTGAGGTGGATGTTACCGATGAACTCTCGGGATCTGGTGTTGCTGTCGACCACGCACTGCACCCTGTGCGAGCGGGCGCTCGACGTGCTGCTCAGTATGCCAGAACTGCGCGGGCGGCAGCTGCGGGTGGTCGACGTCGTTGAGGACGACGCCCTGCTCGAGCGCTACGGCATGCGGCTGCCGGTGCTGCTTGCCGGCGCCCGGGAGCTGAACTGGCCGTTTGCCGCCGACGACGTGGCCGGCTTCCTGCGTTGCGCCGAGGCAGGCTAGCAACCCGCGGATTCCGGCGCCGATCACGGGCCGGCCCCCAGGCGGAACAGCGCCCGCGCATTGGTGCTGGTGATGGCCTGCAGATCCTCGGCCCAGACGCCGTAGATCTCCGCCAGCCGCGCGGCGACAAAGCTGAGCAGGGCGGGCTCGTTGCGCCGCCCATGTGCATCGCCTGGCGCGTTGTGCGGCCTCAGGAAGGGCGCGTCGGTCTCGATCAGCAGCCGATCCAGCGGCACCAGCGGCACCAGATCCCGCAGGCCCTGACCACGGCGGCGATCGCATACCCAGCCGGTGATGCCGATGTAGCAGCCCATGTCCAGGTAGCGCATCAGCTCGGCACGGGCGCCGGTGAAGCAGTGCACCACCACGCCGGCCGGCAACGGCCCCATCTCTTCCAGGCAGGCGGCCACCGTGGCGCCGGCTTCGCGGTCGTGCACGAACACGGGCAGCGTCAACCGGCGGGCGAGCAGCAGATGGTCGCGGAACACCTCCTCCTGCACGGCCGGGGGCGAGAAATTGCGGTGGAAGTCGAGGCCGGTCTCGCCGATGGCGACCACCTCGGGTTGCCGGGCGATGTCGTCGATCTGCTGCTGCCAGCCCGGCGGCGCGGCGGCCGCCTCGTGGGGATGAACACCTGCGGTGGAGGACAGTCGTGGCCGTGCTCCGGCCGCGGCAGCGAAGGCCGCCGCCGCCCGGCTGCTGTCGACGTCGATGCCGGTGATGATCAGGTGCTCGACGCCAGCTGCCCGCGCCCGCTCCAGCACCTCGCTGCGGTCGTGGTCGAACTGCCCGTGCAGCAGGTTGACGCCGATGTCGATCACCTCCGGGCCCCGGAGTACAGCCCCCGCCGCATCAGTTCACCGTGGCCTCGTGGCGCTCGAGCATCGGCGCGGGCATGTCGAGCAGCTTGCCGTACACCTGGGTGAACGCCAGCACGTTCTTGACGTAATTGCGCGTTTCGGTGAATGGAACGCTCTCGATCCAGACGTCCATGGGTTGGTCGCCCTTGTCGCGGATCCAGCGGTCGACCCGGCCTTCGCCGGCGTTGTAGGCGGCCAGGGCAAGCGGCCGGCGGTTGCCGTAGCGTTGCAGCAGGTGGGCGAGGTGGTGCCCACCGAGTTCCACGTTCCGGTTGACGTCGAACAGGTCGACGGCGGACGGCTCGATGACGCCCACCCGCCGTGCCACCTGAGCGGCGGTCGGAGGCAACAGCTGCATCAGCCCGCGAGCATTGGCGCTGGAAACCGCCGTGGGATCGAAGGCGCTTTCCTGCCTGGCGACCGCCAGCAGCAGTGGCTGGGGCACCGCGGTGACATAGCTGATGCGCTGGAACACCGCCGGATAAGCGATGGGAAAGCGCAGCTCGACGCTGTCCCACAGATCGGCGGCATTGGCCAGGAGGATGCTCTGGGGCAACCAGCCGATCTGCGCCGTGAGTTGCGCTGCATGGTACTGCTGAACGGAATTCAGCGTTGGCAGCAGCGCGTACCACTCCCGGCGGGCGTTGAGCAGATCGCCCACCGCGTACAACTCGAGCGCGCGACCCACCGCTGGCAGTCTTTGCAGCTCCGCCATCTGCCTTGGATCGTTGCTCGCGGTGGCCCCGTTGAGCCGTATTCCCTGGCCAAGCTGCTCCGCCGCCAGAAAGCCGTAGTAGTTGCGTTGTTCGGCCAGTGCCTTATAGGTGCGGGTGGCGCGCTCGGAGTTCAGGGTGGTGCGCGACAGCGCCTGGGCGAGCCAGTACTGCCAGCGCAGATCGTTGCGTTGCTCCGCCGGCATCAGGTCGATCCAGTCCTGCAACTCCGACCAGTTCTGCGCGGCCAGAGCCGCTTCCGCCATGGCCATGACGAACGTTTCCGAAGTAGCCGTTGGCGCTCGCCGCCCCGGAAAGGTGCCCTGGCGCGCCAGGGCCAGCACGATGGTCTCGGTCAGCGCCTGGGCGGTGGCGGCGTCGAACCCGTGGCTGTCCTGAAACTGCATCCAGGCGCGCTCGGCAGCGGCTGCATCCTGGCGGGCGAGCCGACGCAGACCGTGGGCGATGACCACCCGGGCGTAGCGGTCGTCCGTGCTGAGGACGTTCATCCGGGTCAGTTGGGCGGGATCCACATGCACGTCGTGCAGTGCCTGGGCCCACACTTTCAACGGGCCGTTGAAGAACCGCAACAGGTAGCGGCCGAGCCTGCGCTCGTTCGCGGCCAGAGCCAGCTGCAGCCGCTCCCAAACCTGACCTTCAGTGAGGTGCCCGCCGGCGATCCAGCTCTCGAACAAGGGGTCGCAAGCCTTCGGTTGGGAGCTGTCGGTTACCCACAGGGCGGGCACTCCGGCCATGGCCTCGTCCGGGTGGCCGCCCGCGAGCAGAGCGCGCAGGTGGTAGCACCGCAACTCGGCATCTGCCGAGGGCCGGTAGCTGTTCAGCAGGCGGCTCCACTCGCGCCTCGCGCCCAGGGACTTCAGCCAGCGGTGGTGCAGGATGCGGATCGCCGGCAGCTCCCCATGGCGGGACTGCAGGCTCAGCATCTCTGCGTCGCTCAGCGCCGACAGGCGGCGCCGGGCTTCGTAATAGTCGAGATACGGGGCGAGGGCGTAGTCGGCAAGCGACTCACGGGATTCGCGGAAGGCGCTGGTCCGGCCGGCGTTCAAGTGATCCAGCGCCTGCTGGTAGACGGCGCGCTGTTGATAAACGCTCGGCGACGTGGCGCCCGCGGTGGACGTGGCGGTAGCCGGAGCCGGCACCAGCAGCCCGCACAGGCAGAGCAGCAGGGCCAGGCCAGGCAATGGCAACGATCGCGCAAGCGCTGCGCTACGGAAATCCATCGCCAGCCATTAGAATGTCGGTCGCTCCTCCTGACCGACACGAACGGCCAGAACGTCGCAGCTGGCGCCGTGCAGCACGCCGTTGGCGGTGGATCCGAGCAGCAGGGCGAGGCCGTGGCGGCCATGGCTGCCGACGACGATCACGTCGGCGTCGACGGCTTCCGCCGTTCGCTGGATCTCGCTCTCTGGACGGCCGAAGATCAGGTGCTGGCGCGAAGGCGGGACGTCGAGGGTGGCGGCAAACTCCGCCAGATGGCTTTTTGCCTGTTCGTGGATCTGATCCTGTACGGTGGATAGATCCATGGGGATGTCGCCCCCGTAGGCGAGGCTCAACGGCTCGATGACATGAACCACGTGCAACTCGGCGTCGAACACCGCGACCAGAGCCTGAGCTCGCTCGGCGACGCTGTTCGACTCTTCCGTGAGATCAACGGCTAGCACGATGCGGCGGTAGCGGGCCATGTTGATCCCCATTGCTCCACGGAGTCGATTGCGGCGACGATACACACAATCCGAATACCTCACAAGCAGCATCCGATGGCTGCCAACAGGATGAAACATCGTGGTCTGGATCATCATCGTGGTAATTCTGCTGGTGGCTTTCGGCCCCCTGCTGTGGCTCATGCCGAGCCATCGCGAGCGCCGCCTGGCGAAGCTGCGTCAGCGCGCCTACAGCGACGGGATGCGGGTTGAGCTGCGGCGCATGCCGAAGCAGAATCTGGCCCCGGAGGAGCGGGTATCGGCATCGGGAAAGCCGCTCGATCTCACCCGGGAATGTGCTGCCTATATCTACCCGCTCCCGGCACGATTGCGAATGCTGCCCAAGTGGCGGGTGCTGCGCGGCGACGACGGCGTCCCGGCTTACCCAGGTTGGGTTTTCGATCCGGGTGGCAGGCCCGACCACCCGCGGCTGCGGGAGATGCTCGAGGTCCTCGCGCCGGTCGTCGAGGGGCTGCCCGACGACGTCGTTGCGGTCGAAGCCGAGCCGCAGAACCTGGCCGCATACTGGCTCGAAGGGCCGGGCGCCACCCCCGAAAAAGTGGGCGATCTGGGCTCGCGCCTGGCGGTTGGCGCCAGCCAGGTGACGGAGCTGGATCGGCGCCTTCGGGCAGAGACCGAAGGAGGAAACATTTGACACTGCTTTCGAGCTGGCCTTATAACGGCGCCGCACTTACCCTGCCTGGAGACCCATGGCTCGTTCCCTCGTCATCGTTGAATCCCCCGCGAAAGCGAAGACCATCAATCGTTATCTCGGCAAGGATTACATCGTAAAGTCCAGCGTCGGCCACGTTCGCGACCTCCCGGTTGGGGGGGCGGCTGCGGATCCGAAAGCTCGCGCTCAGGAAGCCGCCAAGACCCGGAAGCTATCCCCGGAGGCCAAGGCCGAGCATCAGAAGCGGCGCGCCCGGGAGCGACTGGTGAAGCGGATGGGGGTGGATCCGACCGACTGGGCTGCCGACTACCAGGTGCTTCCCGGTAAGGAAAAGGTGGTGGACGAGCTCAGCCGCCTGGCGGCCAAAGCGGACATCATCTACCTGGCTACCGACCTGGATCGCGAAGGCGAGGCCATCGCCTGGCACCTGCGGGAGATCATGGGCGGCGATCCTTCCCGTTATCGCCGGGTGGTGTTCAACGAAATCACCCGGCGCGCCATCGAGCAGGCGTTCGCCGAACCGGGCGAGCTCGACATGAACCGGGTGAACGCGCAGCAGGCGCGGCGTTTCCTCGATCGGGTTGTGGGTTTCGAGCTGTCGCCGCTGCTGTGGGCCAAGGTGGCCCGGGGGCTGTCGGCCGGCCGCGTGCAGTCGGTGGCGGTGCGCCTGGTGGTGGAGCGCGAGCGGGAAATCCGCGCGTTCGTCCCGGAGGAGTACTGGGAAGCCTTTGCCGATCTGTCCCGCGCCGACGATGCCGAGGCGGATGCGCCGCAGCGCTTTCAGGTGGTCAAGGACGGGGAGCAGAACTTCCGCCCGGGGGATGCCGAAACCGCCCACGACGCGGTGGCGCGGCTCGAGCAGCGCACCTTCACGGTCAAGAACCGCGACGATCGCCCGACCCGCAGCCGGCCCTCGGCACCCTTCATCACCTCGACGCTGCAGCAGGCGGCCAGTACCTGGCTCGGCTACACCGTGAAGAAGACCATGACCATGGCGCAGCGCCTCTACGAGGCGGGTTACATCACCTACATGCGTACCGATTCCACCAACCTCGGCGCGGAGGCGGTGGCCTCCTGCCGGGAGTACATCGGCAAGCAGTTCGGTGACAGCTACCTGCCTGCGCAACCCAACCTCTACGCCAGCAAAAAGGATGCGCAGGAGGCTCACGAGGCCATCCGCCCATCGAACGTCGGCACCCGCGCGGAGATGCTGACAGGGGTGGATGACGATGCGGTGCGCCTGTACCGCCTTATCTGGGCGCAGTTCCTGCGCTGTCAGATGCCGCCGGCCGAGTACCTGAGCACCAGCGTGCAGGTGGAGGCGGGGGAGTTCGAGCTGCGCATCCGCGGGCGCATCTTGAAATTCGACGGCTACACGCGGGTACCGCTGGTCGAGAAACGTGACGCCGCCCCGGCAGCCGCGGGGGACGACGACCGGGCCCTGCCGGATTACCGGGTGGGTGAGGTTCTGAACCTGCGCGAGGTCGAAGCGTTGCAGCACTTCACCAAGCCGCCGGCGCGATTCTCCGAAGCCAGCCTGGTGCGAGAGCTGGAGAAGCGGGGTATCGGCCGGCCGTCCACCTATGCCTCCATCATTTCCACCATCCAGGACCGGGGTTACGTGACCCTGCGCAGCCGCCGCTTTCATGCCGAGAAAATCGGCGAGCTGGTGACCGATCGGCTCATCGAGCAGTTCAAGAACCTGATGGATTACTCGTTCACCGCCGAGCTGGAGCAGGAGCTCGATCGCGTCGCCGAAGGCCAGCTGGATTGGCGCTGGGTGCTCAACGAGTTCTACGGTGATTTCAGCAGCCGCCTCGACGAGGCTGGGGATCCCGCGGGCGGCATGCGCAGCAATGAGCCTACGGATACCGACATCGCCTGCGACCGCTGTGGCCGCCACATGCAGGTGCGCAACGCCAGCACCGGCGTGTTTCTCGGTTGCTCCGGCTATGGTCTGCCGCCGAAGGAGCGCTGCACCAACACCGTCAACCTGATTCCCGGCGATGAAGCCGTGGATCTGGACCAGGATGAGGAGGGTGAGTCGCGGTTGCTGCGCTCCAAGCATCGCTGCCCGAAGTGCGCGGCGCCCATGGACAGCTACCTCATCGACGAAACCCGCAAGCTGCACATCTGCGGCAACAACCCCGACTGCTCCGGGTTCGAGGTGGAGAAGGGGCAGTTCCGCATCAAGGGCTACGAGGGCCCGGTGATCGAGTGCGACAAGTGCGGCGCCGACATGCAGCTGCGCTCGGGCCGCTTCGGCAAGTACTTCGCGTGCACCGCCGAGGACTGCAAGAACACCCGCAAGCTGCTGCGCTCGGGCCAGGCGGCGCCACCGAAGATCGACCCGGTGAAGATGCCCGAACTCAAGTGCACCAAGGCCGACGACTACTTCGTCCTGCGTGACGGTGCGGCCGGATTGTTCCTGGCCGCCGCCAG
>JBLRXD010000154.1:0-10544 GCA_047920935.1 Pseudomonadales bacterium | reverse complement strand
AGCGCGCCGACGAGACGCGGAAAGTTGTGGAACTGCCCCTGCTCGGTGAGAAAGCGGCTGAGGTCGTATTCCGCCTGCAGCAATGTCTCGCCGCAGCGGCTGACCTTGAGGCGCAGCAATTGCCCCAGCTCCACGACCGTGGTGCGTTTCTCCCCAGGCAGCACCTGCCAGGCGGCGTCCGCCGGCAGCGCCTCGAGCACCTCACGACCGAAAGACGTGCTCGAGAACTGCAGTTCGCCCTCAGCATCCGCCAGCCGGCTGCCCCGCTTCATCTCTGCAAGCAGCGCGTGGCAGAAATCGGCATCCCGAAACGCCTCGTACAGCACGCCCACCCGCGCGTGCTCGCGAACTCGAGCCAACGCCATTGGCAAGCGCTCGCGGACGTGCGGCTCGCGATCGCCGCCCCAGGCGATGGCCGCCGCCAGGAAGCACACCCCGGCGGACGGCGAAGCGTCGCCGTGACGCACCCACAGCAGCAGATGACTGCCGGCATCGGTGCGCCAGAGAATGCGCCGCTCGATGTTCCAGGGACCGGCGGCGCCGTGCTGCTCCGCCAGCCAGTTGCGGGTTCGCAGAAAGCCCGGCAGCGCACGGGTGGTAAAGGTGCGCGCCACGCCTTCGGCAGTGGCACGCCACGCCTGCGGCAGCCGCTCCGGGAAGAACGTCTGCCAGCCGTCCCGCAGCACCAGCGTCACCAGATCGGTGCGCGGCAGCGCCTCGACGTGCCAGTCGGGGATCTCCGCCTGCCGCGTCAGACGAAACCAGAAGAAACCGTGACTGGACAACGTCAGCAGGTAGGGGAGATCGCCCACCGGAGGGAACACCGACCGGCCCAGCATCTCCAGCGGAGTCATGCCGCGGAATCGAGCCAGGTCCAATTCCACCGGTTGCGCGGTGCGCGACAGATTGGCGACGCAGAGGATTACCTCGTCTTCGTACTCGCGCAGGTAGGCGAGCACGTGGCGGTTGCCGGGCGCGAGCAGCGACAGGCTGCCGCGACCGAACGCCTGGCTGGTCTTGCGCACCGCGATCAGCCGGCGGGTCCAGTTGAGCAGCGAGTAGCCGTGTCTCGATTGGGCCTCCACGTTGACGGCGTCGTAGCCGTACACGGGATCCATCACCGGCGGCAGATACAGTTGCTGGGGGTCGGCCCGGGAGAATCCGGCGTTACGTTCCGGCGACCACTGCATCGGAGTCCGCACCGCGTTGCGGTCCCCGAGGAAAATGTTGTCGCCCATGCCGATCTCGTCGCCGTAGTAGATGATCGGGGCGCCGGGCATCGACAGCAGCAGACTGTTGAGCAGCTTGATGCGTTCCAGATCGTTGTCCAACAGCGGCGCCAGCCGGCGGCGGATACCGGCGTTGATCCGCGCCCGCGGATCGCTGGCATAGCTGGCATACATGTAGTCGCGCTCCTCGTCGGTGACCATCTCCAGGGTCAGCTCGTCGTGGTTGCGCAGAAAGATCGCCCACTGGCAGCGGCCGGGTATCTCCGGCGTCTGCTCGAGGATTTCGACCACCGGATAACGGTCTTCCTCGGCCAGCGCCATGTACATCCGCGGCATCAGCGGAAAGTGATAAGCCATGTGGCACTCGTCGCCATCGCCGAAGTACTCGCGCACGTCCTCGGGCCACTGATTGGCCTCCGCCAGCAGCACCCGCTGCTCGTAGTGCGCGTCCACCACGGCGCGCAGGTGCCTGAGCACCGCGTGGGTTTCGGGCAGGTTTTCGTTGCTGGAACCCTCGCGCTCGCACAGATAGGGGATGGCGTCCAGACGCAGCCCGTCCACGCCCAGGTCGAGCCAGAACCGCATCACCCGTATCACCGCCTTCACCACCGACGGATTGTCGAAGTTCAAATCCGGCTGGTGGGAGAAGAACCGGTGCCAGTAGTACTGGCGCGCCACCGGATCCCACGCCCAGTTGGAGGTTTCGGTGTCGCTGAAGATGATGCGGGTGCCGGCATAGCGCTTGTCGGAGTCGCTCCAGACGTAATAGTTGCGCTTGGCGGAACCGCGCGGGGCGTGGCGGGAAGCCTGGAACCAGGGGTGCTGATCGGAGGTGTGGTTGATCACCAGTTCGGTGATGATGCGGATGCCGCGTCGGTGCGCCTGGCGGACGAAGCGACGGAAATCGCTGCGGGTGCCGTACCCCGGATGGATACCCCGATAGTCGGCCACGTCGTAACCGTCGTCGCGCATCGGCGATGGGTAGAACGGCAGCAGCCACAGGGCGTTTATCCCCAGGTCGGCGACGTAGTCGAGGCACTCGGTGAGGCCGCGGAAATCGCCGACGCCGTCCCCGTCGGCGTCTTTGAAGGCTTTCACATGCAGCTGATAGATCACCGCGTCCTGGTACCACAGCGGGTCGGACACGGTTGCGAGCGCACCGGCGCCGATACCGCGAATGCTCAACGTCCGCCGCCGCGCTCGTCGCGCAACACGTCCACGAGCGCCCGCAGCCGCGGGTCGGCCGCCCACCCATCCAGATAGCCCGGCAGCTTGCGGCGCCAGTTGGGGTGCTCGAACGCCGTGCCCGGCACGTTGACCTGGGAGGTCACCCCCAGCACGTCCTCGATCTGCACCGCCTGCACCATGGCCGGGCTGCGCGCCAGGTAGCGATGCACCGCCAGCAGCACCGCCTCGGAAAGATCGACGCCGTCGGCCGCAGCGTGCTCCACCTGCTCCAGCAACCCCTCCCGGGCCAGAGCGGTGAGCACGCTCGCCCGATCCCTGGCCCGTTGCGCCAGCTGGGCATCGCGCTCGCCCTCGTCCTGCAGCATGCCCAGCTGCTCTCGCAGCCGGATGTCTTCGCCGAGCCAGAAGCCGCGCAACGTGGGCAGATCGTGATTCGACACCGCCACCAGCGCCTGACGCGGCAGCCGGGCCGGCTGCAGGTACTCGCCGTGGGCATCCTGCTCAAAGTAGAAGATGCGGCTGGAAAGTATGCCCATGCGGGTGAGCGCCGCGCGCAACTCGTCGGGCACGGTGCCGAGATCCTCGCCGATCACCATGCAGCGATTTCTCTGGCTTTCCAGCGCCACGATGCCGAGCAGATCGTCCAGCGGGTAACTCACGTAAGCGCCCTGCGCAGCCGACTCACCGGCAGGGATCCAGAACAGCCGCATCAGGGCCATGACGTGATCGATGCGCACCGCGCCGCAATGCCGCATGTTGGCGCGCAGCAGCTCGGTGAACGGCCGGTAGCCCCGCGCCTCCAGCCGTTCGGGAACCCAAGGCGGCAGACCCCAGTTCTGCCCCTGGGCATTGAACGCATCCGGCGGCGCGCCGATGGATGCACCCACGGCAAACAGGCCGTCCCCAGCCCAGACTTCGGAGCCCCCAACGTCCGCCCCCAACGGCAGGTCGAAGTACAGCCCGACACCAAGGCTGTGCTCCGCCGAGCGGCCGCCCACGGCGGCCAGCTGCTCCTCCGCCAACCACTGCAGCCAGGCATAGTACGTGACCCGCTCGTCGGCCCGGGTGGCGAAGTCGCGCACCTCGGGCGCCTCGGGATGACGATATGCCTCGGGCCACGCCGGCGTGCCCCAGGCCGAGGCATCTTCGGCGCGAAAATGCTCGGCAAGCGCCTCGAACAGAGCGTGCCGGTACAATGGCAGCCCTCGCTCGCTGCGAAATTGGCGGAAGCGACGCCCGCGCTCGCTGTCGCCGTCGCGCTGCCGCTGGAGAAACTGCTGGAACAGCAGCTCGAGAATCTCCCGCTTCAGCGCCGCCATGGCGGCGTAATCCACCATGTCGCGCTCGCGCGCCGCCTCCAGCCGCGCGCGGAACCGGCCGTCACGCAGGCGCGCCTGCGCCGCCTCACAATCCGAAAGCTCCGGCACCGCCGCCACGTCGATGTACCACACGTTCCAGAACAAGCGGCTCGACGGACTGTAGGGACTGGCATGCTCCGGCTCGTGAGGATAGAGCGCGTGCAGCGGCCCCAGCCCCACCGTGGCGGCTCCGGCAGCGGCGAACACGTCCACCACGGCGGCCAGATCGCTGAAGTCGCCGATGCCCCAGTCGCGCCGCGAGCGTACCGCAAACAACTGCAGCACCGGCCCCCAGCAGCGTCCGTCTTCGGCCAGCGCCTGCGGCAGATAACAGCTCTGCGGACAGACGATCAACCGGCAGTCGACCGCTGTTTCCCCCCGGGTCAGGCGCAGCAGGTGGTAACCCAGGGGCAGTGGCGGCAGCAGCCAGCGCACCTGGCGGAACGGCTCGCCGTCGATGCGGCGCTGCGCCGTCACCGGCAGCTCCGCCGGGCAGACGCTGCCGCTGATCACCCCGGGCTCGGCATCGTGCGTGTCCGTTTCGATCGTGAACGACCATGCCGCCGCAGCCGTGGCTTCCGCCACGCTGAGTTGCACCGCAGCAGCCTGCTCTCCCGCCTGCACCACGTGCACCACGGGAAGCAGCCGCCGCCAACCACGCTGCTCGCGCTCGACGATGGCGGCGCGGATGGCGCTATCGCTGGCCACGTCCACGCCCATGGCGGCAAGCAGCGCCCGCTGGGTGGCTGCCGACGTGCGGTGGCGGCGACCGCGAATATCCGCGTACTCGGGCAGGATGCCGCACAACGCGGCAAGACGCCCCAGATCTGCATCGGGGCCGCTCATCGGCGCGGCACCGTCAGCAGCGCCACCGAGCGCGCCGCCAGTGAGTAGCAACTGCCCGCCGGGTAGCTTTCCAGCTGCTGCCGATGGGGATGGGCGGTATCCAACGCAACCTCCCACGGGCGCTGCTGCGGCGTTGCCGGCATGGCAAAGCCGATGCCGTGGTCGCTGGCGTTGAGCAGCAGCAGGAAGTCGTCGTCCACCAGGCGGTTGCCACGGGGGTCGGTCTCTCGCAGCCCGACCCCGGAGAGCAACACCCCCAGATGGCGGGCAAGCTCGTGGTTCCAGGCGTCATCGCTCATCTCGGCGCCGCCGGCGTCGAGCCAGACGATGTCGCGAACCTCCGCGCCCTTGAGCGCCTGACCCTGGAAAAAGTGGCGGCGCCGGAACGTCGCGTGCTGCCGGCGCAGCGCCAGCAGGCGCCGCACGAACTCGGTGAGCTCCAGGTCGGCGGCCTCCCAGTTCACCCAGCTGATGGGGTTGTCCTGACAGTAGGCGTTGTTGTTGCCGCCCTGACTTCGGCCCATCTCATCCCCCGCCAGAAGCATCGGCACGCCCTGGGACAGCAGCAGGGTGGCCAGCAGGTTGCGCTGCTGCACGGCGCGCCGTTGCAGCACGGCAGCGTCGTCGGTGGGCCCCTCGACGCCGCAATTCCAACTGAGGTTGTGGTTCTCGCCGTCGCGACCGCCTTCCAGATTCGCGTCGTTGTGCTTGTGATCGTAGCTCACCAGGTCGCGCAGGGTGAAGCCGTCGTGGCTGGTGACGAAGTTGATGCTGGCGTGAGGCCGGCGGCCGTCGTGCTCGTAGAGATCGCTCGAGCCGGTGAGACGGTAGGCCAACTCGGCGACGACCCCGCCGTCCCCCTTCCAGTAGGCGCGCACGGCGTCACGGTAACGGCCGTTCCACTCGGTCCAGCCCACGGGGAAGTTGCCGACCTGATAGCCGCCCTCGCCAAGGTCCCAGGGCTCGGCGATGAGCTTGACCTGAGACAGCACCGGATCCTGGTGAATGATGTCGAAGAACGCCGACAGCCGATCGACCTCGTAGAGTTCCCGCGCCAGGGCCGATGCCAGATCGAAGCGAAACCCGTCGACGTGCATCTCCAGCACCCAGTAGCGCAAACTGTCCATGATCAACTGCAGCACCCGCGGATGGCGCATGTTCAGGGTGTTGCCGCAGCCGGTGAAATCCAGGTAGTAACGGCGGTCGTCGTGTCGCAGGCGGTAGTAGGCCTCGTTGTCGATGCCGCGAAAGCACAGCGTCGGCCCCAGGTGATCACCCTCGGCCGTGTGGTTGTAGACCACGTCGAGGATCACCTCGATGCCGGCGGCGTGCAGCCGCTTGACCATGGTCTTGAACTCCACCACCGCGTCGCCGGCGGCCAGCCGCTGATCCGGCGCCAGATAGCCGATGGAGTTGTAGCCCCAGTAGTTGGTCAGGCCGCGCGCCGCCAGGTGCGGCTCGTCCACGGCGGTGTGCACCGGCATCAGTTCCACCGTGGTCACTCCCAGCCCCTGCAGGTAGTCGATGACCGGATCGCAGCCGAGGCCGGCGTAGCTGCCGCGCAGCTCCGGCGGAATCTCGGGATGCAGCTTGGTGAAGCCGCGCACGTGCAGTTCGTAGATCACCGTGTCGTGCCACGGCACCCGCGGCGGGCGATCGTCGCCCCAGTCGAAGCGTGGATCGATGACCCGGCTGTGAGGCACCAGATGGGCATTGTCGCGGCGATCCAGGCCGGCGTCTCCCGCCGGGCCCGCGCTGTCGTAGCCGAAATGGGCGGTGTCCCACCGCAGCCGCCCCACCACCGACTTGGCATATGGGTCGAGCAACAGCTTGTGCGGGTTGAAGCGCAGCCCCGACTCTGGCCGATAAGGCCCGTGGACCCGGTAGCCGTAGCGCTGCCCGGGACGGATTCCGGGAACGAAGCCGTGCCAGACCTGGTCGGTGCGCTCCTGCAGCTGAAGGCGCGCGCCCTGCTCGCGCCCTTGGGCCGATAGCAGACACAGCTCAACGCGCTCGGCGTGCTCGGAAAACAGAGAGAAGTTGACCCCTTCCTGATCGGCGGTGGCGCCAAGCGGGTAGGGAGCCCCCGGCCACAGCGGTGGGTTCTCCGCACGCTCGCTCACGGCTGGCGCGACGGCGGATCCGTCTTCACCACCAGCGCATCGCAGCAAAGCTGCCGCAATGCCGCGTCCACGGTGGAGGTCTGCAGCGGCCGCCCGGTTCGCGGCCCATGATCCCCCAGCACCACCAGGTCGCAGTGTTGCTCCCGGGCCCACGCGGCGATCTGGCTCGCCGCATCGCCCACCAGCACGCGGCCTCGAGCGCCCGGCTGCCCGACCTCGCTGCACAACCGCGCCAGGTGGGCGCTGCGCGACCAGTACTCGTCCTCGAGCGCGGCGTCCGCTTCCCGGGCATCATCGAAGGTGCCCGTCTCGATCACCGTCAACGCGGTGATCTGCCCATCCCGCGCTGCCAGCCTGGCGGCACGGGTCAGCAGTTGCGCCGCCTCTCCAGAGCGCAGGTCGAGGCAGACGAGGATGTTCTGGTACTCCATGTGGGTTCCGTCCTGTGCACCCATCTCCGGCACCAGGAGCAAGCAACGAGCGTACCAACCCCGCAGGTCAGGATCTCACAGCAGGGAGCCCACCACATCGAGGCAGCGGCAGGCGTAACCGGTTTCGTTGTCGTACCAGACGTAAACCTTCACCAGCCTGCCGGTCACCCGCGTCGCCCGAGCGTGCACCAGCCCGGAGTACGGCTCGCCGAGGATGTCGACGGACACCAGATCCTCTTCGCTGTACCCGAGGATGCCGGACAAGCCGCCCTCGGCCGCGGCCCGAAACGCCGCGTTGACCTCGGCAGCGCTGGGGCTGGCGGAGACCAGGGCGCTGATGTCGGTCAGCGACCCGTCTGGAACCGGCACCCGGATGGCCAGCGCGCTGATTTTCCCCTTGAGCTCCGGCATCACCTGGCCGGCGGCCTTGTCGGCGCCGGTGGTGGTGGGGATCATCGACACCCCCGCCGCCCGACCGCGCCCCATCTTCGCGGCAGCACGATCCACCACGGCCTGAGAGGCTGTGTAGGCGTGCACCGTGGTCATGGTGACCGACTCCAGCCCGAAGTTGTCCCTGAGCACCATGAGCGCCGGCACCAGCGAGTTGGTGGTGCAGGAGGCGTTGGAGATCACGTAATGGGAAGCAGGATCGTAATCCTGGTGGTTGACCCCCAGCACCACGGTGACGTCGGCGTCTTCCGATGGCGCGCCGATGAGTACCCGCGTTGCGCCGGCGGCAATGTGCTGAGCCGCCTGCTCGCGGCGGGTGAACTGCCCGGAGCACTCGATCACCACGTCGATGCCGAGTTCGCCCCAGGGCAGTTGGCTCGGATCCTTGCTGCTGAAGCAGCGGATGCTGCGGTCGCCGATCTGCAATGTGTCTCCGGCCACCGAGACGGGCCACGGCAGCCGGCCGTGAACGGAGTCATAACGCAGCAGGTAGGCGAGATTTTCCACCGCGATGATGTCGTTTACGGCAACGATGTCGACATCCGCCGCCTCGCCCGACAGCCAGCGCCGCAGCATCACCCGCCCGGTACGCCCCATGCCGTTGATGGCCACTCGCTTCATGCCTGGTTCTCCTGTTGGTTGTTGTTCTGGGTTGTTCTCGTTGTTCTTGATCGTTGTCGGACTGCTTGCAGCGCTTCCCAGTATGCCACTCGCGGGCCCGCCGGCAGCAGCGCCAGCGACCGCCTCAGCGGCGGCGCGCCAGCGTGAGCCCGTCGCCCAGCGGCAGCATCACCGCGTCGACGCGAGCGTCGTCGCGGATCTTGTCGTTCAGGGCTTTGATGGCAGCGGTGTCCTGATCCTGCCGTTGCGGATCAGCTACGTTCCCCCCCCACAGCACGTTGTCGACGGCGATCAGGCCGCCAACCCGCACCAGACCCAGGCCGCGCTCGTAATAATCGTCGTACCCTGGCTTGTCGGCGTCGATGAACATCAAGTCGTAGCTACCCGCCGCGCCACCCGCCAGCAGAGCGTCCAGCGTTGCCACCGCCGGAGCGAGTTCGAGTTGAATCTTGTGGCCGACGCCGGCGCCGTTCCAGGCCGCCAGCGCCACCGCCGTCCAGGCCTCGGAGACGTCGCAGGTGGTCAGCAGACCATCTTCCGGCAGAGCCTCGGCCATGGCCAGGGCGCTGTAGCCGGTGAACGTGCCGACCTCGAGGATGCGCCGCGCGCCCATGAGCCGCACCAGCAGCGCCATGAACGCGCCCTGTTCCGGCGAGATCTGCATCGCCGCCGCGTCCATGCGGCCGGTCTGCTCCCGCAGCGCCGCAAGCGCCGGCGACTCGCGAATACCGTGCCGCAGCAGGTAGTCATAGACGGGGTCGGTGAGGTTGAGGGTTCTACGCGACATCATCACCTCCGGGTTTTTTTGCGACGAAGAACTGGTAGCCGTAGCAGTCGCCATGCCGCCGGAAGATGTCGATCTCCTGGCGGCAGGCTGCGAGGTTACGCGTGGCGGATGCGTCGCTCATCGCCGGATACTCGTCCCAGCAGGCCCTCACCTCGGCAGGCGCCGGGTCGCGCAACCATACCGCCTCGGTGAACGCCAGACGCCCCCCCGGACGCAGCACCTCGCGCCACCCGGCAAGGGCGCGGCCGACGCCGATCAGATACGCCGCGCCTTCGCACCACACCAGATCGGTCGCTGACATCCGCCAACGCCAGCTCCAGGGCGCGCCGGGTACTATCGAAGTCGCCCGGACCTTCCCGAGGGAGACCGGAGTGGAGTTCGAAGAACACCGAGCGCTGAATTGGATCGGAAAAATCCATGATCTAACCGAGGTTAGCGGTGCAGACCTGGGTATTCTAGGAGTAACGGAGGAACAACGCCGGCAACAGGTCGCCGGCAGCCGACCACCAGGCAACGGAGGCCACGTGCCAAGACGCATCACCATCATCCAGGGTCATCCCGACAAGGCCGATGATCATCTCTGTCACGCATTGGCGGAAGCCTACCGGACGGGAGCCGAAAGTGCCGGTTTCGAGGTGCGTAACATCGTGGTCGGCAGCTTGACGTTTCCACTCATCCGCAACAAGCAGGAGTTCGAACACGGCGAGCGCCCGGACGAGATTCGCGAGGCGCAGTCCATGATCCGCACCAGCGATCATCTGCTCATCGTCTATCCGCTGTGGCTGGGTACCATGCCGGCGCTGCTGAAGGGCTTCCTGGAGCAGGTGTTCCGTTACGACTTTGCCTTCGAGCCCGAGGCCGGGGGCAAGTTCAAGAAGCTGCTGAAGGGCCGCTCGGCGCGGGTGGTGATCACCATGGGGATGCCCGCCCTCGCCTACCGCTACTTCTTCGGCGCCCACAGCCTGAAGAGTCTGGAGCGCAACATCCTCAAGTTCGCCGGGATCTCGCCGGTACGCGAGAGTCTGTTCGGCATGGTGGAGAACGTCAGCGACGCCACCCGACGCAAGTGGCTCCAGCAGATGCAGCGATTGGGGGCCGCCGGACGCTGATGCTAAGTACGACGTGGCCGTAGAGGAAGGCGCTCGCTCGGGGCTACAATCGGCGCTATGAGCAAATCGGACCATCCCACCAGAAGCGGCGACAAGTTCAAGAACGCCAGAGGTGTGGCCGCCATCAAGGATGGCATCAAGCACAACGCCCGGGCCGGGCTGCCCAGCGGCCGCAAGCCGCCGTGGCTGCGGGTACGTCTCGGTAGCGGTGACAAGTATCAGGCCGTACGGGAGACGGTGAAGCAGCACCAACTGGCTACCGTCTGCGAGGAATCCCACTGCCCCAATATCGGCGAGTGCTGGAACAACGGCACCGCCACCATCATGCTGATGGGCGACGTCTGCACCCGCGCCTGCCGCTTCTGCGCCGTGGACACCGGCAATCCGCGCGGCTGGCTCGAC
>JBLRXD010000153.1:0-10560 GCA_047920935.1 Pseudomonadales bacterium | reverse complement strand
CCCCATAGCTGGCGTCGCACTGGAAGCGACATTGGCTGTCGACGAAGTCGTAGAGATCCAGGCGTTGATCGATCGTAGATCGGTACATGAACACGCCGCTTACCAGCGAAATGTTTTCGGTCAGGTCGAAGTCGAACTGCACCTCGTGCTGGTAATTTTCGTTCTCCTGCTGGACGTAGTAGCTGTAGGTGCCCAACGCGATGCTGCCGCTGGAATCCTCGTCAGTATCTCGCTCGTACAGAAAGTCGGTGTAGCCGAAGTTGTACTTCAGACTGAAGCGCTCACCCACGTACTCGGCATTGAACGCGACCGCCCGGTGGTCGAAGCGCTCGTCATAGTTGCCGTTGGTGGCAACGTCCAGATCGCCGCCCTTGAGGTTGTTGCGGTTGCGGATGGGCGACAGGTCGAAGTCGGCGGCGCCAAATCCGTAGTTCGGGAGCGTACCGTTGGACACGGTTCTGCCTGTGGGGTCTACGCCGGGACGCACGGTCTGGGCCACCCGGGTTTCCCCGGTATAGGGGTTGGTGAAGCTGTTTATCGGCCGCGACGGATCGACCCAGGTGGGGCTGTTGAAATCCGTATCGCCCGGTACGATCAAGCGCTGGCCGAAAACCAGATCGGTGTTGTTGCGCACGCCGCCCGGTTCGAAGGTGACGATAGGATGGGTGCCTTCGCCACCGTTCATTCGCCGCCGTGATTTGCGGTCGTTGCCGCGCACGTAAAAGGTCAGTTGCTCGGTGGGAGTGAATTCGAACGACAGTGCGAAGTTCTGGTCGTTGATGCTGTTGATGTCGCCGGAGCCGTTGGGCGAGGTGTCGTTGATGTAGCCGTCGCGGTAGCGCTTGACCCCGGTCAGCCGCGCCGCCAGCACGTCGGGCAGCAGCGGCCCCGACAGAAAGCCGTAGTACTCATGGGTGCCGAAGTTGCCGCCGATCACCCGCATCTCCGCGTCGAACTCCTGGGTGGGTCGGGCGCTGTGGAAATTCACCGCGCCGCCGATGGAGTTGCGCCCGTAAAGGGTGCCCTGCGGGCCCCGCAGCACCTCGATGCGGTCGACGTCGTACAGCGCGCCCTCGGTGGAGGCGATGCCGAAGTCTTCCGAGTAGATGCCGTTCAGGTAGGTCGACACCCCGGGGTCGCCACCGAGGGTGCGGAAATTGCGCCCGACGCCGCGAATGGCGATGTCGTAGGGCTGAATGGTGGTGGCGGGAATGTAGTTCTGCAGATCTTCCTGATTGCGCAGGCCGAACTCTTTGATGAAGTCGGCGGTGAAGGCGGTGACGGCGATGGCCGTGTCCTGCACCGTCGATTCGCGACGCTCGGCGGTGACGATGACTTCTTCGATGGTGCGCCTGCTCGAGGTGGCTTCATCAGCGCCGAGCGAGGGCAGCGGCGCCATCGCCAGGCTTGCCGCAGCCGCAGTCAACACACAGGTGTGAACACGAACCCGGCGACGAACGTCGCGGGCAACACGGAAACTCGGCATGGTCTCTCCCCCCGCCAGCCTGCTTGGACCCCCCGCCAGAACCGTCCCCACGGTCGCGGAGAGCATGTTGGTACTGCCGAGTTGTCGAGCCCACTTTCCGCGCGAGCAACTCTCGAGCGTTTGTAATCCTCGCCGCGAGGGATGTCAATCTAATGCTCGAAGTCAAGCAGTTCTCGCGACTGTCCGGCGCGCCGCCGGCGGTCGTTGACCCGCATCGGTACCGTCATGTTTACTGCCAACGCCGATAGCGACTCGAGCCATGGACAGCATTCGCCTCATACCCACCTTGATACTCGTCTGCTGCTGGGCATTCGCCGCCGAGGCGCAGGTTGCGGGCACGCTGCCCGCTCCCGTCGCCCACGCCGCCAAATCCCTCGGCTTGTCGGAGAGCGGCATCAGTGTCTGGGTGCAGCGCATCGATTCGCCGAACCCGCTGGTGAGTTTCAACGCCGACGCGCTGCGCAATCCCGCGTCCACCATGAAGCTGGTCACCAGCTTCGCTGCCCTCGACCGGCTGGGCCCGGCGCACACCTGGCGCACCGAAGTGTATCTCGCCGCTCCGCCGCAGCACGGCCGGGTGGCGGGTGACGTCTGGCTGCGGGGATTGGGCGATCCCTACCTGGTGGCAGAAGAGTATTGGAAGATGGCGGACGCCATGCGCAAGCTCGGCCTGCAGCGCATCGACGGCGATCTGGTGTTCGATACGTCCTACTTCGACCTCATCCCCGAGGATCCCGGCGCGTTCGACAGCCAGCCAAACCGCGTCTACAACCTGCCGCCCCACCCGCTGCTGGTCAATTTCAACGCCGTGCGCTTTCTGGTGCGACCCGAGCCTGGCGACGGCAGCGTTGCCGTCAGCGCCGACCCGCCGCTGCGCAATCTGCAGATGAGCAACCGCCTGCGGCTGCAGCAGGCGCCCTGCGGCGGTTATCAGCGCGGCGTGGCGCTGGCGGTTGGAGATCCGGCGGCGCGCGATCAGGTATTGCTGGAGGGGCAGTTTCCGACCGGCTGCAGCGAGTACGCGCTCACCCGCACCGTGCTGCAGCCGGAAAGTTACGCATTCGGGCTGTTCGATCTCTACTGGCATCAACTCGGCGGTGAGATGAGCGGCCGCTGGCGCATCGGCCCGGTGCCCTCGGCGCAGCTCGAGCCGTTTTACGTGCATCGCTCCAGGCCTCTGGGCGACGTCATCAGGATGGTCAACAAGTACAGCAACAACGTCATGACGCGGCATCTGGAGCTGACCCTGGGCGCAGAGATGTACGGCGCGCCGGCCACCGCCGAGAAGGGGCTGCGGGCCATCCACGAGGTGCTCGAGCGGCGCGGGGTCGACACCACGGGCCTGGTGGTGAGCAACAGCGCCGGGCTGTCTCGCGATTCGCGCATCAGCGCCCGCCAGTTGGCTGCGGTGCTGCGCGCCGGCTGGCTCAGCCCTTACATGCCGGAGTTCATGTCGTCGCTTGCCATCAGCGGCCTCGACGGCACCATGCGGCGTCGGCTGCCCGGCACCTCGGCGGTGGGGCGCATGCACCTGAAGACCGGCAGTCTCAACGACGTGTCGGCCGTCGCCGGCTACGCGCTGCAGGAGTCGGGAGCGCGCTGGCTGGTGGTGGTGCTGGTGAACGCGCCAGACGCCCATCGCGGCCTCGGCGAAGAGCTGCAGGATGCTGTGCTGCGGTGGGTGATGACGATCCCTGGCGTGTAGGAGCGATCTCCAGATCGCGATCCAAAGATCGCTCCTACAGCTATTTCAGCGCCTTGCTCAGGAACGGCAAACTCTGATCCATGCGGTGATCGATGCCGGAATGGGTGCCGTCGAATTCCTCGTAGCGGTGTTCCACGCCGGCCCGATGAAGCTCCCGTGAGAGTATCCGGCTGCCGTAGTGAATGTGGTACTGATCCTTCCAGCCGCAGTCGATGTAGATGCCGCGCAGGCGTTTCAGGTTGCCGGCGAAGCGCCGCACCAGATGCACGGGGTCGTGGCGCAGCCAGGCGCGCCAGCGGTTGGGGATGAGTTCGCCGGTGTCCAGATCGAACGGCACCCGAAAGCCGTTGGGCGCCTTCGGGTCGGGGTCGTAGCTGGCCGCCATGCAGAGGTTCATCAGCGTCATGATCTCGGTGCCGTCGAGTTTCTCCCGCTGCCAGACATCGTCGAGGAAGCGTTTGATGCGGCCGTCATCGCAGCCGGCGCCATCCTGTGGACTCCCGCCTTCGGCATCGCGCTCTGGAGAGCGCTCCCACTGCTTTACGCGCCCCTCTTTCAGCGCCGGCCGCCGATAGCGGGCCAGATGGGTCAGGGTCTCGGGCCAGGCGCTGCGGTAGACGAAGTCGAAGTAGGCGTCGCCGGAGTGGTTGGCGATGGCGCCCCAGAAGCGCGGGTAGCGCATGCCGTGAATCATGGCGCCGTAGCCCCCGGAGGATTTGCCGAAGCAGCCGCGATGCTCACGGTCGCCGTGGGTCAGGAACTCGGCGTCGATGAAGGGAATGAGCTCCCGGGTGAGATAGTCGGCGTAATCGCCGATGGCGCTGGAGTTGATGTACTGATTGCCGCCGAGGGCCGTGAAGCAGTCGGGGAAGACCACGATGCATGGCGCGATACGCCCTTCGTGCAGCAGTCGCGCCAACCGCTCGGGGACGTTCTCGGCGAAGTTCTGCCAGTTGGTATGGGACCAGCCAGACCCGGTGTAGCCGGTGAGGTCGAACAGCACCGGCAGTTTGCGGCCGCGGGCTCGGCTGCCGCCGCTGCCGGTGGTGTTGCCGTAGCCGGGCGGCAGCCACACGGGGAAGCGCCGCAAACTGGCATCTCCCAGCGGGTTGTCGGCGAGGATCCTGGAGTCGTGCTCCAGGATCGCCACCTGCCCGTCGGGCCAGCTGCCGCGTTTGCGCGCCACCCTCCGATTGCTACATGGTGCGCATGGAGCGCAAGGCGGCGATGCGGTCGTCCAGCGGCGGGTGCGACATGAACATGGCGCGCATTCCGGTGCGCAGGCCGCGATTGATGCCGAACGCCACCAGGCTGTCGGGCATGGTGCTCGGCATGCCCTGAGCGCGCTTCAGCCGCTCGAGCGCGGCGATCATCTTGTCGCGCCCGGCAAGTTTGGCGCCTGCCGCGTCGGCACGGAACTCACGGTAGCGGGAGAACCACATGACGATGGCGCTGGCGAGGATGCCCAGCACGATCTGCGCGACGATGGTGGTGACCCAGTAGCCGATGCCCAGGCCGCGGTCGTTCTTCAGCACCACCCGGTCGACGAAGTAGCCGATGATCCGAGCGAGGAACAGCACGAAGGTGTTCACCACCCCTTGAATCAGCGCCAGGGTCACCATGTCGCCGTTGGCCACGTGGCCGATCTCGTGACCGAGCACGGCTTCCACCTCGTCTCGGTTCATGCTCTCCATCAGCCCCACGCTCACCGCGACCAGCGCCTTGTTGCGATTGGCGCCGGTGGCGAAGGCATTGGGCTCGGCCGAGGGGAACACGGCCACTTCCGGCGTGGCGATGCCTGCCGTATCGGCCAGGCGTTTGACCGTAGCGACGAGCCAGCGCTCGGTGTCGTTGCGCGGCTGCGTGATCACCTGAGCCTTGGTCGACCATTTGGCCACCTGCTTGGAGATCAGCAGGGACACCAGCGATCCGCCGAAGCCGATCAGGGCGCAGAACACCAGCAGCGCCGTCAGGTCGAGGCCCACGCCCTGCTCGTCGAGGATGCCCTCGAAGCCCAGTAGCCCGAAAATGATGCTGGCCAGCACGATGACAGCCAGGTTGGTTGCCAGGAACAACAGTATGCGCATGGGTCTCCTCGGTGACGGATCCGGAAATTGGTCGGCAGTTTAGACTACCGCGCTTTGACAAGGTTCTGGTTTTGACCACCGATCGCAGCAAAGCTCGAGTGGCGGTGGCTGCAGATATTTACCACTCGGGTCACGCTTTCGCCAGCCGAAATTGGCTAGGTTTGCCGGGTACCGGCATGTCCGCGCCATGGGCGGGGGCGCCGTGCATCCTGGCAGGCCGCGGCGCGGTTGCCAATCTTGATCAGCGACTGGAACTGGAACTGCCCATGCACGAAGTCATCCCCTTTGGCGACTCGGTGAGCGCAAGCGCCGCGCCATCGCCTGTCCGGTCCGACGACGAACTCGTCAAGTGGCGCGAGCGCGTTCCCAAGCTTGCTGCCGCCCTGCGTCAGCGGACCGAGGAAGTGCAGCAGTTGCAAGCCGACCTGCAGCGCCTGCAGCAAGCGCCGCCCGCCGGGGCCGCGGGCATTCGCGCCCGGGACGACCTCATCCGGGAGTTGGAGGCCAAAGCTGCCGCCCTGGCAGAGCAACACAAGGGCGCCCAGGGCGAACTGCACAAGCGGCAGTTGGTCATCGACGAGTTGCGCGCCGATCTGGATGCGTGGAAGGAAAAGTGGCAGGCGCTGACCCGCTCACTGGACGAGCAGGCGCTGGAGGTTCGCGCCAGGGACGAGCGCGTGGCGATGCTCGAGCGGGACAGCGCGGCGTTGCGCGCTCGCAACGCCCAGTTGCTCGAGACGACAGAGCTGGCCAACCGCCAGATCGGCT
Organism: Pseudomonadales bacterium; assembly: GCA_047920935.1. Classification (GTDB taxonomy): domain Bacteria; phylum Pseudomonadota; class Gammaproteobacteria; order Pseudomonadales; family Azotimanducaceae; genus UBA7803. The sequence continues at coordinate 4,514 of JBLRXD010000153.1, read as the reverse complement.
CCCTTACCGACAGCATGGTTGAGCTGCGGCAAATGCTGCAGCAGCAGCGCGAGGTAGCCGCCGAGTACGACCGCGCCAGCCGCGATCATGCCCTCCGGGCGGAGGAGCTGCAGGCGGCCTTGCAGGCGGCGGAAGCCGGCCGGGAGGCCGCAGAAGCCGGCCGCGAAGCCGCGGAGGCTTTGCTCCCCGAGCTGATGGAGGATCTGCAGGTGGCCTACGCCGGCGCATTGGCCGCTGTGGGCGCGGCTGCGGACGCCGCAGCGTTCAGCGCCGCTGTGGAAGCCCGTCAGGACGCCGAGATCAGGCTGGCTGCGGCGGCAACGCAGCGTGCTGCCGCGCTGCAGCAGGTGCGCTCGCTGGAGCAGCGTATCGGCCAGCTCGAAACCCAGCTCGAAGAGCGATCCGCCCTGGTCGTGACCGTGGAGCAGGATCAGCGGCAGGGTGCCGAGCGTCTGCAGCAACTGCAGCGCGAGCGCGACCAGTTCGAGGAGGCCGTGCTGCGTGCCGAGCGCCATGCCCGCGAAAGTTCTGCCCACGTCAGCCAACTCGGCGACAAGCTCGAGCGCCAGCAGCAGCTGATGGTGGATCTCGAGCGTGAGCTGGCCGAGGCGAACCAGCGGGTTCAAGCGCAGCAGGCGCGGGAAACCGATGGCGCTCACCAGGCGGAGGCTTTGCGGGTTCAGGTGCGCAAGCTCGAAGCACTGGTCAGAGAGCGCACCGAGGCGCTCAATCAGCTTCAGTGGCAGCAGCAGATGGCGGCTGCCCCGGCGACCGAGCAATCGGGTAGATCGGCTGCCGGGAAGGCTGCCGCCGGCGCCGCCGCCGACGGCAAGCTGCTGCTGGTGCTGAATCAGCAGCTCGAGGCCGCCCGCTCCGAGAACGCCGAGCTGCTCGGCCGCGTGCGCGCACTGCAGGCCGACCGGTCCGGCGACGATCTCACGAAAATTCGCGGCATAGGCCGCAAGTTCGCCGCGCAGCTCAACGGGCTCGGCATCCACCGTTACCAGCAGATCGCCGAACTCGACGATGACGCGCTGGCCGATCGGCAGCACCCGCTGCACCCGCACCGCGCTCGGGTGCTGCGCGACCGCTGGATCGAGCAGGCGGTGGGTCTCATCGGCACTTGAGTGGCCGGATCGTTCCCCTGCCCAACTGTTCATTTGCCTGGGCTGCCGATATAGTTCGCGCGTCCCGCGGCTTGGTCGCGCGGCGCTTTACGCCGCACCGCGGCACGATTTTTTCGGATTTCTCAGGAGGTGGCACAGTGGGCATTGCTTGGTTGCGTCGGGGTGGCTTGGCAGTAGCCGCTCTGATGGCGCTGATGGCTGCGGTTGGCGCCCAGGCGGCAGACCCGGAGGCCGGCAAGGCGGCTTACGCGGTGTGCGCCGCTTGTCACGGCCAGCAGGGCGAAGGCAATGCCGCCATGAATTCCCCCAAGATCGCCGGCCAGGAAGCCTGGTATCTGCGTCGCCAGATGCAGGCCTTCCAGCAGGGTCTCCGCGGCACCGCGCCCGGTGATACCTATGGCATGCAGATGCGGCCGATGGCCATGATGGTGGCCGACCCCGCGAGCCTGGAGAACCTGATCGCCTACATCGGAACCTTTGCCGACGTGCCCTCGCAACCGACGATCGAAGGCGACGTGGTGGCCGGACAGGCCGCCTACGCGCTGTGCGCGGCCTGTCACGGTCCGCAAGCCGGCGGGGTCGAGCAGATGGCCGGTCCGAAACTGGCGGGCCAGGACGACTGGTATCTGATCCGCCAGATCAGGAACTACCAGCAGGGCCTGCGCGGGTACGACCCCAAGGACATCTACGGCATGCAGATGAAGCCCATGGCCTCGGTGCTGACCAGCGAGCAGGCCATCATCGACGTCACGGCCTACATCAACACCCTGCGCTGATCCCCATGAGCGGCCGACTGCGCATCGACCTGGGCGCTCTGGCTGGCAACTACCAGATGTTTCGCGACGCGGCGCGCCCCGGGCGCGTCGCCGCCGTGGTGAAGGCAGATGGCTACGGGCTCGGCGCTCCCGAGCTGGTTCGGGCGCTGTGGACGGCGGGCTGTGAGGATTTTTTCGTCGCCTGCGCCGCCGAGGGCGTGCGTCTGCGACGCGAGCTGCCGGACGCGCGCATCTGGGTGTTCGAAGGCGCGCTCGAAGACACCGTGCTCGACCTGCTGTCGAGCGACCTCGTCCCCGTGCTCAACCACGCCGCTCAGCTCGACCTGTGGCGTCAGGCGGCGGGCGGGCAGGCGGCTGCCGTGCACGTCGATACCGGCATGCACCGGCTGGGCTTTCCCGACGACGTCACCTCCAGCGACTTCCGTGGCGTTCGCGTCAGCCTGCTGGTGACCCATCTGGCCTGTGCCGATGATCCCGAGCATCCCATGAACCAGCTTCAGCTGGAGCGGCTGGCACGCGTGCGGGAGTTGTTCCCCGGTGTCCCGGTGAGCATCGGCAATTCCGCCGGCGTGCTTCAGGGGGCGTCTTTCGCCGGCGATCTCGGCCGCCCCGGAATCGGTCTGTACGGTGGCAACCCCTGGCTCTCCACCCCCAGTCCGGTGCGGCCGGTGGTGACTCTGGAAGGTCGTATCCTGCAGCTTCGCAAGGTGGCGTCTGGCGAAACCATCGGCTACGGCGCCAGCTTCACCGCGGCTCGCCCCATGGAGATCGCGGTGGTTGGCGTCGGCTACGGTGATGGTCTGCCGCGCTTGCTCTCCAATCGTGGCGAGGCGGCTCTCGACGGGCGCCGGTGCCCCATCGTGGGCCGGGTATCCATGGATCTCACCACCGTGGATGTCACCGGCCTGGACGCGCGGCTCGACGACTGGATGGAGTTCATGGGCCCGACGGTGCTCGTGGACGAGGTGGCGGCCTGGGCGCAGACCATTCCCTACGAGGTGCTCACCGGCCTCGGGCACCGCCCGGCGCGCGAGTATCTGCACCCCTGAGTTGCCCGCCAGCCCCGGCGGCGGGTCGTGCCGCGCCCGCCAGCAGTTCGCGCGCTTGGGCGACGTCGGCGTCGGCGGCTGCGAAATCCCCCAGCGCCTGAAGGCTGAAGGCCCGGTTGTAGTAGCTGGTGGGATCGCCGGGAGCCAGCGCCACGGCGCGCTCGTGGGCGGCAAGCGCCTCGGCGGGCCGGCCCAGTCGCAGCAGCACATTGCCACGATTGCCGTGTGCGTCTGCATCCGTGGGCGCCGCTTGCACGGCGATGTCGAGATCCTGCAGCGCCGCAGGCCAGCGCCCCAGACGTGCCAGCACCATGGCCCGGTTGGCGTGGGCAGCGGCGAGATCCCGCGGGCTGCCACTGTCTCTTGCCACCTGCACCGCCAGATCGCAGGGATAAACGTCGCGATCTCCAGTTGCGGCGATGCGATAGCACTCTGCCGCGGGATCGGCCGGCGCGCGTGAGCCGGCCCCGGGCTGGCCCCAGGCGGAACTGGTCAGCGCCACTGCCAGCAGCAACAGGCACCGTGGCAGCGCGTAGCGGAGTTTCGAATGCGGTTTCATGGCGTGCAGTCTACCCCCGTGAGGGTGCGACGGACATTCGGGTATCATCAGACGGCATGCACGTTCACAACTGGGGAGGAGAGGGAGCATGACCGGAATCAACGCCAATGGGCTGCTGCGCGGCAAGGTCGCCGTGGTGACCGGCGCCAGTCGGGGAATCGGCGAGGCCATCGCCCTGCGCTACGCCATGGAGGGCGCCAAGGTGGTGGTGTCGGCGCGCACCGTGGAGGAATCCGAGCATTACCTCCCCGGCACCATCAGCGCCACCGTGGCGCGCATCCAGGAGGCCGGCGGCGAGGCGCTCGCCGTGCGCGCAGACCTGGCCGTGAGCGAGGATCGTCATGAGCTGATCCGCAAAACCAGGGAGGCCTTCGGCACCGTCGACATTCTCGTCAACAATGCCGCCATCACCTACTTCATTCCGGTGGTCGATTTTCCGGAGCGGCGCTTTCGACTGATGATGGATGTACAGGTATGGGCGCCGTTCGAGCTGTCCCAGCTGGTGCTGCCCGACATGCAGGAGCGCGGCTCCGGGTGGATCCTCAACATCTCCTCCCACGCGGCCATTCATCCCGAGAAGGGCATGCCCGGGCGCGGTAGCACCGTGTACGGCATGTGCAAGGCGGCGCTCGAGCGCTTCACCACCGGTCTCGCCCAGGAAGTCTACGATCACAACATCGGCGTCAACGTGATCTCGCCGGGCCTGGTCGCCACCCCCGGCGTCATGCACCACAAACTCATCAACGAGGCCAACAAGGATCGGGTGACCCCGGTGGAGCACATGGCCGAGGCCTGCCTGCGGCTGGTGCACGGCGATCCCAGGCAGATCACCGGGCGCATCGATTACGCGGATCAGGTGATGGAGGAGTTTGCGCTCGAGCCGAAAGACCTGATCTAGCCCGCGTTCAGCGGTTCTGCTGCGCGCGCCGGATCGGAATCTCGGTCTTCTTGATCACGGTGCGCAGGGCGAAGTTGGAGTTCACCCGGGCGACGCCGGGCAGGC
>JBLRXD010000152.1:0-10598 GCA_047920935.1 Pseudomonadales bacterium | reverse complement strand
GGTTCTGGCGGATCGGGAAAGCGCCGGCGCCCGCTGGCCCCGAACGTCTTCCCCGGACGGCGGCCGCCTACAGGACGCGCGACCAGAACCGGCCGCAGGCCGCTGGGTCGCTCCTACAGGGACGCTGCGGAGCAGTTGGCGGCGACGCCGCGCTGGGCTTCGGCGATGCGCTGCTGGCGCTCCTCTTCGGGCATCACCTGCTCGCTGCCGTCGTCGCCGCGCACGCGGATGCGGCCTCGAGTAGACAGGTGCTCGAGCACCGTGCGGGCTTGCTGACAATTGGCGTCGCGGATTTTTGCCAGTTCGAGACGCCGAGCCTGCTCGGCGGCCTCCAGGCCGGCAAGCATGCTCCGCTGCTGATCGTCCAATGCCGGGTCGGTTCGGCCGCCCGCTGCCCTGGCGGCGGGCGTAGCCGTGGAGCCAGTGCTGACCGTACTCCTGTCGATGCGCTCGCCGGTCTGCGCGCGCACGCGCTCGGCGTCGAAGCCTTGGGGCTTCTGTTGAGTGAAGTTGACGACGCCATCCGCGTCTACCCAGCGGTAGACGTCCGCGCCCATCAGCAGGGGCAGGGCGGCGATCGCCAGGGCAAATTTGCACATAGCGCGCATCACGGGGCTTCTCCTGATCGTGCCGGCCCTCGTGTGGTGGGGCTGACTACGGGGAGATCCTACGGACAGCGGCGGTGCGATTTCGCGCGCTGGGTCGCAGTTTCGTTGACACGGCGCAAGCGAACCTCAAGAATACGCGGCTCCCCCGGGCTCTTCAGAGCAAACTGCCAGCAAAATCAATTGGTTATGCTGGAAGCAAGAATACGCCCGGGATGCAGTTCGAGCAACAGGCAGAGCAGCGACATGGCTGAGTCACTTTCCGGCGGCGACATGCTGATCCGAGCGCTTCAGGATGCCGGCGTCGAGTACATCTTCGGCTACCCCGGTGGGGCAGCCCTGCACATCTACGACGCCATCTTCCGGCAGCAGCACGTGGAACACATTCTGGTGCGGCACGAGCAGGCGGCCACCCACATGGCGGACGGGTATGCCCGCTCCACCGGCAAGCCCGGCGTGGTGCTGGTGACCTCCGGGCCCGGCGCTACCAATGCCATCACCGGCATCGCGACCGCGTTCATGGATTCCGTACCCATGGTGGTCATTGCCGGGCAGGTAGCCCACGAACTCATTGGCACCGACGCCTTCCAGGAAACCGACATGGTGGGCGTTTCGCGCCCGGTGGTGAAGCACAGCTTCATGGTGAAGAACGCCGCCGAGATTCCCGAAGTGGTGCGCAAGGCGTTCCACATCGCCACCACCGGCCGGCCGGGTCCGGTGGTCATCGATGTGCCGAAAGACACCACGGATCCCGCGGTAACGGCGCCCTATCACTACCCCGAATCGGTCAGCATGCGTTCCTACAATCCTGCGGTGAAGGGCAACGGCCGGCAGATTCGCAAGGCCGTCAACGTCATGCTGAACGCCAAGCGGCCGGTGATCTACGCTGGCGGCGGGGTAATTCTCGGCGATGCCTCGGAGCAACTGGTGCGCATCGCCGACGGCCTCGGCTTTCCCGTTACCAATACGCTCATGGGTCTCGGCGCCTATCCGGGCAATGACGAGAAGTTTCTCGGCATGCTGGGCATGCACGGCACCTTCGAGGCCAACATGGCCATGCATCACGCCGATGTGATCGTCGCCGTCGGCGCACGCTTCGATGATCGGGTGACCAACGCTCCGGGGAAGTTCTGCCCCGACGCCACCATCATTCACATCGATGTCGATCCGGCGTCCATTTCCAAGATCGTCCCCGCCCACATTCCCATCGTCGGTCAGGTGGCCAGCGTGCTCGACGACATGGAGGCCATCCTTGCGGTAGAGCAGGCCAGGGAGCAGACCCTGCCGGATCGCGAAGCGCTGTCGCAGTGGTGGGGGCGGATACGCGCCTGGCGCACCGAGCACGGCCTCAACCATGCCCTGGAGGTCGTTCCGGGCAAACCCATCCTGCCGCAACTGGCGGTGCAGATGCTCTACAAGGTCACCGAGGGCAATGCCTTCATCAGCAGCGACGTGGGCCAGCACCAGATGTTCGCGGCCCAGTACTACAAGTTCCACGGGCCGCGCCGGTGGATCAACTCCGGTGGCCTGGGCACCATGGGGTTCGGTCTGCCCGCGGCCATGGGCGTGCAGTTCGGCCATCCCGATGCGGTGGTCGCCTGCGTGACCGGAGAAGGCAGCTTCATGATGAACATGCAGGAGCTTTCCACCTGCCTGCAGTACGGCCTGCCCATCAAGATCATCAATCTCAACAACCAGGCCCTGGGCATGGTGAAGCAGTGGCAGGACATGCAGTACGGCGGGCGCCACTCCCAGAGCACCTACAGCGATTCGCTGCCGGATTTCAAGACCCTGGTGGAGGCCTTCGGCCACGTCGGCTTCAAGGTGCAGAGCGCCGAAGATCTGGAGCCGGTGATGCGCGAGGCGTTCAGCGACAAGTTGAAGCACCGCACCGTGTTCGTCGACATCTGGGTCGACCCAAGCGAGCACGTCTACCCCATGGCCATCAAGGGCGGCTCCATGCGCGACATGTACCTGAGCAAGTCGGTCACCAGCCTGGTCGCCCCTTCCGCCGTCGGGGAAGAATACTGATGCGCCACATCATCGCCGTGCTGCTGGAAAACGAAGCGGGCGCGCTGTCGCGCGTGGTCGGGCTGTTCGCGCAGCGCAACTACAACATCGAAAGCCTCACGGTAGCGCCAACCGAAGACCAGACGCTGTCACGGCTGACCCTGGTGACGGTGGGTGACGACAGCAAGATCGAGCAGATCATCAAGCACCTCTATAAGGTCATCGAGGTGGTGAAGGTCATCGACCTGTCGGGGTCCGATCACGTCGAGCGGGAGTTGATGCTGGTGAAGGTGCGGGCCGAGGGCGCCGCCCGGGCCGAGGTCAAACGCACCACGGACATCTTTCGCGGGCAGATCATCGACGTCACCGCAAGTTCGTACACGGTGCAGCTATCCGGCCCCAGCGATAAATTGGATGCTTTCATTCGCGCCATTGGCAAGACTACGATTCTGGAAGTGGTGCGTTCCGGCGTTTCCGGCATCAGCCGCGGTGAGAAGGTGCTGAGCGCGTGAGGTGATCCTGTAGGAGCGATCTCCCGATCGCGATTCTTCTTGTGAGCTAGATGACGTCGCGATCGGGAGATCGCTCCTACGGTTAATTCAACATAGAGGGTTTCTGAAACATGCAGGTCTATTACGATAAAGACGCCGACTTGTCGATCATCCAGAAGATGCGGGTGATGATCATCGGCTACGGATCCCAGGGTCACGCCCACGCCAACAACCTGCGGGATTCCGGCGTCGAGAACCTGGTAATCGGGCTGCGCAAGGGTTCCGACTCCTGGCGTAAGGCGGAGAACGCCGGGTTCCAGGTGGCGGAAGTTGCCGAGGCGGTGAAAGACGCCGATCTGATCATGATCCTCACGCCCGACGAGCATCAGCAGGCGCTGTACCGCGACCAGATACTGCCCAACGTCAAAGAGGGTGCGACGCTGGCATTTGCCCATGGATTCAACATCCATTTCGGTCTGGTGGAGCCGCGTGCCGATCTCGACGTGGTGATGATCGCGCCCAAGGGGCCGGGCCATACCGTGCGCTCCACCTACGTGGAAGGCGGCGGGGTACCGTCGCTGATCGCCATATTCCAGAACGCTTCCGGTCAGGCGAAGGAGACGGCGCTGTCGTATGCCTCCGCCAACGGCGGCGGCCGCGCCGGCGTCATCGAGACCACCTTCCGTGAAGAGACCGAAACCGATCTGTTCGGCGAGCAGGCCGTGCTCTGCGGCGGTGCTGCGGCGCTGGTTCAGGCAGGCTTCGAAACTCTGGTGGAAGCCGGCTACGCGCCGGAGATGGCATATTTCGAGTGCCTCCACGAGTTGAAGCTCATCGTCGACCTGTTCTACGAGGGTGGCGTGGCGAACATGTGGTACTCGGTGTCGAACACCGCCGAGTACGGCGGTCTGACCCGCGGGCCGCGCATCGTCACCGAAGAAACCAAGAAGGAAATGAAGCGGATTCTCGAAGAGATCCAGACCGGCCGCTTCGCTCGCGAATTCGTTACCGAGTATCAGTCCGGTGCGCCGAGCATCAAGGCCATGCGGCGCATCAGCCAGGCTCACCAGATCGAGCAGGTAGGCGACAAACTGCGCGGCATGATGCCCTGGATCCAGGAGAAACGCCTGGTGGATCGCGACAAGAACTGACGCCGTGGGCGGTGGGAGCCGCGACGTTATGTGGCTCCCGCTAGCCGTGCGGCGCGGGAGCAATCATGGTGGATGACGGCGAAAAGCGCGACGACGAGGGCTCTGGCCTTGGGCTGTTCGCGGACGACGCGATCGAGGTCGAAGACGTGGATGGCGACAGCCGGCGCCGCCGCGGCATCTACCTGTTCCCGAATCTGATCACCACCGGCGCGTTGTTTGCCGGCTTTTACGCCATCGTCGCCGGCATGAACGACAACTTCGTGCCGGCGGCGCTGGCCATCTTCGTAGCCATGGCCCTGGATACCGCGGATGGCCGGGTGGCCCGCTGGACCAAGACCGAAAGCCGCTTCGGTGCCGAGTACGACAGCCTCTCCGACATGGTGGCATTCGGCGTCGCCCCGGCGCTGGTGGTGTTCTCCTGGGTGCTGCAGCCTCTCGGGCAGATCGGCTGGATTGCCACCTTCGTCTACATGGCTTGCGCGGCCTTGCGCCTCGCCCGCTTCAATACCGCTGGCGACATCAAATCGTTCACCGGTCTGGCAAGCCCGGCCGCCGCGGCGGTGATTGCCTGCATCGTGTGGATCTGGGCCGACCCGGAAACCGAGCCCTCCACTGCCCTGGCCGTGTTCATGGCGGTGGTGACGACGGGTATCGGCCTGCTGATGGTCTCCAACTTCAAATACTTCTCTCCCAAGGCGCTGAGCGTCAAGGGGCGGGTTCCCTTCATCGTGCTGGTGATCGCGGTGCTGGTGTTCGCCGTGCTGCTCGCCGATCCGCCGCGGGTGCTGCTGGTGCTTTTCGTCACCTATGCGCTGTCCGGCCCGGCGACCTACCTCTGGCACTACTGGCGCAGGCGCCGTGCCGCCGCCGAGCGCCCGGCGGATCCCGGCTCCGGCGGAACTCCGCCGGCATGAGCAACTCTAATGCCCGTTGCTTACCCAGCCCCCGGAGGCGCAGTCATGCGCAGGCCGATCGCGATCCGCAGTTCTGAAATCACCCCGGAGTCGATCTTCCGCAACCGCCGCCGGCTGTTGGCCGCGGGGCTGGCGCTGCCTGGCGCCTTGGCTCTGCCGGCGCCCCAGGCGCTGGCGTCTCGCGCATTCACCGCGCCAGCCGGCGAGACTCTCACTCCGGAAAACATCGTCACCAGCTACAACAATTTCTATGAGTTTGGCACCGATAAGAGCGATCCCGCCCGCTACGCCCATGAGATGACCGTGGATCCGTGGTCGGTGGAGGTAGCCGGCGCGTGCGCCAAGCCGGGCACCTACGCTTTCGAAGACGTGATCAAGGGCTTCAGCGCCGAAGACCGGGTCTACCGCTTCCGTTGCGTAGAGGCCTGGTCCATGGTGGTGCCGTGGCTCGCCATTCCACTCAAGGACATTCTGGCTCGGTTCGAGCCTGGTTCGGGCGCCAAGTACGTGGAGTTCACCACGCTGCATCGCCCCAGCGAGATGCGTGGGCAGCGCTCCCGGTTCAGCGCCATCGACTGGCCCTACGTCGAGGGCCTGCGGATGGACGAAGCGGTGCATCCGCTCACGGTCATGGCCGTGGGCGTTTACGGCAAGCCGCTGCCCAACCAGAATGGCGCGCCCTGGCGGCTGGTGGTGCCGTGGAAGTACGGCTTCAAGAGCATCAAATCGGTGGTGAAGATCCGCTTCACCGAACGCCAGCCGAAGAATACCTGGCAGCAGATGGCGCCCAGGGAGTACGGCTTCTACGCCAACGTCAATCCAACCGTGGATCACCCCCGCTGGAGTCAGGCCACCGAGCGGCGCCTGCCCAGCAGCCTGATCAATCCCAACCGCCGTGACACGCTGATGTTCAACGGCTATGCGGATCAGGTGGCGGGGCTCTACGCCGGCTTGGATCTGCGGCGCCATTACTGACATCGTGAGCCGCCCGCTGGCGCCGCGGCTGTTGAAACTCCTGGTTTGGTCGGCGTGCAGTTTGCCGTTGTTGTGGCTCGGCTACGCGGTGGCGGTGGAATTGCAGCAGCCCGGCGCGGCGTTGGGCGCGGATCCGGGTGAGGCGGTCGTTCACCACCTCGGGCAGTGGGGCATGCGCCTGCTGCTGCTGGCGCTGGCGGTGAGTCCGCTGCGGCGGCGCCTGCACTGGCCGGGGCTGGCTCGGGTGCGGCGCCTGGTGGGGCTGTTCGCCTTCACCTATCTGGCGCTGCATTTTCTGGCCTATCTGTGGTTTTTCGCGGGCTTCGATTGGGGGACCATCGTCGAGGATCTCACCCGGCGCACCTACATCACGGCCGGTGCCCTGGGCCTGCTGGCACTGCTGCCGCTGGCGCTGACTTCCACTCGCGGCTGGCAACGCCGCCTGGGGCGGCGCTGGCCGCAACTGCACCGGCTGGTGTTCCTGGCCACCGCTCTGGGATTGGCCCACCTGCTGTGGCTCACCAAGGACGGCTACGGCGAGGTGCTGGCGTATACGGTGGTATTTCTGCTACTCATAGGCGAACGATTCAGCGCAAGGAGGACACGACATGGAAGAGCTCGCCAGGCAATCCTGTGAGCCCTGCACGGAGGGGTCGCCGGCGGTGCCTCAGGCCGAGTGGCCGCCGCTGCTGGCTGCCCTGCCGGGCTGGCGCATCGATACCGAAGACGGCGTGCCGCTGCTGACCCGTGGCTACCGCTTCGACAACTTCGTGCAGGCGCTGGAGTTCGCCAATGCGGTGGGGCAATTGGCGGAAGCCGAGAATCACCACCCGCGTCTGGTAGTGGAGTACGGGCGAGCGGCGGTGTCCTGGTGGACCCACGCCATCGGCGGCCTGCACCGCAACGATTTCATCATGGCGGCGCGCACCGATCAGGCGGCCGGCCAGCGCTCATGAGCCCATGCGGGCGGCGCTCGCGCTGGCGAGTTCCGCCAGCGCGTGGGCGGAGTCGTCCCAGCCGAGGCAGGCGTCGGTGATGCTCTGACCGTAAGTCATTGAGCGCGCCGGCGCGATTTTCTGATTGCCCTCCACCAGGTTGCTTTCGATCATCACCCCGAAGATGCGCGTTTCCCCCTCGCTGATCTGCCTGCTGACGTCGCTGCAGACCTTGAGCTGCTTTTTGTAGTCTTTGTCGCTGTTGGCGTGGCTCATGTCGATCATCACGCGGGTAGGCATGCCGGCCTGCTCAAGCAGGCGGCTGGCGTAGTGCACCGATGGATTGTCGTAGTTGGGTCTGCCGCCGCCGCCGCGCAGGATGACGTGGCAGTCTTCGTTACCGGCGGTGGAGAAGATGGCCGAGTGGCCGCGCTTGGTCACCGAAAGGAAGATGTGTGGGTGTGCGGCGGAGCTGACGGCATCCACCGCCACCTGGATGGAGCCGTCGGTGCTGTTCTTGAAGCCCACCGGGCACGACAACCCGGATGCCAGCTGACGATGCACCTGGCTTTCGGTGGTGCGGGCGCCGATGGCGCCCCAGCTCACCAGATCAGCCAGATACTGCGGCGTGATCGGATCGAGGTACTCGGTGCCCGTTCCCAGCCCGCGGTCGGCGACGTCGCGCAGCACGCCGCGGGCCTGGTGCAGGCCGGTGTTGATGTCGAAGGAGTTATCCAGGTGGGGGTCGTTGATGAGCCCCTTCCAGCCGACGGTGGTGCGCGGCTTCTCGAAGTAGACGCGCATGATCACCAGCAGGTGCTCCTGGTGGCGCCGGGCCAGGGCGACGAGCCGGTCGGCATACTCCAGCGCCGCCTTCGGATCATGGATCGAGCACGGCCCGATCACCACCATGAGGCGAGGGTCACGGCCGTGCAGGATGTCGCTGATCTCCTTGCGCGTGGTGAAGACGGTTCGCGACGCTGCGGGGGTGATCGGTAGCTCTTCGAGCAGCGCTTCCGGCGCGATCACCTCTTCCATGCCGGTGATGCGAATGTCGTCGGTGTGGTACTTCATGGGCTGGCCGGTTGTCTCTGGAGACGGGGTTTATACGTGTACAATGCCGTTTTTGGAAGCGCTTGGACGGGTAATTGCGCGTGCTGACACCGGCCTCCCGGCGGCAGATCCTCGAGCATATGGGTGTCGACGTGTGGCGCCTGAGGGTGCCGCTGGGCGCCCCTGCGAAAGTCGCAGGCGCCCCTGCAAAAGCGACAGGCGCCCCTGTCGAAGCCTTGGGTGCCTCGAACATCGTTGGGGCAGAGGTGCCGGTTGCGGTGACGCCCCAGCCCGACGCGCGGCCCCAGCCGTCACGGAAGCCGCAGCCGGCCGTCGAGACCCTGTCGGTGCTGTTGTTGTCCCTGGGCGGCTGCATCCTGCTGATCGAAGGTTCCCCCTCGCGACGCGATCAGCGCCTGGCCACGGACGTACTGTCAGCAGCTTGCGGCGACTGGAAGGCGAAGCCCACCACGCGCCATTTCGACTGGCCGCCGGCCGGTGGCCTGCTGGAAGCCGATGCGGACGCGCCCCTGCGCGCGCTCGAGGCGTTCGTCGACAAGGATGTCGCCGACCACCAGGCGCGGCTGTTGCTGTGCCCGGAGTCGGTGTCGGCACGGTTGTCGAACCGCTGGCCGGGGTGTCGCCGGGTGGTGATTCCGCCCCTCGATCAGCTCGGGCGAGACGGAGCGCTGAAACGGGCGCTGTGGCAGACCATGCAACAGCTCAAGGCCGAGCCGTGAGCACCCTGCGGCCCATGGTCGCGGAGGATCTCGACCAGGTGTTCGAAAACGAGATTCGCTCGTATGAGTTTCCCTGGTCGAAAGCAAACCTCAGCGACTGCCTCGCCGCCCGTCACGAGTGCTGGGTGCTGCTGCTGAACATGCGCATCATTGGCCACGGCATCCTTTCGGTGGGGGCGGGGGAGGCACACCTGCTGAACGTCTGTGTGAGCCGCGATCATCAGGGCGAAGGCTACGGGCGCCTGCTGGTGACGCACATGCTGGAGCGCGCCCGCGCCAGGGGCGTAGACATGATCTTTCTCGAGGTGCGGCCTTCCAATCGCACGGCCATCCAGCTGTACCATTCTCTCGGCTTCAACGAGATCGGCGTGCGCAAGGACTACTACCCAGCACATACCGGGCACGAGGATGCTCAGGTCATGGCGCTGGATATCAGCCACGGTAGCGCTGCCATCCGGGTATAATTCCGGCTGCGCGCTTTTCATCCCCAGATCTCTCATTGCGGAACACATGCAGCACAAAGAGCACGTCGCAAACCGCCGGACGTTCGCGATCATTTCCCACCCGGATGCCGGTAAAACCACGATCACCGAGAAGCTGCTGCTGTTCGGCAATGCCATCACGCTGGCCGGCACCGTCAAGGGCCGCAAGTCCGACCGGCACGCGACTTCGGACTGGATGAGCATGGAGCAGGAGCGCGGCATCTCGGTCACCACGTCGGTGATGCAGTTCCCCTACAAAGATGCGGTGGTCAACCTGCTCGACACCCCCGGCCACGAGGATTTCTCGGAGGATACCTACCGCACCCTCACCGCCGTCGATTCGGCGCTGATGGTGATCGACGGCGCCAAGGGTGTGGAGCCGAGGACGATCAAGCTGATGGAAGTCTGCCGTCTGCGAGACACCCCCATCCTCACCTTCGTCAACAAGCTCGATCGCGAGGTACGTGATCCGGTTGAGGTGATGGACGAGATCGAGGACATCCTTCAGGTGCAGTGCGCGCCGATCAACTGGCCGATCGGCATGGGGCGCCGCTTCAAAGGGGTCTATGATCTCTACCAGGATCGCATCGTCTGCTATCAGCCTGGTCACGGTCATCACATTCACGAAAACCGGGTGATTCAGGGGCTGGACAGCGACGCGGCGCGGCAGTTGCTCGGCCACGACTACGACGATTTCGTCGGCGAGATCGAACTGGTGCGGGGGGCGAGCCACCGTTTCGATCAGGACGACTTTCTCGCGGCGACGCTGTCGCCCGTGTACTTCGGCACCGCCCTCGGCAACTTCGGCGTCAAGGAAATGCTCGATGGTTTCGTCAGCTGCGCGCCGCCACCGCTGCCGCGCAAGGCTGCGGCGCGCGAGGTGTTGCCCACGGAAGAGAAGTTCTCCGGCTTCGTGTTCAAGATCCAGGCGAACATGGATCCCAAGCATCGGGACCGCATCGCCTTTCTGCGGGTCTGTTCGGGGCGCTACACTCAGGGCATGCGCATGCACCACGTGCGCCTGGGCAAGGATGTGAAGATCGCCGACGCCATGACCTTCATGGCGGGCGACCGGGTGCGCACCGAAGAGGCCTACCCGGGAGACGTGATCGGTCTGCACAACCACGGCACCATCCAGATCGGCGACACCTTCACCGAGGGCGAGAAGCTGAAGTTCACCGGCATCCCCAACTTCGCGCCGGAGCTGTTTCGTCGTGTCCGGGTGAAGGATCCGTTGAAGAC
>JBLRXD010000151.1:0-10652 GCA_047920935.1 Pseudomonadales bacterium | reverse complement strand
CCCATGAGCATTCGGATCATGCCACTGGCGTTGCGGCCCTTTCGCACCGCTACGCGGTTCCGGTTTTCGCCTCTTACGGCACCTTGCGGGCCGCCAAGTCGCTGGTGGGCAAGGCGTTCGACAGCCATCGGCCATTTCAGGTGGGGGCGGTCGAGGTGCATCCGGTGATCGTGCCTCACGATGCCCGGGAGCCCACGCAGTTCGTCTTCGTCCATGAAGATACCCGCCTCGGCGTGGTGTCGGACCTCGGCCACGTCACCCCCCACGTCTGCGCGCAGTTCGGCGCCTGCAGTGGGCTGATGATGGAGAGCAATTACGATCTGCCCATGCTGCTCGGCGGCCGCTACCCGGAATCGGTGAAGCGACGCATCGCCGGCAACCTCGGCCACCTTTCCAACCAGCAGGCGGCCGCCTTCCTGGCCGACTTCGCGCACCCCGGGCTGCAGGTGGTGGTGGGGCACGTCAGCGAGCAGAACAACCACAGCGAACTGCTGGCGGCCGCCTTCGAGCCTCATCGCGACCGTGTCGCCCGGCTGGAGTTCGCCACCCAGACCGACGGTATCGACTGGATCGACGTAGATGGTGCTGGATATACGCGGCGACTTTTCTCAGAATACGCATCCCCAGCCGCACGCTGAGTTTTCAGTTCCTCGGAGAGGTGCCGGAGCGGTTGAACGGGCCTGACTCGAAATCAGGTGACCCTGCAAGGGGTCCCAGGGTTCAAATCCCTGCCTCTCCGCCACTTAAAACAATGCCTTGCGTGAGGTGCTCGCGCGCCCGGGAAAGCGTTTCGAACAGCTGTCCACTCGGCGGTGCTGCGGCCAACAAACGGTCGACAAAATCGACCGCACCCGGGTCAAAAGCCGCAATCGCCCCTTTCAGGTCCGAGAAGACCTGTTGCATATCGACGTGACCTTCTGCCGCAGCCGACAACAGGTCTCCCAGCAACTTCAGGAAGACCTTTTCGTTGTTGCCCAACCGGCCGAGCGCCTGTTGTATCGCCAGTTGTGACAGCGGGTGGGCGGTCAATCGGGCCACTCATGCGGGCGCGGCTGTTGCGCGGCGATCCCACTGATCAAAGGCGGCTTTAACGCTGGCATCCTGTATTAAAGAGCGCTTTAATACGAACAGTCACATTAAAGACAACTTTACCATGAAGCGAGCTGCCGGCACTTACGCCATCTCGACTACGCTGGGCGAAGCGGTTCAGGCCTTCGTTCCACATCCGCTGCCGCCCGCCGAGCCTGCGCTTGCACCAGAGGTGTATGCTGACCTGAATCATCAGGCCGAGCTGGGGCTTGCCCGCCTGTCCGGGGTGTCGGGGTTGGTACCCTCGGTAGACTGGCTGCTATACAGCGCCATCCGCAAGGAGGCCCTGCTCACCTCGCAAATCGAAGGCACCCAGGCCACCTTGACCGACCTATTCGACGAGGAAGCAGGGTTCGCCGTCAGCAACACGGACGATGTCGAGGAAGTCACCAACTATCTACGCGCATTCCGGCTGGTACAGGACAACCTGCGCGACCCCAATGGACTGTCCATCAGCGTGCGCCTGCTATGTGAGGCCCACCGAGTCCTGCTAGATGGCGCACGTGGTGCCGGCAAGCAGCCCGGGGAACTGCGCCGTTCCCAGAACTGGATCGGCGGCACCCGTTCGGGCAACGCGGCTTTCGTGCCGCCGCCGGCCGACCGGGTGGCAGATCTGCTGGGCGATCTGGAGCAATTCATTCACGATGAGGCAGGTGCGCTCCCGCCGCTGGTCAGGATTGCGCTGGCACACGCCCAATTCGAAACCATCCACCCCTTCCTTGACGGCAATGGCCGCATTGGACGCCTGCTGATCGCAGCGCTGCTCGAACACTGGCGCCTGTTGCCCGAGCCTCTGATGTATCTGAGCGGCTACCTCAAGCAGCATCAGGGCGAATATTACCGGCGCCTGTCGATCATCCGCACCGAAGGCGACTGGGAAGCCTGGGTGTCGTTCTTCCTCGAAGGCGTGGCGACCGCCGCCAGTGACGCCGAACGCAGTATCATCGCGATTGCCAGCCTGATCGCGGCGGATCGGCGCCGCCTGCTCGAAGCAGCCAAGGCTCGCCCGGCCAGCTACCGGCTGTTCGAGTTGTTACCCATGATGCCGCGCTTCACCATCGAGCGGGTGCGGCAAAAACTGGAAACCACCTTTCCGACCGCCGCTGCCGCCGTCAAGGTACTGGAAGATCTGGGCATCGTGACGGAAATGACCGGCCAGAAGAAGAATCGCAGCTACAGTTACCAGCCCTACATCGAGCTGCTGTCGCGGTGATTGCGCGGGAATCCGCACCTCTCTGCACGGGTCCGAAGTAGCTGATGGTGGGCCTTGCAGGAGACGCCGCAGTTCAGCGAGAACCCGTCTCGATTGGCGGTGAACGGCTTCGGTGTCGAGTCGGTCCGGACCAGGGCCGGATTCTTCAGTGTGAGGGTCCTGCCGCCGGCGCCTTGGCCGACCGCGACCCCGCACCTACGGGGTCGACTTCACCTGGAACATGGGCCGGTAACTACCAGGCACGGCGCGCGGTTGCCGATCACCGGGTTGGCATAGGTCTCGATGGTCGTGCGCCATCGGGCTGCGTGCTTCGCGCTGCTGAACTCGGCACTCTTGCGCTTGAGAAAGGCGTCGGTGCATTGCTCGAAGGTTCGGGTGTGGCCTCTGTCGGCCTTCAGCGTGGCGTGTTCGGCCCGTTTCCCCAAGCCGATGTCGTGGCGCTTGCCGCCGATGCGAATGGGAAGTATCCAGGACGACGCACCGGTATCCTTGATCGAGAGTGCGAGACTCGCCCCCCCGGCGCCGAAGCTGAGCGATCGCATCGACAGCGTAACTCACGTGCCGGATGCTGCCGGCTGGCCGACATGAGCGAGTGCCGATGGAAAGCTGGGCCTGGCTTGCCGCGCCCGCCGGGGCGATGGTGGTGATCGTAGTCCTGACGGACGTTTTTCTGACGGTTCTCCACATCGACCGCGACGGACCGCTGGCGCGGCGGCCGCACCTCGGCATCTGGCACGCGGCGATCGGGCTGGGGAGGCTCGTGCCGCGCTGGCGCCGCAGTCTGCTGGGCCTTGCCGGGCCGCTCATGATCGTCACCACGTTCGCCGTCTGGATCGCCGCTTACATCCTCGGCTTCGCGCTCATCTACTGGCCGTTTCCGGACGGATACACGTTCGACAGCCGGCCCCCGACCTTCGACTTCGTCGACGCGCTCTATTTCAGCGGCAAGACCGGCTCTACCCTCGGCTACGGTGACATCGCTCCGGCCGCGCCGGCGCTTAAGGTGCTGTCGGTCGTGCAGGCGACCATCGGCTTCGGCCTGTTGAGCGGCGCCGTCACCTATCTGCTCAACACGTATGTTGCGCGCACTCGCCGAAATGGCAATCGGGGGCCAGGCGCTCACCGCGGCGGCGGCAACACGCTGCCTGGGCCCGGCGAGCTGGGAGCTCGGGCAGGCGGTGACGGACACGATGAACATCCTCAGTGACCAGTACCTGAAGCCGCCGGTCCGCGAGGAGTTTGCGCGTGCCGCGCCCACCCGGGGCGATCGGGACGTTCTCGAAGCCGTCCGCCAGCGGCTTCAGGCGGAACTGAGCCTGTCGTTGCCTTTTAGCGGGGAAGAGCTCGAGTGGACGCTCGAGCTGACAGCCCGGGCCCGTATTTTTCTCGACGACCTCGACCGACTGACCCGCTGGCGGATCGATCACCCGAGGTAAGTGTGTAAGGCACGCGTTGTGCATTCCTCCGTCTCGGTAAACCGCTTCTCCGCCAGCACTTTTCGCTGCCTTTGTAACACTTTGCGCTAGACGCTTTACGGGTTGCTCGGCTCGGGCGTACGGTCAGCTGGCATTGGCTGAACGATCGGGGCGAGACGAAACATGCGCGGATTACGAACGGGAACTGGGGGCCGCCTGGCGGCCGGAATGCTGGTCATGAGCGGTTTGCTCATTGGCGGATGTGGAGGTGGCGGAGGCGGCGGAAATTCGACGCCGGACGGAGACGGCCGCGAGGCCCGCTTCACCGTCAGCCCGAGCACTCTCGACTTCGGCAAAGCGGTGATCGGTCAGACTGTCTCCGGTACCGTCGTGGTGACCAACACCGGGTCGGTGGATCTGACGATGTCTTCATCCAATCCTGGCGATGGTTTTTCGGTGGCGAGAGGCTGCGGAACCCTGGCTCCGCAGGCGAGATGCGACCTGATGATCGAGTTCACCCCGAGCGAGCAGAAAATCTATTCGGCGACGCTCAACGTCAGCTCTGCCGGGCTGGTGTTATCGCCGGCCCTGAGGGGATCAGGGCAGGGCTTGAACCTCGAGATCACCGGGGTCAGCAACAGCTGCGAAGACTCGACCTTCACCGCGCTTCTGGCCGTTACCGGCGCCGCGGGCGATCCCATCCTCGGGTTGCGGGCCGAGAACATTGCGGCGTTCCTCAACGATCAGCCTTTGAGTTTGCGCGGCGATCTCGAGGTGATCACCGAGCGGCAGACGGCGGCCGTGGGGCTGACCCTGGATTGGAGTTCGAGTCTGGATTTTCGGCGGCAGGACATCATCGATGGCAGCAGGGTGTTCATCGACAGCCTGGGGCTCGAGCGCGATGGGCTCACCGACAAAGCCGGGATTTTCAGGTTTTCGCGCGAGGTCGATGGCAATGCACAGAACTTCATCGATGCCGATTCCGCGGGTAAGGCCATCCTGACGGAAGCGCTGACCAGAGACTTTTCCGGGCCCGAGACCGGCAGCTTCATCTGGAGCGCCACGGACTTCGTGGTGACCCAGGCCGCGGCTCAGCCGAACCCTGTCCGCGCTGTCGTGCTGCTGTCGGACGGGAGAAGCAGCGATGGCGATCTCGCTCTGAGCCAGTTGATCGAGAATGCCCAGGACGAACAAATTCGGGTGTTCACCATTGGCTTCGGGAGTGTCAATCCCGGGCCGTTGCAGGCCCTGGCACAGCAGACCGGGGGGCTGTTTTTCTCCGATCCACAGGCGAGCGGGTTGATGCAGATATTTTCGAGCATTTCTTCGGTGCTGACCAATCAGTACGAGGTGACCTACGATAACGCCTCGCCGGATTCGAGCAACGAGCTGAGGGTAGTGATAACCGACGATGCCGGGCTGGAAGGCGAGGATACCGTGACGATTGCCAGCTGTGCTGCATGACCGGTGGTGATCGGTGAGCGCTCGCCCGCCGCCGCTCGCGGGTCAGCCCGACGCCAAGCACGTCGCCTTGCTCATGGCATCCTTCAATGGGCGCGGGGTGCAACGCATGTTCCTCAACCTCGGCACCGAGTTGGTGCGCCGCGGGTATCGCGTCACGCTGCTGGTCTGTCGCGCCCAGGGCCTGCTGCAGCGCGAGTCGCTCGGCGGCATGCGCCTCGTGCCCCTGAGCCCGGGGGTGCCGTCCACGTGGCGCCTCGCGCGGGCGCTGACGCCGCTGCTGCGGTTCTGCATCGGTAGCAGCGGCACGCCCTACGTGTCGCGCATCGGCGCCCTGTTGCGCTACGTCGACGCCGAGCGGCCCAGCGTGATCGTTTCTGGTGGCACGCGCTGCAACCTGCTGAACAGCATCGCGCGGCAGGTATCGCCGGTGGGCTACCGGGCGGTGCTCACGGAGCACAACCCGATCAGCGGCAAACTGCGGCGCATGAGTCGTCAATGGAAGCTGCGCAGCGTCAAAGGGCTGTACCCGTACGCCGATGCCATCGCGGCCGTGTCCGCGGGCGTTGCCGGTGAGCTGACGCGCTACCTCGGGCGGGGTGCGCCCTTGCCGGTGCTGCCGAATCCGGTGGTGACCGAGGCATTCCTGCAGTCGCGCTGTGAGGCGCCGCATCCGTGGCTGGGCGATGGTGGTTCTCCGGTGTTGCTGGCGGTGGGCGCCCTGGAGCCGCGGAAAAACTTCATGCTGTTGCTGCGCGCGCTGGCGCGGGTGCAGCAGCGGCGTCCGGTGCGGCTGATCATCCTCGGCGAGGGGCCGCAGCGAGCGGCACTGGCGGCCAGCGCACGGGAACTCGGCGTCGACGGGGTCGTCGCCATGCCCGGATTCACCCCTCGGGTACCCGACTACCTGAGCCACGCCGCGGCGTTGGTGCTGTCGTCCACCTACGAAGGCTTCGGCTGCGTGATCGTCGAAGCGCTGGCGTGCGGCTGCCCCGTGGTCAGCACCGACTGCCCCTACGGCCCGCGCGAGATCCTGGCGGATGGCCGCTACGGCAGGCTGGTGGCGCCCGGAGATGACCTGGGGCTGGCAGTGGCCCTGGAGCAGACCCTGGATGAGCAATCCGATGGTCAGCTGCTGGCCGAGCGGGCGCGTCACTACAGCGTCGCCAACGCCGCCGATGCTTACCTGGCGCTGATGTTTCCGGCGCAGGCGGCGGCCGGCTCGTCGACGCGATCGAAGATCTCGTCGTAGTGCCGGCCGGCGGGTGCCGGATGCAGGCGTGGTCGGTAGCCGAGGCCTTCGAGTCGAGCGTACAAGGCAGCCGCCGAGGCGCCGAACCGGCTGAGATGGGCGTCGTCGATTTCGATGATGATGGAGACGATGCGCCGCTGCTGGAACAGCGGCAGCATGCCCTGCAGCACCTCGAGTTCGTAGCCTTCGGTGTCGATCTTGGCGTAAACGGGCATGCGCGCCGCGGCTGCCATCACCTCCGGGATGTCGCTGAGGGGCCCGGCGCGGACGTCGCCGTGGGTGCTGTCCGCCACCCGTGCGGCGCCGGAATGCAGGGGATCGGGTGGGGTCATGCGCACCGACGACGCTCGTGCTGCGACGGCCATCTGCAGCGTCGTGACGTTGCAGAGCTGGTTCAGCGCGACGTTGCGGGTCAGCGCCGCGAACGTCTCGGCTACCGGCTCGAACGCCAGCACCCGGCCCTGGGGGCCGACGCGGTGTGCCGCCATGATGGTGATCACGCCCAGGTTGGCGCCGATGTCGATGAAGCAGGCGCCCCGGGGAACCTCCTCGACGAATCGCGGCAGGATGCCGAGATGCCCCTGGAAACCCATGCGGTTGGTGCGATCGTGAAACTTGGTATAGATCGGGAAACCGTAGGCGGTCGGCAGCGGCACCCCTTCCAGATGCCGGCCGATGCGGCTCGAGATGGCTTTCTTCCACTTCTTGATCGGGAAGTAACGCAAGTAACAGGCGTACGCCCGCGCCGCGGTCGTTTTCAATTTCGGGCTCGTCACGATGCCATCATGGCTTGCCCGCAGTGGCCGCGCAATGAGCTTGCGGCTGTTAAGCCGGCAGGGCTCGCGCTTCCGGCACGCCCTCCGCGGGCAGGTAGTAGCCGCCCGTCAGGCCTTGCAGTTCCGGCACGGCTGCCAGGTTCGTCTGCAACCGCTGCCGCGCCGCCTCGGTGGCACAGCGCCGGGCGTCTCGGTCGACCCGCAATCTGCGCACGCGACGTTTGGGGTTCAGTTGCAGATAGAAGTCGAGATTTTCGGTGATCTCGAACAGTGCGCGTTCCACCTGTTCTTCCGCCGACTGCTCGCGGAACTGCAGGCGGCGTTCCTTGCCGCCGAAGATCGCCCAGGGCGTGAACGGCGTGATGTGGAAATGGCCGAGCGCGCCGCCGAAGCAGTCGAAGCGGAGCACCTCGTAACCGCGGCAGAACACCGACATGCACACGCCGGTGCCGCCGCCGCCCAGTCGCTCGTCGAGCCAGAACGTCACCAGGTCGACGCCAGGTGCCATGGGGTGGCAGACCCAGTCCTGCCGCGGTTTGCGTCGCAGCCAGCGTTGGCCGAGGCTGCCGGTGCTGCGCAGCACGGATTTCCAGACGAAGGGTGAGCGGGCGTGTTCGGAACGGTAGGGGGGTTGATCGGGGACGAACTGGGATTGCGGCGGTTCCTCAGACACTCTGATGGTGCTCCCTGTTAGTTTGGAAACCGATGTGTGTCGTATCCTTTGGCGAAGGAATGTAGCACCGACGGTCGCTGCTGAACAGCGGGAGGAAGGGACGGGCGGATCTTCAGGCCGTCCGCACGATGGTGGTGCCGATGGTGTCTCCCTTGAGCAGGTGTACGAACGCCTCCGGGGCCGCCTCCAAGCCATGAAATTCCGTGACCCGGGGCACCAGTTCTCCGGCTTCGATCCACCCGGTGATCGCCTCGCGCGCCTCGTCGTAGCGCTCGGCGTAGTCGAACACCAGAAAACCCTGCATGCGAACCCGGTTGTTCACCAGCAGACCGGGAATACCTCGGGGGCTGCCGGCGGGCTTGGAGGTGTCGTACTGGCTCACCGCACCGCAGCAGACGATGCGCCCGTGGGTGTTCATCCTGAACAGCGCGCTGCCGAGGATGTCACCGCCGGTGTTGTCGAAGTAGACGTCGATGCGGTCCATGGTGGCGTCTTTGAACGCCGCGCGGAAGTCGGGATCCTTGTAGTTGACGGCGGCATCGAAGCCCAGTTCGTCTACCAGGATGCGGCACTTATCGGCCGTCCCCGCGGTACCCACGACACGGCACTGCAGGCGCTTGGCGATCTGACCGACGATGTGCCCCACGGAGCCGGCCGCAGCCGACACCACAACGGTTTCGCCGCTGCGTGGCGCGCCGACGTCGAGCAGGCCGAAATAGGCGGTGAGGCCGTTGGTGCCGAGCACGCCGAGATGCAGGGCGGGGTCGGTGCCGGACGGTACTTTACGCAGGGCCTCGGGCTTGTGGGTCGACAGCAGTTGCCAGCCCGTCGGCCCGACCACCAGGTCTCCCTCGGCGAAGCCCGAGGTGTTGGAGCTGACGACTTCGGCCACGCCGGTGCCGCCCATGAGAATGCCGGCACGTGGTGCGCCGGCGTAGCTGGCGCTGCCCTGCAGCCCGGCCCGCTGCCCGGCGCCGATGGTCAGCGCCAGGGTTCGGCACAACACCTCACCGTCGCCGCATACCGGTGCATCGCTCGTGCGCACCTCGAAGTGCCGTGTTTCCAACGGGCCGTCGGGAACGGCGGCGATGAGTACCTGAGTGTTCTGCGACATGAGCATCCCTCCGAACGGCGCGTCGTCAGGGAGCATAAGCCATCCGCTCCGCGAGCGGAACGGTGGCAGTCAGAAGCCGGGCGTGACGGTGAATTGCCAGTGCCAGCCGCGATCGTCCCGCTGGCGCGGGTTGACGTAGCTGAAGTCGAGCACGATGCCGCCCAGATTGGTTCGCAGTGACGCGCCGTAGCTGGTGACTCCGGAGCGATCGCCGCCGATTACCTCGGGGCGCTCGCCGCTGCTCCAGGCGACGCCGGCGTCGTAGAACAGCGCCAGGTCTATCGGCGGCACGAACGGGCCGCCGATGAACCCGCGGATGCCGGTCAACGGCGCGCGGGCTTCCGCATTGGCGACAGCGACGCGGCTGCCCTGCAGGCGATCGAATACCGGGTCGGCAAATACCCGAAAGCCGGTTTCGTAGCCGCGCACCAGGGTCGGCGACCCGAGGTACAAGGGACGTAGCCGCGGATCCTCTGCGTCGGCGCCGTAGCGCCCGAAGTGCATCGCCCGGCCGGCGACGGTGACGGGCAGGCGTTCGAACGGCATCCAGTAGGCGCGGTAGTCGACCAGCGGCGTGAAGAACGTCAGGTCACCGGTGACGCCGCCCACCTCGAGTCGCGAGCGTTGGCCGAGCACGGGCGAAGTGGTTCCGAACAGGGAGGTGTCGTGAACGAAGGCAGCATTGGCCGTACCGAGATTGAGTGACTCCGGTGCGGATATGCTGTCCCGCTCATTGACGAGGCGCTCCCCGGTCTGCAGCGAGAAGGCACGCACGTGCTCCTCGGCGTCGTAGGAGATGTGCCGGAATCCGCCTTCGAATTCGACTCGCGAGGCGCGGCTGAGCGGATAGGCGAGCCGGCCGCTAGTGGTGCGATTGATCTCCCAGAATCTCACCGCCCGTTGCACCAGCACCGGCTCGCCGTCGGCATCCACCATGGCTTGCCCGAAGCTTGCCGAACGAAACGGTATCTGGGACACGGAGCCGCCCCAGTTGAGGCGCCGTTCGCGATTCTGGTAGGCGATGACGGCGGCCAGGTTGTTGACGATTTCTTCGTCGGTTATCTGGCCCTGGAGTTGCGTCAGCAGGTTGTGGTGGCCGAGCATGTCACTCCAGTGCATGGAGATGCCGCCCGCGACGAACGTGCCGGATGCTCCGGTACCGCCGCCGATCATCGCCTGGGAGATGAATTCCGGTCGAATGCGCGCTGCGTAGTCTTCCACCTCAACGACCGGGTCCGGCGGCAGCGCGCCGGGTTCTCCGAGAAAGCGCGTAACCATCTGCCCGGTGCGCTCGATCGGCGGCAGCAACGCCAGCTCCCTGGGGTAGGCGATCTGATCCACGGACGTCCCTTCGATGGCGGCGCCGTTGTCGATCAGCACCAGGGAAAAGCCGCCGCCATCGAGCAGCGTCAGCGCCATGGTGTCGCGAGGGCCGGCGACGCTGAGCGCCGGGCTCAGGGCGGTCAGCCCGCTGACGCCGGTCTTGACGTTGCTGAGCTCGTAAATGCCCTGGTTGCCCAGGTCCAACCGGTAGATGTTGCTGGTGCCGCGCGCGTCCGCCAGGAAGTAGATGGCGGCGCCGTCGGACGACCATTGCGGATTCACCTGTCTGGCCCCAGGGATCTGCGGCAACCGGGTGATCTCGCCGGACGCCGGGTC
>JBLRXD010000150.1:0-10659 GCA_047920935.1 Pseudomonadales bacterium | reverse complement strand
CGTCGAGCTCGAACCCGAGCGGCCGGATCAGGTGCAGGCGCACGCCGGTATTGGCGCACAGGCGGATGACGTTGCCGGTGTTGGGCGGGATCTCCGGCTGGTGAAGAACGACGTGCATGGGCGGGCAACCATCGGCTCTGAGCGGGCTGCCTATACTAAGTGTGGCGGTAGCGCTGGCAACGCTTTGTGCGCACCGCCGCGGCAGTTTCTGCCACGGCAGTTTCTGCCGCGTTTGGGACGCCAGTGACGCGTTCGATCACCTCGACCGGAGTGGTACGACGGTGGTTGGGCCGGCGCTGCTTGTGACCGGGGTCGCTGATCCCGGTCCAAGCTGCGGCAGAGCGGTTTGCAGGCGTGCGCGGAGTCGCAAAACCGGCGCCGCGCGGCGCTGCCGGGCGATTGCTGGCACGTCGGTTGCGATGTGGTGCGGCAGGCCGCTGAGCCGGATGTGGAACAACGATAACAATGGATAGGAAGACACCTATGTACCAAGGCAAACATTTTAAACTCGGCATGGCGGGCGCCGCGATCGCGGCGTCGATGCTGCTGTGGGCCCCGATTGCTGGGGCTGACACCGCCGATGGAACTGTCGGCGCAACCTCCACCGGCACGGTGGACCTGTCGATCCTGGTGCCCAATCTGGTGATGATCACCGGGCTGGATGCCATCGAGCTGGAATACGAAGCTGGCAACGACGTGGTTGGCGTAGAGAACTTCTGCGTGTGGGCCACTGCCGGCACGGAGTACACCATCCAGATCACCTCCGCCAATGGGTCTGGGGTGTTCGAAGCGATTGGCGCCGCCACGTCATCGTCCATCGACTACACCGTCGACTTCGACGACGACACCAGCGTGGAGGCGTGGCAGCCGGTCACCGAAGGCGTAGTTCTGGGCGGCAGCGGTTACACCACCGCCTCGAACGGCGCACGTCCGGGCTGTGTGGGCGGCGACAACGCTGCGATTCGCATCACCGCGGTCGAAGCAGACAACTTGGATGGGGCGGCAGCGGACGACTATCAGGACGAGCTGACCCTGCTGGTCACGGCCATCTAAGGCCGCGGACCGGGCGCGGCTTTAGTCGCGCCTGCTCCGGCAACCGACTATCGTGTGGCGAATGGACATAGCCACGGTGCGCCGCCTGATCGCCGGCTGGATGCTGTGCGGGGCGGCGCCCTTCGCCTGGCCCGTCAATGACGTCGCCGGCCTCGGCGACATCGACCTGGGCGTCTGGAGCCCGGCAACGGGCAGCCTGACCGGTGGTGACGACTTCTGCGTGTCCACCGACCCCGGCCTCGGCGCCAGCGGCAAGGCCGGCAACTACGGCGTGCTGGTCACGCCGCTGGCGTCCACGGCGTTCGAGCTGGTATCGGCGAGCGCGCCCGGCGCGGTGATCCCGGCGACCATCGATTTCGAAGACCTGATTTCCGGCGTGGTCGAAACGCTGGTGCCCGCCGCTCTCACCCAGAGGAACAAGAACGGTCTGCTCGACTGCGTCGGCCCCAACAACGCACGGTTGTCCCTGACCCTGGCGGCCGCGGACCTGGTTGCCGCTCCCCCGGGCGAGTATCTGGCGCCGCTGCAGTTCACCGGTCAGCGGGCGAACAAGGCGCAGAGCCGGGACTTCGTCGCCCGGGTCCGAGTGCTCGAGTTGATCAGGATTTCCGGCCTCGACCCCATCGATCTCGGCGCTTTCGACGGCGTCAACGATGCGCGCGGCGGCGACGATTTCTGCATCTACAGCAACAGCGCCTCTGGCATCTATTCGGTGACCGCCTACGGTCAGGGTGCGGGCGAGTTGCTGATGACTTCCGGGGCAGAGCAGGTCGGTTACGCACTGGAGTACGACGACGGCTCCGGCTTCGTGCCGGTTCCGGCGAATTCGCCGGTGCAGCGCGGTAACGCCGAGTCCGGAGCGGTTGACTGCGGTGGCGGCAGCAATGCCCGGATCCGCATTACCGCAGCGCGCTCGGATCTCGAGAGCGTCCCCGCCGGCGTTTACTCCGGCGAACTCACTCTGCTGGTCGCGCCGATGTAGCCATCTCCATGGCGGTGGGGCCGAGGGTGCACGCCACGCTGTGCACGAAGGCCACCCCGCTGCGCATCTCGACGATGGGCGCGGTGACGGTGCAGGACTGCGCGCCGCGGCGGAACTGCAGCTCCAACTGCCCGTCGCCGGCCACCATCTCGGCTTGAAAGTAACCACGCGCGTCGGTCCAGCTCACCCCGTAGGCGTTGTCGAGCACCGCATCGGCGATCGGCAGCCCGGCCGCGTCCACCAGCCGCCCGAGCACCACCATGCGTTGATTCACCGCCCAGTGCAGACGTGCCACGCTGCCGGGATACAGGGTGACCGAGCGGGGTGAGTCGTCGAACTCGACGAACGCCGAGCGGCGCGGTCGGATGGCAACATCGTAGCTGCGGTAAGCAGGCAGATGCAGCACGGTGGTGGCATCGCCGGTGGCGTAGCCGCGCCGGTAGCCGTCCACCAGCACTTCGAATTCGGTGTCCGGCGATTGCCCCTCCAGGGCGACCAGCACCGCCGCGTCCGCCGCGTTCTGGGCGCCGAAGCCCCAGCCGTCGCGGGTGGTGGCAACGCCGGTGGTCAGGTTGCCGGCCCAGGAGGTTTCGGAGCGGCCGCCGCTGTCCGTCTGGCTCAGAGACAGGTTGGATCGCGTGAACCGGTTCTGGAAGTCGCTGGATAGGGTCAGGGAGTCGGAGCTGCGATTGCTGACGCCGCTGGCGGCGATGCGCAGCTCGCCGCCGGCGAAGTCACGATCGTTCCAGGCGCTGGAGGCCTGCAGCTGATGGCCGTGGCCGAGCGGGTTCGGCTCGACGTCGTCGTAGCGATAGGTCGGCGTGATCTCGCCGGACCAGTTGCCGCGGCGCAGGTAAACGCGCACGCCCAGCAGCGTCAGCAACCCGTCGTCCTGGTGGTTCACTTCCGCGCGCAGCTCGGTAACCCCCAGCCCGGTGCGCATCAGCGTGCGGCGGTAGCCCAGGCTGCGGGCGCTGGAGCGTTCCCCCTGGTCGGGTCGCGATGCGCGCAGCGCCACGGTCGCCACCCCACCGAACAGCGGCGCCTGCAGGGTCAGGTTGCCCTGGGTCAGGCCGCGCGGCAGCAGCGAATCGGGCCGACGCTGGTCGCTGCGGTCGGCGGCGCCATCGACGTGGCGCACGTTGACGGCGGCGTACCACCGCGCCGTGCGCAGCTGCCCCTGCAGATTCAGGCCCCAGGTCTGGTTCGAGCCGGCGAACGCCGCCGCCTGCAGCTCGTAGTAGGATCCGGCCAGCCCCGGCAGCGCATCGATCTGGAAAGCGCCCACTTCCAGCAGCCGATTGTGCTGGCTCGAGGCCGCACCCAGGTCGATGCCGAAGGTGTCGGTGATGCGGCGGCTGTGGCCGAGCCGGACGATCCACTCACCATGGGTGTCGGGCAGCAGCGTGGGCTGGAAGCGATCGACCACCGCGCCCAGTTCGAAGGTGAGCAACGGCTGGTCGGCGGGAGGGATGCGGCTGGTCTTCGAGAAGAACTGCAGCTGCTCGCGAACCCGCCCGGCCTCGTTGATGCGCACGGTCACGTCGTAGGCGCCCTGGGGCAGCATCGAGGTGTCGAGCAGCTGATTGCCCGGTTCGTAGAAGCGGCTGCTCACCAGGCGCCCGTCCTTGAGGATGTCGACCCGGGCGCGGCTGGTCAGCGACACGCTGATGGGCGTGCCGTAGGCGATGCCCAGGTCGCTTCGGGTTTTCAGGGTGCTGGCGATCCTCACGCCGGCGATGTCGGCGTTGCCGGAGAACGACGGCACCCGCCCCGCGGAGGGGAACCACCCGGCCAGGTACTCGACGCCGGCGTCGTCACGTTGCAGGTACAGCCGGTCGATGGTCAGGTCGTCGGCATCGGTGTAGCTCGCCTGGCTTACCAGACGGTTCTGGTCGTAGGCGATGGTGGTGTACGCCCCCATGGTGAGCAAATCGTCGCCGCGATCGGACCCCGCGGCGGCTACCGTGAAGTTCTGCAGCATCGACCAACCGTGACTCGGCGGCGGCAGGAACCGGTCCGCCAGCGGCGCCTGCAGGGCGACCAGCTCCGGGTTGACGAACACGTCCGCGCGAAACCTGTCCGGGTCGAAAATCACCGCGGCCGCGTCCGGGTCGATTTGCCCACAGTTGTCGGCGCCAAGCCGGCCGCAGCGTTTCCCGGTGTGGGGGTCGATCTCGCCCAGGAGCGCGTCGCGCACTGCCTCGGGGTCGCTCAGCTGCGGCAGGC
The DNA here is from genome assembly GCA_047920935.1 of Pseudomonadales bacterium. Classification (GTDB taxonomy): domain Bacteria; phylum Pseudomonadota; class Gammaproteobacteria; order Pseudomonadales; family Azotimanducaceae; genus UBA7803. The sequence goes on along the minus strand of JBLRXD010000150.1, from coordinate 6,395 downwards.
CGGCGACGATGACCTCCGGGTCGTCGAAGGTTATCCCGTCCAGCGTGTAGGTGGCCATGGCGACGGCGATGGGGCGGTTGCCGTAATACACGTCCACCACCGCCCGCTGCGGTGCCGTGAGGTTCGCAAAGCCCGGCGGGGCGGCGCCGGTGAGGGTGTAGAACCTGGCGGGCGCCTGCGCGGCATCGGCCGCGGCATCAGCCGCGGCATCGGCCGCGGCATCAGCGTAGCTGGCCGAAGCCACCGAGAGCAGTGACGCCAGCAGGTAGGAGGCTGCCCGGCCGCGACCGTGGAGGCGTTGCATGCTGCGCTCAGAAAGCCCGGCGGGAGGACCTGTCGCCGTCGGCCACGGTGAACTCCACCGGGGTGGAGTAGGGCAGCTCCAACTCCCAGACGTTGCCGGGATAGACGCGATTGCCGCGAAATGCGACGCAGGTGGGCTCGTCGTTGTCACCGGGAAGCGCCTCGGCGCACTGTCTTCCGGAATGCAGCATGACGTTGGTGTTGCCCTGGTTCTCGAAAATCAGCCGGTTGCCGATGCGCTGGCTGCGCAACTCGGCCGTGCCTCGTTGCGGTGCCACGATCACCAGCAGTTCATAGGCAACGAACAGCCGTATGCCCGATTGCTTCACCTCGGCCGGCGGCGGTACCGGCCGCAGCGTCACCCGGAAGATCCGCTCGACATCGCCGCTGCCGGCCAGATTCACCAGCCGCAGCAGCTTCGTTTGCCCCCCCGCCAGCACCAGCTTGTCTGGCGATACCAGCAGCGGCAGCTGCATGTCGGGTGTGAGCTCCACCCGAACCTCCTCGGCGCTGCCGGGATGCACCACCTCGTGCACCTCTACCTGAACGAACAAGGGTTCGCTGTCCCGGTTGGCGACGGTGACGTCGGTGCGGACCGGTTCGCCGGGCGCGAAGCGGATGATGCTGCGGTCGACGACCATGTTGGCGGCGACCGGCGCGGCACAGGCCGCCACGGCGAGCACCGCCAGCAGACGGATGAACGGGATTCGAAGCATGTTCGCGGCTATTGCAGTTTCGACTATGAAGCTTAGTCGAGATTCGCCGGCTTACCGCGGCACGTAGGCACCGGTCGTGACGCCGGCGATCATTCCAGTACTTCGACGATCTCGTTGGAGTAGCCGCTCTCGTTGCCGTCTGCATCCACGGCCGTCATGGCGATGAAGTAGGTAGCGGGGGGCAGCATCAGTTGGTGGCTGGTGGCTGGTGGCGGTCGGGTCGTCGACAGGCACCGCCTGCAGGTAGCGACGGCTGGCTGGGCCGAAATGGATCTGGAAGCCTGCCAGGTCGCGAGTCGGGTCTTGGGCGGCGCGCTCGTCGACCCGCCGGCAGCGTTGGCTGTCGCTGCTGGCGCGGGAACGTGCGGGGCGGTGGCCGCGTTGTTGCCGTCAGTGCCACCGGAACAGGCGCCGAGCAAGCAGAGCGGCAGAACGAGCGCGAGCGCATCAGCGCTGATCGTCGCGGCGCGCCGGCGTGCCGCCCGCCCCAGTTGCTCCAACCCTCCTCCCGATGCGCGTCCGTGCGAATGTCATGATCCGGGTGAGGTGTATGCTTTCATGTCATGAGCGACAGGAGCATTGCGCAGGTTCAAGCGTGGCGGAGAATCTGCGGGTTCCGATGCTTGCGGCTTGTAAGCTTTTTTGGTCGGCGGCGGTCAGTCGCACTCGCGCTCTATGGTGCAGCAATGGCGCTCGGGCTCCGGCGCCTCGGTTGCAGTCAGAATCGAGCCGGTGATGGGGTTGGGTCGAAAGGTGGTGCAGCCCTTGAGGCCGAGCTGGTACGCCTGCAGGTAGAGCGATTCGAACTCGCCAAACGGCAGCGCTTCGGGCACGTTGATGGTTTTCGATATGGCGTTGTCCACATAAGGCTGCACGGCTGCCTCCATCAGCAGGTGGGCCCTTGGCTCGAGCTCGGTCGCCGTGACCAGAGTGGGCGGCGCGGCGGCGTCGCCGTTGTGCTGCCGCCAGCGGCGGTAGCCGTGATTCTCCAGGGAAAACTCCTGCCAGCTTCCATCCGCAGTGAGCACCCGCCGGCGGTACTGCAACTGATAGGCGGGCTCGATGCCGCTGGAGACGTTTTCCGCCAACAGGCTGATGGTGCCGGTGGGGGCGATGGCGGTGAGGTGGCTGTTGCGGATGCCATGTCGGGCGATGGCGTCACGCAGGTCTGCCGGCAACGACTGGGGGCCGGGCGCCGCCAGATAGGCGTCGCGATCGAACAGCGGAAACGGTGCCTTTTCCCGCGCCAGCTCGATGCTGGCCCGATAGGCGGCGTCGCGAATGCAGCGCATGGCTCGAGCGGCGAGCGCACGACCGGCGTCGGAGGCGTAGTGCAGGTTGAGCATGGCGAGACTGTCGGCGAGGCCGGTGAAGCCGAGGCCGATGCGGCGCGTACGTCGTGCCTGCTCTGCCTGGGCGGCGATGGGGAAACGCGACGCGTCGACTACGTTGTCGAGCATCCGCACCGCCACGCTCACCAGCCGCGCGATCGCTTGCAGATCGAGGCTCGCGTCGGCGGCGAACGGTTGGCGCACGAACCGCGTCAGGTTGATGGAGCCCAGATCGCAGGCGCCGTAGGCCGGCAGGGGGATTTCCCCGCAGGGGTTGGTGGCGATGATTTCTTCGCAGTAGTTCAGGTTGTTGAGGCGGTTGATGCGGTCGATGAACAGCACGCCCGGCTCGGCGTAGTCGTAGGTGGCGCGCATGATGCGGCGCCACAGCGCCCTGGCCGGAACCGTGCGGATCACCCGGCAGGGCACCGGCCCGTTACTTCCCGGCCAGCGGCGCAGCAGCGTTCCGGAGGCGGTGCCGGCGGCGATCTGTGCGGCAGGGAACACCAGCGGCCAATCCAGATCGCCGGCTACAGCCGCCATGAAGTCGTCGGTGATCAGCACCGAGCAGTTGAAGTGTCTGAGCTCGTGCGGATCCTGCTTGGCGGCCACGAAGCGCTCGATGTCGGGGTGGTCGCACCGCAGCGTGGCCATCATCGCCCCCCGGCGGGCGCCGGTGGAAAGCACGGTGGCGCAGGTGGCGTTCCAGATGCCCATGAACGATACCGGGCCGGAAGCTATGTTGCCGGTTTCCAGGGCGCGGGTGCCGCTGGGGCGCACGGTGGAGAAGTCGTAGCCGACTCCGCCGCCGGCCTGCATGGTCAGCGCGCCCTCCTTGAGGGCCTCGAAGATCGCCTCCATGGAGTCGCCGATGCGGCCCATGACGAAACAGTTGAACAGAGTCACCTGGCGTGGCGTTCCGGCACCGGAGAGGATGCGTCCCCCTGGCAGGAAGGCGAAACCCGCAAGCGCCGCCCTGAAGCGCCGTTGCCAGGCCGCGGCGTCGTGGTGCTCCACGGCGGCCAGCGCCGTGGCGACCCGGTTCCAGGTGTCTTCGATGGAGGCATCGACCATGTCGTCGCCGCTTACGTAGCGATATTTCGTCTGCCAGATGTGGCGGGCGATGTCGGTCTCGAAGCGATACGCACGCATCGTGGCGGTGCTCGTCGGCGACGTGGTCAGAGAGGCTAACGCCGCCGAGGCGTGCCGGCAAACGGCGTGATCAGCCGTCCATCTCCAACTCCGCAATCTTCCGGGTCAGGGTGTTGCGCCCCCAGCCGAGCAATTCGGCGGCATCGCGTTTCCGCCCGCCGGTATGCTTGAGGGCGGTGCGGATGATCACCCGCTCGAAGCTCGGCATGGCCAGGTCCAGCAGCGGCGGGTGGGAGGGGCGCGTCAGCAGTTCGTCCGCCCAGAGCTCCAGGGCTTCTTCCCAGTTGGCGCTGGCGACGGGCGCGCTGGTGGTCTCGGTGCGCAGTTCCGGGGGCAGATCCTCGATGTGGATCTCGCGGCCGGATGCCATCACCGTCAGCCAGCGGCAGGTGTTCTCCAGTTGCCTGACGTTGCCCGGCCAGGGCAGCGAGCACAGGTATTGCAGCGTCTCCGGGCGCACCACTTTCGGCTCGCCACCCAGCTCTTCGGCTGCGTTGTCCAGAAAGTGACGGGCCAGCAGCGGAATGTCCGCCTTGCGCTGCGCCAGGGCCGGCACGTGCACGCTGATCACGTTCAGGCGGTGGAACAGGTCTTCGCGGAAGGTGCCCTGCTGCACCCGCTCCTCCAGATCCTGGTGGGTGGCGGCGATGATGCGTACGTCCACCTTGATGGGGGCATGGCCGCCGACGCGGTAGAACTCGCCGTTGGAAAGCACCCGCAACAACCGGGTCTGCGTTTCCGGCGGCATGTCGCCGATCTCGTCAAGGAACAGAGTGCCGCCGTTGGCCTGCTCGAAGCGGCCGACACGATGGCTGTTGGCGCCGGTGAATGCACCCTTTTCGTGGCCGAACAGCTCGGACTCGACCAACTCGCGGGGGATGGCCGCCATGTTCAGCGCCACGAAGGTGCCGCTGGCGCGCGGGCTGTGGCGGTGCAGGGCGTGCGCCACCAGTTCCTTTCCCGACCCGGATGCGCCGCGGATCAGCACGGTGACGTTGGAGTTGGCCAGCCGGCCGATGGCGCGGAACACCTCCTGCATGGCCGGCGCCTGGCCGATGATTTCCTGCGCGGGCTCCGGTTCCGGCAGCCGCACTGGCGTCTTGGCTTCCTCGGCGAAGGTGATCGCCCGGCGAACGATGGCAACGGCATCATCCACGTCGAACGGCTTCGGCAGGTATTCGAACGCGCCGCTCTGATAGGCATTGATGGCGCTGTCGAGGTCGGAGTGGGCGGTCATGACGATGACGGGCAGGTCGGGGTAAGCGTCGTGGATGCGCTCGATGAAATCCATGCCGTCCATGCCGGGCATGCGCACATCGGTCAGCACCGCGATGGGGCGCTCGTCGGTCAGATGGTGCATGGCGTGATCGGCGGATGCAAAAGCGGTGATGGGAATCCCCGCCTGAGACATGGCCCGCTCGAGCACCCAGCGGATGGAGCGGTCGTCGTCCACCACCCAGACGCGTTTACTCATGAGTCTCTTCCTCCACAGGCAGAAATACCGAAAAGCAGGTTCGGCCCGGGGCGCTTTCGCACTCGATGATGCCGCCGTGCTGACTGATGATCGCTTGGGTGATGGCCAGCCCCAGCCCGGTACCCTCGGCCCGGCCGCTGATCATCGGAAACCACATCCGCTCGAGCATGTCTTCCGTGATCCCCGGGCCGTTGTCGATGATGTCGAGTTGCACCACGATTCGATGCAGATGGGCGCCGATGGTGAAGCGCCGCGTGATCCGGCTGCGCAAGCACATGGTGGGGTTGGGGCGCCCGTCCATGGCCTGGGCTGCATTGGCGACGATGTTGAGAACGGCCTGAATCAACTGCGCTTCGTCGCCCATGATGTGGGGCAGGCTCGGGTCGTAGTCGCGCCGGAAGGTGATCCGGCCGTTCGACTCCGCATCCACCAGCCGCAGCACGTGCTCGATGACGGCGTGGATGTTGACCTCCTGCCTGGCCGGCTCGCGGTTCGGCCCGAGCATGCGGTCGACCAGATCTTTCAGCCGGTCGGCTTCATCGATGATGACCCGGGTGTACTCCTTCAGCCGTTCCTCGCCGAGTTCGCGCTCGAGCAGTTGCGCCGCACCGCGCACCCCGCCCAAGGGGTTTTTGATTTCGTGGGCGAGCCCCCGAACCAGTTTGCGCGTCGTCTCCTGAGAGAACACGGCGTGATCGTCGCGATTGATGCGCACCAGACGATTGATGGGCTGGAACTCGATGATGACGTTGCCGCTGCTCTGCTCCAGGGAAACGGTCAGATCGGCCATGATCTCGGCGCCGTCGCGGGTGTGGAATAGCGCTCCCCGGTTGGTGACCGAGCGGCCGCTGACGCGGACGGCATCGCAGGCGTCGAATATGTGGTCATCGTCCGGCGCTACCAGGTCGGTCGGCCGACTGCCCGTCGAGCGCGCCTCGCTCAGACCCAAGAGCGCCTCGGCGGCCGAGTTCAGATAGCACACCCGAAGGTCGCCGTTGAGTACCATCACGGCGGTGCTCAGGTAATCCAGTACGTCGATCTTGTTCAGATCCGTCATGCGCCTGCGTTGATCGGTTGTGACCCAGGAGGGTTCGCGCCGCGGTTCGAGCGGCTGTTGTTTTCGAGCAAGGCGACTGACTTTCGGCGCCTGCCGGAAGGTCTACGCAAAAAACGGTCCAACTTCTGATCGTCCGCGGATCATTCCGAGGTTAGTGAGCACTATCAGATAAAACCTCGTTTGGAGGCACTTCTCCTGAGTGGAGGAAGGCCCCGGGCGGTGGCAGCAGAGCGCTCGTGTCTGCCGCGCACAGATTTAGCCCGCGCCAACGCACCAAATTAGTGCATACACGCCGCGAGGTCAACCAGGCGGCGGTGTGATGCCTTCTGGTGCCGCTATGGGGCGCGTTATGGTGCGCGCTT
>JBLRXD010000149.1:0-10703 GCA_047920935.1 Pseudomonadales bacterium | reverse complement strand
AGCGGCACTTTCGAAGACGAGTTCGCTCATGCTGACGCTCCCGAGGCTGCATGCCGCTGAGCGTCCATTGTGAAAACATCCACGCAGCCTCGCAACCAATGGCCGCTGGTTGGTGGAACTCGCCAGAGTGTAGCGGGTGCTGCTGTGTCTTCGGCCTGCGAGTTTGTTTCAAAGTATTGATTTGGAAGGAAAAACTGTTTGGCCTGAGGTTTGCTATCGGCTTGACAATGGCTGGTTCGACAAAAGCAACCCAGGAAACAGTAATGCTCAGCATCAGCGGTCTCGGAAAAACCTATGCAAACGGGGTGAAGGCCCTGGACGACGTGTCTTTGGAAGTGCCCAAGGGAGTTTTCGCCCTACCAGTACCGGCAGTTCCGGATCCTCGAGTTTCCCGGCTACGCAACGTTCGCCCAGGCATTCCCCAACACCGTACCCTACTCGGAGGCCATCGGTTTCGTGGCCGATCTGCGAAAGCCGGAGCGCATCGACTACGTGTTCTACGTTACCGCCCACGAGCTCGCGCACCAGTGGTGGGGGCATCAGGTGGCCGGAGCTTACATGCAGGGCACGACCAGGCGAGCAGGCGGTCAACCAGGCCCTGCGCAGCTTTCTGCAGCGTTTTGCTTTCGCCGGGCCACCCTACCCGAGCGCCCGGGATCTGGTGGCCGAGTTCCGCGCGGTGGCCGGCCCGGAGCACCAGACGCTGATCACCGACCTGTTCGAAAAGATCGTGCTGTGCGATCTGAAAGTCACCGATGCGGACGTGACGCCGCTGGCAGACGGGTATGAGGTATCGATCTCCATCGACGCCCGCAAGTTCGAGGCCGATGGCAGCGGGCAGGAACGGGAGGTGCCGCTCCACTATCAACTCGACGTGGGCATCTTCCCGGAGCGCGGTGCGGGGCTCGGCAAGACGGACACCTGCCGGAGCCGTTGCTGCTGGAGAAGCAGCGGATCGTCAGCGGGCTTCAAACACTGAAGTTCAAGTCCAGGCTGTGCCGGCGCAGGTCGGCGTGGATCCTTACAACAAAATGATCGACAGAAATCCCGAGGACAACCTGCGGCGGCTGTGACGGCGATTCAAGACAGCCGGTCGAGGCTCCAGAGGGTAACGCCGCTCGGGCGTTTCAGGTAAAGGCCGCCGCCGACATTGACGAAGTGCTTCCGCAGGCGCCGGCGATACCAGGCGACGGAGCGTAACCGCTGCTGTGGGTCTGTGCGCTGCGGATCGTACAGCTCGGCGTCGTCGGTGGTCAGGATGCCGAGGAACATGGCGCCACGGCACAGCCCTGCCAGGTTGGCCAGGGCGGTGGCGCAGGTTGCGTCGTCCAGGTAGGCGAGCACGTCGTTGCACACCACCAGATCGAAGCTTTCCTCGGTCTGGTAGTCCACCACCGAGCCGGGTTGCCAACCGTAGCGTTCGCACAGGTACGGGCTGAACTCCACCCCTTGGACGAACGCCCGTGGGTATTCCCGGGTCAGAGCCCGCAGCACGGTACCGACGCCGCAACCGATGTCGATGATCCGCGCCACCGGCAGTTCCAGATAACGCAGATAAGCGGCGATGAAGGCGGCTTGACGCCCCGCGGCCGCCGGCGTCACCGCGCGCGTCCGGGGGTTACGGTAGAAGCGGTCGTAGTAAGCTTTGTCGAAACGCCGGCGCATCGGCGGATGTTACTTTACTCCTCGCGCTGGCGTACGCTCACGTCGAGCAGACAGGAAAGGCCGCATGAACGTCGACAGCTTCTTCACCGACCACTGGCGGGAAATCGAGGACGAGCGCATCGTCCGCTATGAGCAGATGTTCCGCTGGCACGACGGGCAGCGGGCCTTGCTCGCAGGCGCCGACCTGGCGCCTGGTCAGCGGGTGCTCGACCTCGGTGCCGGGCCGGGGTTTTTTGCCCTCGGCCTGGCCGAACTGGTGGCGCCGGACGGCCGCGTGGATGGGGTCGATCTCAACCCGCGTTTCGTCGAAGACGCCAACCAGCGTGCGGCCGGCCAGCCGCGGGTGCGCTTCCATCAGGTAACCGACCATCTGCTGCCGTTCGACGACGGCAGCTTCGATCGAGTCATCTGCAAGAACGTGCTGGAATACGTGCCCGACCTGGCAGCCAGCTTGACGGAGTGCGCGCGGATCTTGAAACCCGGCGGGCGGATTCACATCATCGACAGCGACTGGGGCTTCGTGGTGGTCGAGCCTTGGGGCAAGGCGACGGTGGAGCGGTTTTTTGCCGCCGCGGCGCCGGCCTTCAAGGAGCCCTGCATCGGTCGCAAGGCTGCCGGCGCCCTGGTGCGAGCAGGGTTTTCCGAGGTTTCGGTGGCGCTGCTGCCCATCGTCGATCGCGAGGGCGGAAGCCTGAACGTGCTGACCAACATGGCCGGCTACATCCGCAGCTTCGCGTCACTGCCCGAGGCCGAAGTCGCAGGGCTGCTGGACCAGGCTCGCGCGGGCGTTCAGGATGGCAGCTATCTGTTCTGCCTGCCTCAGTTCCTGGTCACGGGTAGCAAAGGAGACTGATATGACCGATGTGGTACAAGCTCTCACCGACGCTCTGGGGGCAGACTGTGTGCTCACCGGCGACGACGTGCATCAGCGCCAGGCGGGCATCTGGCGCCGTGACACCATCCAGGCCAAGGCGCTGCTGCGACCGCGCAGCACCGCGGAGGTGAGCACCGCCATGAAGATCTGCCACGCCCACGGGCAGACGGTGGTCGCGCACGGCGGGCTCACCGGTCTGGTGGAGAGCGCCATCACCACACCCGACGACATCGCGCTGTCGCTGGAGCGCATGAATGCCATCGAGGAGGTCAACGCCACCGACAGAACCATGGTGGTGCAGAGCGGGGTGGTGCTGCAGCGCATTCAGGAGCAGGCAGCCGAGCACCATCTGCTGTTTCCCCTGGACCTGGGCGGCCGCGGCAGCTGCACCATCGGCGGCAACATAGCGACCAACGCAGGCGGCAATCGGGTCATCCGTTACGGCATGACGCGCGATATGGTGCTGGGTCTCGAAGCGGTGCTCGCGGACGGTACCGTGGTGTCGAGCATGAACCAGATGATCAAGAACAACGCCGGCTACGATCTCAAGCAGCTGTTCATCGGCAGCGAAGGAACCCTCGGCATCGTTACCCGCGCGGTGCTGCGGTTGCGCGAGCAGCCGAAGCATCAGTCGACGCTGTTCGTCGCCGTGGATAGCTTCGCCAAACTGCCGGCATTCCTCAAGCACATGGATTCCGCCCTCGGTGGAACCCTGTCGGCGTTCGAGGTGATGTGGAACGACTTCTACACCCTGGTGACCACGGCGCCGGCCAGGAACCAGCCGCCCATTCCCCAGGAGCATCCTTATTATGTTCTGGTGGAGGCCATGGGCGCGGACGATGCCATCGTCGAAGCGGCGTTGTCGGAAGCCTACGAGCTGTCGCTGATCGCCGACGCGGTGCTGGCGCAGTCCGAGGCGCAACGCCGTCAGCTGTGGGCCATGCGCGACGATGTGGAGCAATGTTTTCGTGACGGCCCTACGGTAGCCTTTGACGTCAGCCTGAAGATCTCGGCGATGGAAGGTTACGTTGAGCGGGTGCAGCAGGCGCTCGCCGAGGCGTTCGGCTCGTTCCGCTGCTATGTCTTCGGCCACATGGGTGATGGCAATCTGCACCTGGTGGTGGGCGTCGGCGACTACAGAGCCGACAAGCGGCACCAGATAGAGGCCTGTGTCTACGAGCCGTTGCGGGACATCGGCGGTTCGGTGTCGGCCGAGCACGGTGTCGGGCTCGAGAAGAAGCCCTATCTGGATGTATCCCGCGGGCCGGTGGAGATCGCGCTGATGCGTACCCTCAAGCAGGCGCTGGATCCCAAGGGTCTGCTCAATCCCGGGAAAATATTCGATCTGCAGCCCCATTCGGGTAAGGAGCCGCGATGACCGCACTGCACTATCAATCCCTGCACCAGGTGGCCGCCCGCATCAAGAGCGGTGAGCTCACCGCAACGCGGGTAACCGAGGCATGCCTGGAGCGGATCCATGCCCTCGAGCCGGAACTGCACGCGTTTGCCCGGGTGCTCGAAGATCAGGCGCTGGCGGCGGCGGCGCGGCTCGACCGTGAGCGGCAGAGCGGCAAGCCCCTGGGTCTGCTGCACGGCGTTCCCATCGCCATCAAGGATCTGCTGTATACCCGCGGCGTGCCCACCGCCTCCGGCACGGTGGTGATGAAGGATTTCATCCCGGCGGAAGACGCCACCGTAGTGACCCGCTTGAAGGAGGCTGGCGCGGTAATCGTCGCTAAAACCCAGCTCACCGAGGGCGCATTCGGCGCCCACCATCCGGAGATCGTGCCGCCGCTGAACCCGTGGAATCGCGCCCACTGGACCGGAGTGTCGTCGTCGGGCTCCGGCGTGGCGGTAGCGGCCGGTCTTGCCTATGGCGCGCTCGGCACCGACACCGGTGGCAGCATCCGCTTCCCCTCGGCCAGTTGCGGCCTGGTCGGCATCAAGCCCACCTACGGGCGGGTAAGCCGTCACGGCGCGTTCCCGCTGGCGGAATCTCTCGACCACATCGGCCCCATGACCCGCAACGTCGAGGATGCCGCAATGCTGCTCAAAGTGTTGGCGGGGCAGGATCCAAAGGATCCCACCAGCTTGAGCGCCGCGGTGCCCAACTACGCCACCATGCTGATGGAACGGGCCGCCGGGGTCACCATCGGCGTCGACTGGGACTACGTCTCCCGGGGGGTGGACGACGCGGTGGTGGAGACGGTGCGCGAGGCCTTGCGGCTGTTCCAGGAATTGGGCGCCGAGGTGCGGGAGGTGACCATGCCGCGCAGCACCAGCCGTCTGGTCGAGGGTTGGTACGTCACCTGCGGCGTCGAGTGCGCGCGTGCCCATGCCCGCTACTATCCGCAGCAGAAGGCCCTTTACGGCCCGGTGCTGACCGGTCTGCTGGAAACCGGGCGCGCGGCCAGCGACGCGGACTATCAGGCGTTGGAGCAGCTACGGCGCGAGTTTCGGCAGGATTTCGATGGCCTGCTGGAAGGCGTCGACATGATGATCGCCCCATGCATGCCGCAACTGCCGCCGGATGTGGAATCCATGAACCGCCGGGTGGAAGACGAGGGTGAGCGCGCCGAGTTCGTGACCTTCACCGCGCCCTTCGATTACTCCGGGCATCCCACCATCTCGTTGCCTGCCGGGCTTTCCGCCGAGCGGTTGCCGAAATCGTTCCAGCTCATCGGCCGCACCTTGGGCGAGCCGTCGCTGATCCGCGCCGCCTCGGCGTACGAGCGCGGGCTGGGCTTCGATGAGCGTCCCGTCCCTTAGTTGCCGGTGAGTTGGTTGCCCGTCAGGCGAACGTGAACTGCCCCTGGTCGATGACCACATCGCCGCCCTGATTGCGGGTGCGGAACAGCGCGCTGTTGCCGTCGACCCACATGGAGATGGTGAGCGCATCGCCCGGATAGACGGGCTTGGAGAACCGGCTGTTCATGCTGCGAAAGCGGCTCGGATCACCACCGCACAGGGTGTGCAGCAACGCCCGGCCGGTGAATCCCCAGGTGCACAAGCCGTGCAGAATCGGTTTGTCGAACCCACCCATGGCGGCGAAGGACGGATCGGAGTGCAGCGGGTTCCGATCGCCCGACAGGCGATAGATCAGTGCCTGGTCTGCACTGGTTTGATAAGTGACCTCATGGTCGGCTGGCCGGTCGGGAAACTCCACTTTCACCGACGGCCCGCGGTCGCCGCCCCAGCCGCCTTCGCCGCGGCAGAACAGCATGGTGCGGGTCTTGAGCAGCGGTTTGCCGCTGGCCAGGTCGGTGGAGGTGGACTCGAATTCGAGTACCGCGGCAGAGCCTTTGTCCCATATGGCGGTTACCTCGCCGACGCTTTCGATTTCGCCATCCGGCGGGATCTCCCCGAGCAGTTCGATGCCCTGCTCGCCATGCACCATCAGCATGGGGTTGAAGCTGCCGATCTTGTCCATGGGTATGCCGCCGCCGCCGATGATGACGGCGAAGGTTGGCAGTACCCGCTGGGCCAGATCTTTGGTGTTCTCCGTGGTGAACGCCAGTTCCCCGGTGCCGGCGCCTACGCCGACCGCGTAGAGCAGGGCATCCTTCGACGACCACTTGCGTCGTACCGGGGCGCCCTTGGCGCCCACCGCATCCGGATTGATTGGCATCTTGCAACTCCCCATTGAATTCAGCCTCGTACCTTAGCTCGGGGCGTTGCTCCGGGGAAGCCTCGGCGAAGCGGGCGCCGTCCGTCGTGTGGAAATCAGCGGGGCGTCGTGGTCTTATGGTTTCGGTAGTATGTTGCAGGTAGCCTATGATCACTTCGCGATTTGCCCGTAGCTTGTTCACCCGTAGCCTGTTGTTGTTGCTCGTTGGGGTGGTGGGTGCGCCCACGGTGCACGCTGCCGCTTACTCGCTGCCCGACGCGGATACTCAGGTGGTTGGCGCCGTGACGACGATCAGGGCGCGCTATGAAGATACGCTCGCCTCCATCGCTGAACAGCACGGGCTTGGTTACAAAGAGCTGATCCGCGCGAATCCCGAGGTGGATCCGTGGCTGCCGGGGGAGGGTACGCCGATATTGCTGCCCACCGCGTACGTGCTGCCGAGCGCGCCGCGCGAGGGCGTGGTCATCAATGTGGCCGAGTTACGTCTTTACTATTATCCGCCCAACCGCAACATGGTGATCACCTATCCGGTCGGGCTTGGGCGCCAGGATTTCCGCACGCCGCTGGGCACGTCGCGCATAACCATGGCGATCGAAAATCCGAGTTGGACGCCGACCGCCACCTCCCGGCGCGAGCATGCCGAACGGGGCGATCCGCTGCCGCCGGTGGTGCCGCCCGGGCCCGACAACCCATTGGGGTCGCGCGCCCTGCAGTTGGATATTCCCGGCTACTACATCCACGGCACCAATCAACCGTTCGGCGTAGGTCAGATGGTCAGCCAGGGGTGCATCCGCCTGTATGAGCCGCACATCGTGGCGCTCACCGAGTTGGTTGCTCGAGGCACGGTGGTGCGCATCATCAACGAGCCTTATAAGGTTGGCTGGCGCGATGGCCAGTTATTCGTCGAGGTGCACGAAGACATCTATGCCGAGCATGATCCGGTGGCGTTTGCGGGGAGAGTGCGGGCGGCCCTTGCCGCGGCACTCGCCGCGGCAAATACCGGGGCAAATACCGAGGCAAAGAAAAGCCGCGCCTCAGTCGTAGACTGGGCGCGGCTTGACGAGGTTCTCAAGATCCCTACGGGGTTACCCGTGAGGATCTGAAGTTCCGATTACTTGCGTGCGCAGCAGGTGTCAGCGATGCGCTGGACGCGCTCGTTGGCCTGGTTTGCGGCGTCGGTAGCGCGCTGGGCTGCGGATTGCGCCGCGCTTGCTTCCTGGCTTGCGCGGGTGGCAGCCGAAGCAGCCCGATCAGCAGCGTTGGAAGCTGCCTCAACCTGGCTTTCCAGAGCGCTCAGGCGGGATTCGATGCCATCAACACGCTCGGTGCTGACAGCTGCGCAACCAGCGAATGCGAAGGTTGCAATTAGAAGGAGAACTGATTTCTTCACGATAGAGCCTCTTGGTTGTAGCTGATGGCCGAGGCGCCACGATACCATAGGAAATTAAATTTGTATGCGTGGGTAAGCGGCTGGTAAACAATTCCGCATCCAAGCAGAACCAACCTCACGAGGTGCACGATGGGCGAGATTAGTGGGCACTGCGACGAAGCCTTTGCGCCGGTGCGCGAGGCGTTTGCCAAGAACTTCCGCGAACGTAACGAAGTCGGCGCCTCGGTGGCGGTATCCCTCGAGGGGGAAATGGTTGTCGATCTCTGGGGCGGGTATCGCGATGCGGCGGCGACGTTGCCCTGGGAGCAGGACACCATCGTCAACGTCTACTCTACGACCAAGACCATGGCGGCGCTGTGCGCGCTGTTGCTGGCCGATCGCGGCGAGCTCGATCTGTACGCGCCGGTGAGCCGCTACTGGCCGGAGTACGCTCAGAACGGCAAAGCCGCCACTGAAGTGCGACACTTCCTGAGCCACTCCGCTGGTCTTTCCGGCATGGATGAGCCCATGGCGAGCGAGGCCCTCTACGATTGGGAGCGCATGGTCGATGCGCTGGCGCGACAGAAACCCTGGTGGGAGCCCGGAACGGCCAGCGGCTATCACGCGCTGACCCAGGGTTACCTCATCGGCGAGGTGGTGCGCCGCGTGACAGGGCGCAGCCTGGGCAGGTTTTTCGCTGACGAGATCGCCACGCCACTGAACGCGGATTTTCACATCGGCATCGGCGAAGAGCACTTCGCCCGTATCGGCGAGTTGATTCCGCCGGCTTCGGGCCCGGCGCAGGATCTACCGGCCGATACCATCGCCGGCCGAACGTTCGCCAACCCGCTGGCGAAAGCCACCTTGAGCGGCACGCCCGGCTGGCGTCAGGCCGAAATTCCAGCGGCCAACGGCCACGGCAATGCACGCTCGGTGGTGCGGGCGCAGACGCTGGTGGCCAATGGTGGCACGGCGTTCGGCAAGACGCTCATGAGCGCGGCGGGTTGCGCGCGCATTTTCGACGAGCAGAGCTTCGGCAAAGATCTGGTGCTGGGTGTGCCCGTGCGTTTTGGCATGGGCTACGGTCTTACCAGCGACGTCATGCCCATGGGCCCGAATCCGCACATTGCCTACTGGGGCGGCTGGGGAGGGTCGAGCGTGGTGGTCGATCAGGATGCTCGCCTGTGCGTCTCTTACGTGATGAATCGAATGGAGGGCTCGCTCATGGGCGACCTGCGGGGTTTCAGCCTCACTCAGGCCGCCTACCGGAGCCTAGCCAGCGCCTGATTGCTGCGATGCGCTATCCGTCCTCGCCTTCGAGGTGGGCGATGGCGTCTTCGACCCAGCCGTCGCCGGTCGCTGGTACCGGATAGCGCAGCTGCAGGCGTGCGATCTCCTCGGTGAGTATCTGCGCCACGATGGCACGCATGGTCCACTTGTCATCCGCCGGAATGACAAACCACGGGGCGTGGTCGTCGTGGGTTGCCTCGATGGCGTGCTGGTAGGCCTGCTGATAGGCGTCCCACAGTTGCCGCTCCTGCAGATCTCGAGGATCGAACTTCCACAGCTTGTCCCGATTGGTGAGGCGCGCCAGAAGTCTGGATTTCTGCTCGTCTTTGGACAGGTGGAGGTAGAACTTGAGGATCAGCGTGCCGTCGCGCCACAGGTGGCGCTCCATCGACGCGATGTCTTCGAGTCGCTGCTGCCAGATGTCTTCATCGAGACGCTCGTGGGGCAACGGCCGTTGCTCGATCATCTCGGGGTGTACCCGCACGACCAGCACCTCCTCGTAATAAGAACGATTGAAGATGCCGATACGGCCGCGTTCGGGCATGGCGCGCCAGTAGCGCCACAGGTAGTTATGGTCGAGCTCTTCGTGAGTCGGCTGGCGGAAACTGAACACCTGGAAGCCTGCGGGATCAACACCACTGGTGACCCGCTTGATGGTGCCGTCCTTACCGGCGGTGTCCATGCCCTGAAAGATGAGCAGCACCGATTGACGGTTGTCGGCCCACAGCAACTCCTGCAGGTCCGACAGCCTAGCCACGGATTTCGCCACCTGCGCCTGCGCGCCTTTCAGATTGCGCACGCTGGTGGGGTACTGCTGCAGCGCCCCGCCAGCGGCAAAGCGGAACTGGCTGGTATCGACGGTCATGCGCCGAGGATCAGAATTCCATGATGGCGCGACCGGAAATCGTACCTTGCTCCAGTGCCGCGGTGGCCTCGTTGATCTGATCGATGCTGTAACGCTGCGTCACCATGGCATCCAGGTCGAGGTCGCCGTTGTCCTGCCACTCCAGAAACCGCGGGAAATCCCGCTCCGGCGCGCAGGAGCCGCCGATGCTGCCGATGAAGTGTTTCTCGTTCAGCAACACGTCGAGGGCGTTCAGTTCGACGTTGCCACCGGGTACTCCGACCAGCACCGCGGTGCCGCCGTCGCGGGCGCCGAAGTGCCCCGTCCGGCAGGCCGGCACGATCTGCTCCATGGTGGTCTTGATGCCGATGCAGTCGAAAACGAAATCGGCGCCGCTCACCGGCGTGTGCAGGAATGTCAGCTGACCCTCGCGTACGGTCAGGGCGTGGATGGCCTGCACCGGATCCTGGTTGCGGGCGTTGATCCCGTGGGTGGCGCCGAAGCGCTTGGCGAACGCGAGTTTTTCGTCGTCGAGATCCACCGCGATGATGGGGTTGGCGCCCGCCACTTTCGCCCCCACCACGGCAGAAAGCCCCACACCGCCGACGCCGAAGATGGCGACGCTCTGGCCGGGCTGAACCTTGGCGGTGTTGATCACCGCCCCCGCCCCGGTCATGACCGCGCAGCCGATGATGGAGGTGACATCGGTGCGGATCGAAGGATCGACCTTCACCACGTACTGCTGGTCGGCGAGCGTGTTGTCTGCCCAGGTGAAGACGTTTTCGGACTGCGCGATGCCGTCGCTGACCTGCAGCGTTGCGCGCACCGGAGCCTGGCTGGCGGCGGTGGCGTTGCGCGGCACCCAGGTGACCAGCACGGTGTCGCCTTCTTTGACGTGGGTGACCTCGCTGCCGGTTTTCAGCACGACGCCGGTAGATTCGTGACCGAGAATCACCGGTGCCTGCCGCGGCCGGTGCATCTGGTGGAGTTGCGAGTGGCAGATGCCAGAGGCAAACTGCTTCACGACCACTTG
>JBLRXD010000148.1:0-10704 GCA_047920935.1 Pseudomonadales bacterium | reverse complement strand
GCTCGAAAGCCGTCAGCAACGCCAGGTCGCCGCTGCCTTCCGGTAGCGGGACGTTGACGGTGGTTCCGGTGCCGAGGCCGCCGCCTACATCGGTCAGCAGTCCGGTGCCCGGATAAAAGGGCGAGGCCCGATGGGTGTCGAACAGCATTACGTCGGGGTCGGCCCAGAAAATTTCCTGAGTGCCATTGGCGTGGTGGGCGTCCCAGTCGACGATCAGCACGCGCTTGCAGCCCAGCGCTGCCTGAGCGTGAGCTGCCGCCACGGCGACGTTGTTGAACAGGCAGAACCCGCGTGCCCGCACGGGCTCGGCGTGATGTCCGGGCGGGCGCACCACCGCGAACGCACTGCTGGCTTCGCCCGCGAGCACGGCTTCTACCGCCTTCACCGCCGTGCCGGCGGCAAATTCCGCCGCCTCCACGCTGCCCTTGGACACCGCCGTGGTGTCCTCGTCCAACCAGGCGCTCTGGCCGCGCAACGCGTAGATGTCATCGAGATAGGAGGTGGTGTGGACGCGCGCCAGCTGCTCCCGGGTCGCCGCCGCGCCGCCGGCAAAGCGCACGCCCGGCACCGGCTCGCGATCCAGCAGGTCTTTGATGGCGGTGATCCGCCCGGGGTGTTCGGGATAGTTCCACTTCACTTCGAGCCCGGAGAGGATCTCCCGCACCCGGCGTTCCAGGCGCCCTGGGAGGTACGGATCCTGCACCTCCGGCCGGTGGCTCAGCATCTGCTCGTCGTAGAGCATCAGCACGCTGCGGTCACCAATCAAGGTGCGTCTGTTGCGATCTGGTCATGGTGCCCATGATGACAACATCCGCCCCGCAGGGCCAACGCCTCGGTAGGAGCCTGCTCCAGAAGGCAACCGCGTCACCAGTTGCGCTTCTTTAGATCCCCGCCGGCACGCTATACCCTGGGCCTTACAGCAGCCAAAGGCTCACTGACGATGCCAGCCAGCAACGATCACCCCGTGCCGGACCAGCACGGCGTCAACCTGTTCAGCAGCGATCCGGAACTGCTGCGATTGCTCGGTGTGTATCTGCCGGCCGAGCTGCTCGCGCATCTGCGCCCGCGGCTGGAGCGCCTGGGGGCGCTGGCCGGCGGTCACCTCGACCAACTGGCGAGTACCGCGGACAAGCACCCGCCGACCCTTGCGCACCGCAGCCGCACCGGGCTGGATGAGCAGCGCATCGTCAAACACCCCGCTTTCCAGGAGATGGAACGCCTCGCCTTCGGCGAGTTCGGCCTCGCGGCCATCTCCCATCGCAACGACGTGCTCGGCTGGCAGGGGCCACTGCCGCCGGCGGTGAAGTATGCGCTCACTTTCCTGTTCGTTCAGGCGGAGTTTGGTTTGTGCTGCCCGGTATCGATGACCGACTCGCTGGCCCGCACCTTGAAGAAGTTCGGCGCCGCCGAGTTGGTGGAGCGGTATCTGCCGCGGCTCACCAGCCTGGATCCGGACGAGCTGTTCCAGGGCGCCATGTTCATGACCGAGCAGGGGGCGGGCTCCGATGTTGCCGCCACCGCTACGGTGGCGCGCCCCGATCCGGATGACCCCGACGGCTGGCTGCTCGACGGCGACAAGTGGTTCTGCTCCAACCCCGATGCCGCGCTGGCCATGGTGCTGGCGCGTCCGGCATCAGACCTGAGGGAGCGATCTCCCGATCGCGATCGGGAGATCGCTTTCATGGAAAACTCCGCTTTTCCTCAAGCGACCGCGGCGGCCGCAGGCCGCTTGGTCGCTCCTACGCGGGGCCTGTCGCTGTTCCTGCTGCCACGGTTGCTCGAAGACGGCACGCCCAACCGCTATCGCATCATCCGGCTCAAGGACAAGCTCGGCACCCGCTCCATGGCCAGCGGCGAGATCCGCCTGGAGGGCGCTAAGGCTTTTCTGGTGGGCGAGCCCGGCCGCGGCTTCGTGCAGATGGCCGACATGGTGAACAACTCGCGATTGTCCAACGGCGTGCGCGCCGCCGGGCTGATGCGCCGCGCCGCCAGTGAGGCCATGTTCATCGCCCGCAATCGCCAGGCCTTCGGCCGCCGGCTGATCGACATGCCGCTGATGCGGCGGCAGCTGCTGAAGATCCTGCTGCCCGGCGAGCAGGCGCGCACCATGATGTTCCAGACCGCGGCCGCGCTGCAGCGCGCCGACGCCGGCGACAACCGTGCCTACAGCCTGGCCAGGGTGCTGACGCCGCTGATCAAGTTCCGCGCTTGTCGCGATGCCCGCAAGGTGACCGGCGACGCCATGGAGGTGCGCGGTGGCTGCGGCTACATCGAGGAGTGGCCGGATCCGCGGCTGCTGCGCGACGCCCATCTGGGCTCGATCTGGGAGGGCACCAGCAACATCGTGGCGCTGGACGTGGTGCGCGCCATCAGGCGCGAGCAGTCGCTGGATGCATTGCAGGAGCATTGGGCCGGGCTGCTGGAAGACGCCACGGTGGATGCCGAACTGCGCCGCCTGCTCGACGACGCCATGCCGCGGGCAGTGCAGCTTGCACAGGCGGCGGCCAGGGGGGAGGAGGGTCTCACCCGGCAGGCTGCGTCGGCCCTGTATCACCTCACCAGCGCTGTCGCCATGGCCTGGGAAGCGACGCGCATCGGCAGCCCGCATCGGGCTCTGCTGGCGCGGCTGGTGCTGCAGCATCGGGTGTTGCCGAGGGATCCTCTGGCGGCGCAGGAACCGCCAGACGCCGCCGCGCTGGAGCACGCGCTGCTGTCGGTATGACAGCCAACGGCGTGACAGCCAACCAGCGTCCCGGCTGGGTATTCTTCGTGTCCCTGGCGCTGCTGTCGGCGTTCGTCGCGGTGGGTGTCGCGGCGCCGGCGCAGCTGGCCGCCGAGGCCGAGGCGGCGCTGGCGTTCACCCGCGAGCATTTCGGCTGGTTTTACCTGTTCGCCACGACCGGCTTTCTGGTGTTCTGCGTCGGCGTCGCATTCAGTGACTACGGGCATATCCGTCTGGGCGCCGACGGCGAAGCGCCGGAGTTCGCCTACCCGGTGTGGCTGGGCATGATCTTCTCCGCCGGCATGGGTGTAGGTCTGGTGTTCTGGGGCGTGGCCGAGCCCATGACCCATTACGTGGAGCCGCCGCTGGGGCTCGCCGAGCCGCGCTCGGCCCAGGCCGCGCAACTGGCGATGCGCTACTCCCTGTTCCATTGGGGATTTCACCAGTGGGCGAATTTCGCCGTCGTCGGTCTGGCCATCGCCTACGTGAGCTTCCGCCGCGGCGGGGCCGGCATGATCAGCGAGACTTTCCGCGCCACCCTCGGCAATCGCGTGGACGGCGGCCTCGGCCACGCCATCAACGTGCTCGCCGTCGTTTCCACGGTGTTCGGCGTGGCGACCACGCTGGGGCTGGGCATCATCCAGATCAACAGCGGCCTGGTTGCGGTGGCGGACGTGGGGTTCGGCGTCACCGAGCAACTCTACATCCTCGCCGCGGTGGCGGTGGTGTTCCTGTTGTGCGCGCTGACGCCGCTGGAGAAGGGCGTGCGTTACGTCAGCGACGCCAACATGCTGCTGGCCGCGGGGCTGCTGGTGTTCGTGTTCTTCGCCGGCCCTACCGACTTCGTCACCGCCGCGCTGACCAATGCCATCGGCGAGTACTTCGGCAACGTCATCGGCATGAGCCTGGTGATGACGCCTTACACGGGTGACGACTGGGTCGAGCGCTGGACCATCTTCTATTGGGCCTGGGGCATTTCCTGGGCGCCCTTCGTCGGCAGCTTCATCGCCCGCATCTCCCGTGGGCGCACGGTGCGCGAGTTCGTGCTCGGCGTCATCGGCGTGCCGGTGGTGTTGAGCGCCCTGTGGTTCGCCGTCTTCGGCGGCTCGGCTTTGTACTTCGAGCTGTTCGACGCCGCCGGCATCGGTGACGCGGTGGTCGAGGAGATCAGCTCCGGACTGTTCGCCATGCTGGCGCTGTTGCCCGGGGCGCCGCTGCTGGGGGCGCTGATGCTGGTGCTGGTGGTGCTGTTCGTGATCACGTCCGCCAACTCCGCCACGTTCGTGCTGGGCATGTTCACCAGCGGCGGCGCGCTCGAGCCGAAGCGCTGGATCCGCATCGTCTGGGGCACGATTCCGGTGCTGGTGGCGGGGGTGCTGCTGCTGTCGGGTGGGCTCGACGCGCTGCGCACGCTGTCCATCCTTGCCGCGTTTCCGTTCATCGTGCTGATGGTGTTCATGGCAGGCTCTTTGCTGCGCTCGCTGCGCGACGAGCGGCGCCATTGGGAGTTGCGCGAAGCGCTGTTGCGCGCCGAACTGGAGCGGTTGCTGGAATCGCACCGCGGCGCGGCCGCAGCGCAGCCTCAACCCGCCGTCGAGGCTGGTACTATCTCCGAAACGTCTGCGAGCCGCATAAACCCCTGAAGGAGATTTTCAATGGCTGAGCTGGTCGTCTATGGCACCCCGCTGTCCCCGTTCGTGCGCAAGGTGGAAGTGGTGCTGCGCGAGAAAGGGCTCGAGTACGATTTCGAAAACGTGAACATCATGGCCAAGCCCGACTGGTTCATCGAGATCAGCCCCGCCGGCCGCATCCCGGTGCTGCGCGATCGCCGCATCGGCAGTGAAGGCGCTGCCGGCACCATTCCCGACTCGTCCGCCATCTGCGGCTATCTGGAGCGTCTGGTGGCCACCCCGCGCCTCTACCCGGATGACGCCTACGAGCACGGTCGCGCGTTGTGGTTCGAGGAATACGCCGACTCGGAGATGGCCAGCGACATCGGCCTGGGTATTTTCCGGCCGCTGCTGTTTCCGCGCTTCCAGGGCAAGGATTCCGACGTGGCTACCGCGCGCACCACGTTCCAGCGGCGGATGCCCAAGCACTTCGACTATCTGGAGCGCTGCCTCGACGGCGGCCGGTATCTGGTGGGCGACAGCCTGTCCATCGCCGACATTGCCGTCGCCTGCGGGCTGTCGCAACTCGACCTGGTGTCGGGGCCGCCGGACGCCGCGCGTTGGCCGGCGCTCAGCGCCCACTACGCCAGCCTGAAGGGGCTGGCCGGTTTCAGCGCCAACCTTGCTGCCTGCGGCAAGATGCTGGCGCGACCGCTGCCGGAGAAGGTGGATCTGACGTGACCAAGCCAGCGGACGGCGCTCGAGACGTACAGCGCGACGGCGTTCGGACCGTGCAGCGCGACCGCGGCCTCGCCTACGCCGAGGGGCCGCGGGCGTTGGCTGAGATCGCCTCACTCATTCCCATCGCGCCCTATCTGACCCTGGCGCCGCGCGGCGATGGCCATCCGGTGCTGGTGCTTCCGGGCTTCGGCGGCGCTGACGGCTCCACCGCGGTGATCCGCCACTATCTCGCCAGCCAGAAGTTTTCCACCCAGCCATGGCTGCTCGGCCGCAACCTCGGCCCCGGGGTGCCCGATCTGCAGCAGCGCCTCGCCGAGCGTCTGGACACCGTGTGGCGCGAAGGCGGCGAGCGCAAGGTCAGCCTGGTGGGCTGGAGTCTCGGCGGCGTCTACGCCCGGCTGCTGACCCAGCGTTTTCCCGAGAAGGTGCGCCAGGTAATCACCCTCGGCAGCCCCATCGGCGGGGTGCCGCAGCCGTCGCGCGCTTACCGGGTGATGCGCCGGCTCGGCGACAGCAGCATCGACCAGGAGCAGGCCCTGCGGCTGCGCCGTCGGGTCGTCGAGCCGCTGCCCGGTGTGCCCGGAACCGCCGTGTACTCCCGTACCGACGGCATCGTGCCCTGGCAGATCGCCCGCCAGACAACCTCGGCCATCGCCGAGAACGTCGAGGTGTACGGCAGCCATGTGGGCCTGGGGTTCAACGCCAGCGCGCTGTACCTGCTGGCCGAGCGGCTGGCCCAGCCACAGGAAGGCTGGAAGCCTTTTGCCCGCACCGGCTGGCGCCAGTGGGTCTATGGGTCGGATCACCACCCGAGCGCGCAGTAGCCGAGCGGTCCGCCAAAGCTCAATGCCGGAACTTCCTGCTCTTTGTTAGGCTTCATGCGTCTGGCGTGAGATGGGCTGTGAAACGACTACCCCGAGTGAACATGTTCTACGGATCCGACGAGGGGCACTACAGTCAGATCTATACCGGCCTGCATCGCCTTCACCGGCTCGGAATCATCGAGCTGAAACAGCAACCTCGACAGCGGTGTCCGCTGAGTGCCCACGCCAGACCCGTGGGGCCGCCCATGCTCGTCAGCATCGAAGAAAAGCTGGCGGCCTACGATGTGGTGGATGGACGTGGGCTGTGCGACGCCTCTCTGAACGGCGTCGATGCCTACTTCAAACGCGGCTACGACCGTCATCTGGTGGATGCCCTGCCTGCTGCACAGCGTGACAAGGTGCGCCCTCTGGGGCTGAACTACCGGGTTCTCGACGACGGCATCGATGGATTTGCGCTGGCGCGAGCCATCCGCACGGGCGGTATGAAGGGCATCCTGGGCGTGGCGCGCAGCCTCGGCATGCGTCAGCGCTTCGTGCCGAGGGTGTCCACCCTCGAACAGCCGCCGATTTTCGGCGGTGAGCCGCGGGTGCTGTTTCTGACCCGGCTCTGGAATACCGCCAATGCCCGAGAGTTCGCCGGCATGAGGCGTCACTCCGAGGTGGACGCCATGCGCATCGCCTGCATCAAGGCGCTCAAAGCCGAGCTCGGCAGCGCGTTCGTCGGCGGCATTGCGCCCGGGCCCGTGGCTGCTCGGCAGTGCGATCCGGACCTGCTCGCCGATCCGCGCCTGGTCACCAAGCGAGCCTACATGGCGCTGATGAAGTCGACGCCCATCTGCATAACCACCACCGGGTTGTTCGATTCCAACGGTTGGAAGCTGGGGGAGTACGTGGCCCATTCCAAGGCCATCCTCTGCGAGCCGCTGGTTCACGATGTTCCCGGCGACTTCTCCGCGGGCGAGAATTATCTCGAGTTCACCTCCGCGGACGAATGCGTCGAGCAGGCTGTTCTGCTGATGACCGACAGTCGCCGTCGCGAGCGCATGATGCTGCGGAACTTCCACTACTATCAGAATTTCCTGAAGCCGGAGTGGTTGGTGTTCAACACCCTCGCTCAGGTGATCGCGGGCGAGCAGGCACATGCGCCGCGATCGGCGGTTGCCGCCGCCTGAGCGCAGGCCTCACTGCCTCACGAAATCGTTCCCACAAGTAATCGCTCGCGAGTGGGTTACTATGGAACCCATGACGTCCTCATCCCCCCCTGTCGCGCCGCGCCACCTTGGCGCCTTGCTCGGCCTCGCCTGCGGCGACGCCGTGGGCACCACCGTGGAGTTCGCCCCGCCGGGCAGCTTCGAACCGGTCACCGACATGTTGGGGGGCGGGCCGTTTCGGCTCGCTGCCGGCGAGTGGACGGACGACACCTCCATGGCCCTGTGCCTGGCCGCCAGCCTGGTGCAGCGTGGCGCGTTCGATGCCACCGACCAGATGAAGCGCTACCTGCGCTGGCGCGACAGCGGCTACATGTCGTCCAACGGTCGCTGCTTCGACATCGGTGGCACCGTCTCGGACGCCCTGCAGCGCTTTGCTCGCAGCGGGGATCCGGTCGCCGGCTCCACCGCGGCCGACATGGCCGGTAACGGCTCGCTCATGCGGCTGGCGCCGATTCCCATGGCGTTCGCCCACGATCCGCGGCTCGCCATCGATCGGGCTGCGGAGATGTCGCGTACCACCCACGGCGCCCAGCAAGCGGTGGACGCCTGCCGCTATTACTGCGGCCTGATGGTGGGCGCCTTGAGCGGCGCTTCCAAAGAGGCGTTGCTCGCCCCGATGTTCGCGCCCGAGCCCGGGGTTTGGGATCACGCGCCGCTCGAGCCCGCCATCGAGGAGATCGCGCTCGGCTCGTTCCTGCAGCGCGAGCCCCCGGAGATCCGCGGCAGCGGCTATGTGGTTCAAAGCCTCGAAGCCGCGCTGTGGGCTTTCTCCCGCGGTGACGATTTCGAGTCGTGCGTGCTGCTCGCCGTCAACCTCGGCGAAGATGCCGACACTACCGGGGCCATCTGCGGGCAGCTGGCGGGGGCCTTCTACGGCGCTTCGAGCATTCCCCCCCATTGGCGCGAACGCCTGGTGGAGGCGGCGATGATCGAGCAGCTCGCTGCCGGGCTGCAGGCCCTCAGTTCCCGCTAGAAGGCGCAGCAAGGTGCTTCAGTGCTTCATGCGCAGCTGGCCCATGAAGTCCCGCTTGCCGAGCGGTACGCCGGTCATGCGCAGCACGTCGTAGCTGGTCGCCGCGTGAAAATAGAAGTTCGGCAGTGAGAACGACAGCAGGAAGTTCTCCGCGGTGAACGGCAGCTTGCGCTCGCCGAGCTGAAATACCACGTCTTTACCTTCGAAGCCTTCCACGGCGTCGCGCGAGTACGCCTGCAAACCTTCGAGGGCCTCTGCCACCAGATTCTGCAGCGCCGCGTAATCGAGCTCGGGAGCATACGCCGGCGGTGCGGATACGCCGGCCGCTACGCCTTTGATGGCGCCCAGCGAGTGGTGCGCCACCGACACGATCTGAAAACGGAACGGCAGCATGTCCGGGTGCAGACGGGTCTCGACCACGTCGTTCAGGTCGATGTCATTGGCCGCGCAATGGGTTGCCCCTTTGTCCAGCAGCGCGGCGACCGCGCCGAGGGTCTGCAGGTAGCAAGCGACGGAGGCGTCGTAGAGGGATATGCCCATGGTCGAAGGTGCTCTTGTCGGTTGAATCGAGGGAGGGCATTGTCGATCACCACCATGGTTGCACGCCAGCGCCGGCCAGAGGTTGCGAAGTGCTGACTCCTCATGGGGAGTCGCTTACCATCAGCCCTGACGTGTTCGCAAGGGCGGCAGCGGATGACCACGACATCATGACTCACCCGGCATTGACCCACAGGCTCGCAAGCCGCGCAGACCTCGACGCGTTGCGCGCGCTGATGGACGCTGCCATCGGCGAGCTGCAGAAGCCGTTTCTCGATGCCGACCAGATCGAATCCAGCCGCGTCATCATGGGTCTGGATACCCAACTCATCGACGACGCCACATACTTCATCGTCGAAGCGGGCGGTGAGCTGGCCGGTTGCGGCGGTTGGAGCGCTCGCGCCACGCTGTATGGCGGCGATCAGTCGCCTGGTCGCGACGCCGCCTTTCTCGATCCGGCGCAGGATGCCGCCCGGGTGCGCGCCATGTACACCCATCCGCAACATACCCGCAAAGGCGTGGGGCGGCTGATTCTGGCGTTGTGCGAGCAAGCGGCGCGGGCGCGGGGCTTCAGCCGGGTTGAGCTGATGGCCACCCTGTCCGGCGAGCCGCTCTATCGGGCCTGCGGCTATCAGCCGTGCGAGCGTATCGTCGACGATCGCGGTGGGGTCGCGGTGCCGTTGCTGCGCATGAGCAAGGTGTTGGAGGAAACCGCATGAACCGTCTGCTGTGCCCGCTGCTGGCGCTCGCGTTGCTCATCGCCAGCGGCACCGCCGCGGCGGAAGGGGAGGCCATCCGTCGGGCGTTCTTCGAGCCCGAGGGGCGGGCGCAGAAGTATCAGTCCGCGGATCAGATCTTCCCCACCCGAACGGTGCACGCCGGCGAGCGGGTGATGGAACTGCCACGCCTGTCGCTGCCGGAGGGGTTCGATATCCGCTACCGGTTCGAGGGCGCTGAGTACGGCATCGGCGACTTCAACCGCCGCACCCAGGGCAACGCGCTGCTGATTCTCAAGGGCGGGCGCATCGTCCACGAGTCGTATCACAACGCCGCCGGGCCGGCGACGCGATTCATGTCGTTCTCCACCGGCAAGTCGTTCACCTCGACCCTGGTGGGCATCGCGCTCGAGCAGGGGCTGATCGGCAGCCTGGACGACGCTCTTACTCAGTACCTGCCGGCGCTGGAGGGCAGTGCCTACGAAGGCGTCAGCATCCGCGATGCGCTGCAGATGGTTTCCGGCGTTGCCTGGGACGAGGAGGCTTACGACTGGTCCGACGTCTCGAAGCCGCTGGTGCGGCATTGGCTCGGCGCCTACGTAGAGCAGCGCTATCGACTGGTCGAAGGCGCCAACGGTCTGCCGCGGGCTCGTGCGCCGGGGGAGAAGTTCAACTACAGCACCATGGAAACCTCCATCCTCGGCTGGCTGGTGGAGGCGGTGAGTCGACAACGGCTGGCGCGGTTCATGGAGGAGCACCTCTGGCGTCCACTGGGCATGGAGTTCGATGCGGCATGGATTCTCGACGGGCCGGAAGGCATTGGGCGCGAGATGGCCGGTGGCGGGCTGCTGGCGACCCTGCGGGATTTCGGCCGCTTCGGCCTGATGATGGCCAATGACGGGCACGCCAACGGCACACGGATCGTCTCTGCCGACTGGGTTCGCGCGGCGACCCGGCCGGATCGTCCTGCCATCGAGTACGGCAATCTGTACCCCGACTACCCGCTTGGCTATGGCTACCAGTGGTGGCTGTTCGACGACGGCCGCTATGAAGCTCAGGGCGTCTACGGGCAACTGATCTACGTCGCGCCCGAAGAAGACGTGGTCATCGTCAAGCTCAGCTACTGGCCGGAAGCCTGGGTCGATGCCCATGAACTCGAGAGCTACGCCTTCTTTCAGGCCGCCATCGAGGCGCTGCGGTAGCGGCAAAGCCCGCGGCAGCGCCCCTGCAGTATGGTGTTGACCGACATGTCATAGCTGGCGATTCGGTGGTAAATGCTGTATATTCATACAGCATCTGCCAGCCAACCGGGAGTCCAGCATGACCACCCAGCCCGCTTCCTCCATAGACGACCTCGACGCCGAGATCTG
>JBLRXD010000147.1:0-10713 GCA_047920935.1 Pseudomonadales bacterium | reverse complement strand
GTGCAACATCCTGAGGTTTTTTCGCTAGTATTACGGCTAATCTTGCGAGCATTGGGTGCGTGAAGGCCACGGAGCGATCTGTGGCCTTCGTCGTTTCCGGCCCGCGATGGCCACGACCTATTGCAACGGGTCCTTCCTGGCCAGAAAGCAATGCGGGGGGCGCGAGCGCGGCGCTTTTTTAGCGTCAGACTGCAAACCTAGGTTTGCAGGGTTTGCAGTTTGCACCCACCGCATCCAGCACAGATCACGAGCCCGCCCACGGTTTCCCGTCGGCGGGTTTTCTTTTTCGAGGAACCGATTCTGAACATGCTCAACGTCGAGTACCGCAAGGTCGAGGCGCTGATCCCCTATGCCCGCAATCCGCGCACGCACACCGACGCGCAGGTGGCCAAGATCGCCGCCAGCATCGTCGAGTACGGCTGGACGAACCCGGTCCTGGTGGATGGCGACAACGGCATCATCGCCGGCCACGGCCGCATGGCTGCCGCACGCAAGCTCGGACTCGATGAAGTGCCGGTGATCGAACTCGCTCACCTGTCACCATCACAGAAGCGCGCCTACGTCATCTCCGACAACCGGCTGGCGCTCGATGCGGGCTGGAACGAGGAACTGCTTGCGCTGGAGTTGGCTGAGCTGTCCGACGCCGGGTACGACCTCACGCTGACCGGTTTTGAGGATGCTGAGATCGCAGCACTGCTCGCAGACGATGCGAGAGCCGAAGAAGTCGCCCGAGAACAAGACGCCGATGAACCGGACGCCGAAGACCACGTGCCAGATGCACCTGTGTCGCCGGTATCCCGCACCGGCGATGTCTGGGCCATCGGCCCGCATCGCCTGATCTGTGGCGACGCCGCCGACCCGACCGTGGTCGCCACGCTGATGCAAGGCGACGCGGCGCGCCTGTGCTTCACCTCGCCGCCCTATGGCAATCAGCGCGACTACACCTCCGGCGGCATCGTGGATTGGGATGGCCTGATGCGCGGTGTGTTCGGCAATGTGCCGATGGCCGACGATGGACAGGTGCTGGTCAACCTCGGGCTGATCCACCGCGACAACGAAGTCATCCCGTATTGGGACGCGTGGCTCGGCTGGATGCGTGCACAAGGCTGGCGGCGCTTCGCGTGGTACGTCTGGGATCAGGGGCCGGGCATGCCTGGCGACTGGGCCGGGCGCTTCGCCCCGAGCTTCGAGTTCGTCTTCCACTTCAACCGGCAGAGCCGCAAGCCCAACAAGATCGTGCCCTGCAAGCACGCAGGCCAGGAGTCGCACCTGCGCGCCGATGGCTCATCCACGGCCATGCGCAGCAAGGACGGCGAAGTCGGCGGCTGGACGCACAAGGGGCAGCCGACGCAGGACACCCGGATTCCCGACTCGGTCATCCGCGTGATGCGCCACAAGGGCAAGATCGGTCAGGACATCGACCACCCGGCCGTGTTCCCGGTGGCGTTGCCGGCGTTCGCCATCGAGGCCTACACGGAATCGGGCGACATCGTGTTCGATCCGTTCGGTGGCAGCGGCTCGACGATGCTGGCTGCCCAACGTACCGGTCGCGTATGCCGCGCCGTCGAGATCGCGCCGGAGTACGTGGATGTCGCCATCAAACGCTTCCAACAGAACCATCCTGGCGTTCCGGTCACTCTGCTGGCCACCGGCCAATCCTTCGACGAGGTCGTCACGCAACGACTTCCAACCACGGGTGCCGCGCAATGAGCGCTTCCTGGTTGGCCGACAAGATTGAGCAGTGGCCGACGGCCAAGCTGGTGCCATACGCCCGCAATGCGCGCACCCACTCAGACGATCAGGTGGCACAGATCGCCGCGTCGATCGCCGAGTTCGGATTCACCAATCCGATTCTGGCCGGCAGCGATGGCGTCATCGTCGCCGGGCACGGACGGCTCGCCGCCGCACAGAAACTCGGGCTGGACGTAGTACCGGTGGTCGTGCTCGATCACCTGACCCCCACGCAGCGCCGGGCCCTGGTGATCGCGGACAACCGCATCGCCGAGAACGCCGGCTGGGATGACGCGATGCTGCGCATCGAGATCGCCGCTCTGCAGGACGATGACTTCGATCTGTCGCTGACCGGCTTCGATGCCGATGCGTTGGCGGAGCTGATGGCCGGCGACGAATCGGATGGCCAAGGCCAGACCGACGATGACGCCATGCCCGAGATGCCAGAGACGCCAGTCTCGCGTCCTGGGGATGTCTGGCTGCTCGGTGGTCACCGCCTGTTTTGCGGCGACTCTACGGTCGCCGACAGCTACGACCGCCTTCTCGATGGCGCGCCGGTGGACATGGTATTTACCGACCCGCCGTACAACGTGAACTACGCCAACAGCGCCAAGGACAAAATGCGCGGCAAGGATCGTGCGATCCTGAACGACAACCTCGGCGACGGCTTCTACGACTTCCTACTGGCGGCGCTGACGCCGACCATCGCGCATTGCCGGGGTGGCATCTACGTGGCGATGTCTTCCAGCGAACTCGACGTGCTGCAGGCAGCGTTCCGCGCCGCCGGCGGCAAGTGGTCGACCTTCATCATCTGGGCAAAGAACACCTTCACGCTGGGCCGCGCCGACTACCAGCGCCAGTACGAGCCGATCCTGTACGGATGGCCCGAGGGCGCGCAGCGTCACTGGTGCGGCGACCGCGACCAGGGCGACGTCTGGAACATCAGGAAGCCGCAGAAGAACGACCTGCATCCGACGATGAAGCCAGTGGAGTTGGTTGAGCGGGCGATCCGCAATTCGAGCCGCCCCGGCAACGTGGTGCTCGACCCGTTCGGGGGCTCCGGCACAACGCTGATCGCCGCCGAGAAGTCCGGGCGGCTGGCGCGGCTAATCGAACTCGACCCCAAGTACGTCGATGTGATCGTGCGACGCTGGCAGGGCTGGACCGGAAAGCAGGCCACGCGTGAGTCGGATGGCGCGTTGTTCGATGATCAGGCGACGAGCGATTCCTCGACGATCTCGCAGTGAATCACAAAGCCTGTGAGGTAAGGCAGGCCGCGCGGGATGCCGTAGTCCTTGCTGGTCTGGCGGCCAATCGTCCAGCCCATCCAGCGCTGGGTGGCGGCGTTGATCGCATCCTGCAAGGCCTGGCCTTGGTACAGGCCGTTCTGGACGTCGTCGGCAAAGTGGCGACCGTGGCGGCTGTCGAGGAAGGTCCGTACCGATTCAAGGGGCTGGTGTGTGGCGTCCGAGACGGCGGTCATCGCCAAGGGCCACGCGGCGCTGGCGTGCTCGTTCATCGTGCCCCAAAAGCCCCAGGCATCGTTCTGAGTGGCGGGAATCTGGCTGGCGGTGGTCATCGTGGCTCCTTGGGGTCTGATCGTTGCGACACCCGTAGTAACGCGCTGTTCGATTGAGAAGCCAAGCGCCGCCTGGCATCTTTCTCGACCTTTCTGATCAGCCGATTCGGTACACCCGTTCGCCACCCTGCGGCTTATCCGAAACGATGGTCAGTCCCAGCTTTTTCTTGAAGGCCCCGGCAAAGGTGCCGCGCACGGTGTGCGCTTGCCAGCCGGTCACGCCGCAGATCTGAGCAATCGTGGCGCCTTCGGGACGCTGCAGCATCCGGAGCACTTCGGCCTGCTTGCTGTTCTCGCGCGTGCGCGGCTTGGTCTGCTCGGTGGCGTCCTTGGCCCACTCAGCCTCGGCCGACGACACGGCGGCCTCGATTTCGGGGTCTGCATCCATGGGCGCATGCGCGGGACGGGCGCGACCCATTGCGTCGTAGCCCTCGGCGGCGACGAACCAGTCGGTGCCGTTGGTGGTGATCAAAGCGCGATTGAAAAGCCCGTCGAGCACCTTCTTGCGTGCGCCGCCTTTGATGTTGTCGGGGAACCAGTCGATCTTGCCGCTGGTGTGTTCGAGTGCGTAGGCCAGGATCGCGTGCTGGGCCGGGGTGAGTTGGGTGCTGGTCATGTGCTGCTCCTTGGCAGTGGTTGATGGGGTGACGTGATGAACGCGCTGTTCGCGATTGAAGCCAAGCGTTCTCCGCTTCTTTTTCAGTAGTCCGGCTTGGCGGCCTGCCGACCCGCCTCGTAAGCGGCCATCAGAGCGCTCTTGACGGCCCAGACGCTGACTTCGTGGAAGTCCAGTCGGTCGCTGTTGCGAGTCACCAAGGACTCAATGAAAAGGTGGTCCAGCGCAATCTGCTGAAGCAGGTTTTCGAGGGGTTTGTCGGCTGGCTTGGTCATGTGCGTCTCCTTGTGACGTCGTGGATGGTGATGGCATGAACGCGCTGTTCCGGAGGGAAGCCAAGCTCAATCCAGAGGAATGACGATCAAATGATTGAAGGGGCCACCGGTTCTCACCATGGGCATTTCGATACGCGCTTACGCCCGGCACCGTGGCGTGACCGACACTGCTGTTCACAAGGCGATTCGCGCCGGGCGCATCACGCCAGAGGCTGACGGAACCATTGATGCCGACCGGGCTGATCGCGAATGGGCGCGCAACTCCGATGTGCCTAAGGCCGGTACCCGCGCCAAGGCGGCCAAAGTGGTCGTACCGGACGCCAGCACGCAGTCGAACGATGGGCCTGCCTCCTTGCCCACTGGTGGCACGTCGTTGCTCCAGGCCCGCACGGTCAACGAAGTGGTCAAGGCGCAAACCAACAAGGTGCGACTGGCTCGCCTGAAAGGTGAGCTGGTCGATCGGCCACAGGCCATCGCGCATGTGTTCAAGTTGGCCCGCTCCGAGCGCGATGCCTGGCTCAACTGGCCCGTGCGCATCTCGGCGCAGATGGCTGCCAGACTCGATGTCGATCCGCATGCCATGCACGTGGCGCTGGAAGCCGCTGTGCGTGAACACCTGCAAGAGCTGGGCGAATTGCGTCCTCGGGTGGACTGATGCTGGACGTGGATTACGAAGGCGCGGCGGAAATCGAGCGCGCTTGGCGCGAAGGACTGACACCGGACCCACTGTTGACCGTATCCGAATGGTCGGATCGGCACCGGATGCTTTCCAGCAAGGCGTCCGCCGAACCGGGACGCTGGCGGACCAGCCGCACGCCGTACCTGAAGGCGATCATGGACTGCCTGTCGCCGACATCCCCGGTCGAGCGCGTTGTGTTCATGAAGGCTGCCCAGCTCGGCGCGACCGAGATGGGATCGAACTGGATCGGCTACGTCATCCACCACGCGCCCGGCCCGATGATGGCTGTCTGGCCGACAGTGGAAATGGCCAAGCGCAACTCCAAGCAGCGTATCGACCCGCTGATCGAGGAGTCGGGTGTTCTGGCCGAGCTGATTGCACCGGCCAGGAGCCGGGACTCGGGCAACACCATTCTCGCGAAGGAATTCCGGGGCGGCGTGCTGGTGATGACGGGCGCCAACAGCGCGGTCGGACTGCGGTCGATGCCAGTGCGCTACCTGTTCCTCGACGAGGTGGATGGCTATCCGCTGGACGTTGAGGGTGAAGGCGACGCGATTTCACTGGCCGAAGCGCATACCCGAACCTTCGCGCGCCGCAAGATTTTCATCGTCTCGACGCCAACAATCTCTGGCGCGAGCGCCATCGAACGGGAATATGAGGCATCCGATCAGCGCCGCTACTTTGTGCCCTGCCCACACTGCTCGCACCGGCAGTGGCTGCGCTTCGAACAACTGCGGTGGGAGAAAGGCCAGCCGGAAAGCGCCGCCTATGTTTGCGAATCCTGCGATGCGCCGATTTCCGAACACCACAAGACCTGGATGCTGGAACACGGCGAGTGGCGCGCATTGGCACCAGAGAATGGCGCCAAGACGGCTGGCTTTCACTTGTCGTCACTCTACAGCCCGGTCGGCTGGCGCAGTTGGCGCGAGATCGCCGTCGCCTGGGAACTGGCTGTGAGCAAGGAGTCGGGTTCTGCGGCGGCCATCAAGACGTTCAAGAACACCGAACTGGGTGAGACCTGGGTCGAGGAAGGCGAAGCACCGGATTGGCAACGCCTTGTCGAGCGGCGCGAGGACTACCCGGTCGGATCGATTCCTCCCGGTGGACTCCTGCTGGTGGGCGGCGCGGATGTCCAGAAGGATCGCATCGAAGCCTCCATCTGGGCCTTCGGGCGCGGCAAGGAATCATGGCTGGTCGAGCATCGCGTCTTGATGGGCGACACCGCGCGGGATGCGGTTTGGAAACAACTGGCGGATCTGCTCGCGGAAAACTGGACGCACGCGTCCGGCGCGGCGATGCCGCTGGCACGGTTCGCCTTAGACACTGGGTTTGCCACCCAAGAGGCCTATACCTTCGTGCGGGCCAGTCGCGACCCGCGCGTCATGGCCATCAAAGGTGTCGCGCGCGGCGCGGCACTGATCGGGACCCCCACCGCCGTGGATATTTCCAAAGGCGGCAAGAAGCTGCGCCGAGGTATCAAGGTGTTCTCGGTCGCCGTCGGCATTGCCAAGCTCGAGCTCTACAACAACCTGCGCAAATCGGCGGATGTGGCCGAGGACGGTATCACCGCGATCTATCCGGCCGGATTCATCCATCTGCCGCATGTGGACGCGGAGTTCATCCAGCAGCTCTGCGCGGAACAACTCATCACCCGACGCGACCGGAATGGCTTTCCCATCCGGGAGTGGCAAAAGATGCGCGAGCGTAACGAGGCGCTGGACTGCTACGTCTACGCCCGCGCAGCCGCTTCAGCGGCGGGACTGGATCGCTTCGACGAACGCCATTGGCGCGAGCTGGAGCGACAACTGGGGATGGCAGATCCGCCTGACCCCGTGACCACCACAACGACTGACGAGGCCACCCAACGCGGTGGCCTCGCTGTTTCTGGGCCAGGTCGCCGCGCACGCCAGTTGGTGCGCAGCCGCTGGCTCTCCTGACCAACAAAGGAAATCCCATGAGTTTGCAGACCCGCATCGAAAGCCTGGTGATTCGTATCGCCCAGGAATTCAACACGCTCAACGGCAAGACCGGCACGCTGGCCAGCCTGACCACGACCGACAAGTCGAGCCTCGTGGCCGCCATCAATGAACTTCAGTCTGCCGTCGTCAGTGGCACTGGCATCGACGACGCAAACGTGGCGCTGACCACCACCTACTCGTCAACCAAGATCGTCACGCTGCTGGACACGCTCAAAGCCGAGATCCTCGGTGGTGCCGATGCTGCCTACGACACGCTGGTAGAGATCCAGCAGTTGCTACAGGACGGCACCAGCGGCCTCGATGCGCTGCTTGCCGCTGTCAACAACCGCGTGCGCTTCGATGCCGCGCAGACGCTGACCGTCATTGAGCAGCAGCAGGCCAGATCGAACATCGGCGCGGTTGCATTGACTGCCATCGGCGATGCCGACACCGACTTCGTCGCCGTGTTCGAGGGAGCCCTGGTCTGATGTCGCTTTCCGACCGCATCGCATCTCTCGCCGCGCGCATCGGCATCGAAGTGAAGACCAAGATCGACGCATCTCATCCAGGACTTGCTCGCGCGTGGGTGAGCTTCGGCTACGTCAACGGCCAGATGGTGATGCATGGCGCTCGCAACGTGGTGAGCGTGGAACGCCTGGCGACCGGTCGTTACCGCGTCCATTTCACGCAGCCAATGCCGGATGCCGATTACTGCTGGGTTGCACTGGCCCGCAGCAGCACCGACAGCGGCACGCAGCGCATCGCAATCGCGCGTGCCAGCGCCGACCAGAAGACTGCCGAGTACGTCGATGTCTCCTGCGCCACGATGGCGACGTCGTTTGCCGACTCCACCGAGATCAACCTGGTGGTGTATCGCTGATGGCCTATACCCAGTCCCAACTCGATGCGCTCGAAGCCGCACTGGCCAAGGGCGAGCGCCGCGTGAGTTTCGGCGACAAGACCATCGAGTACCGCACCGTCGAGGAGTTGGCTACCGCCATTCGCGAAGTCAAGCGCGGCCTGTTCGAAGACGCCGTGGCCACCGGACTGTGGCCAGGTGCCCCGCGCCAGATCCGCGTCACGACCCGGAAGGCCACCTGATGAGCTGGTTCTCCAAACTTCGGCGCGGCATGTTTGGCGGCCCGTCGCCGACTTACGACGGTATCGGCGGTGGTCGGCGGGCGATTGCCTGGCAAGTCGGCAACCCCGGCGCGGTCGCCGCTCTGGCCTTTACCCAGAACGAGTTGCGCGCTAAGAGCCGCGATCTGGTGCGACGCAATGCGTGGGCGGCTGCCGGCGTGGAAGCCTTCGTCGCCAACGCGATCGGCACGGGCATCAAGCCGCAGTCGATGCTCGCGGACAACGCACTGCGGGAAGCCATTCACGCCCTCTGGTGGGACTGGTGCAGCGATGCCGACGCAGCCGGCTTGACCGACTTCTACGGCCTGCAAGCACTCGCCTGCCGGGCAATGCTGGAAGGCGGGGAGGCACTGGTGCGGCTGCGCTATCGCCGACCCGAAGACGGTCTGGCGGTTGGTCTCCAGCTCCAGCTGCTCGAACCGGAACACTTGCCCACGACGATGAACCTGGAGCTCCCCTCCGGCAACGTAGTACGGGCCGGCATCGAGTTCGATCGACTCGGGCGCCGCGTCGCCTACCACTTGTATCGCTCGCATCCCGGTGATGGCGCCTTGGCGCCAATGTCCGGCACGGGTGGCATGGACACCGTGCGCGTGCCTGCCTCCGAGATCATCCACCTGTTCCGTCCGCTGCGTCCTGGCCAGATCCGGGGCGAGCCGTGGTTGGCGCGGGCGCTGGTCAAACTCAATGAGCTGGATCAGTACGACGACGCCGAACTGGTGCGCAAAAAGACGGCGGCGATGTTCGCGGGCTTCATCACCCGCCTGGCGCCCGAGGACAACCTCATCGGCGAAGGGCTGGCGGACGCCAACGGCGTGTCCCTGGCAGGACTGGAACCCGGGACCTTGCAGCTGCTGGAGCCTGGTGAGGACGTGAAGTTCAGCCAACCGGCTGACGTCGGAGCCAGTTATGCCGAGTTCCTGCGCATGCAGTTCCGGGCCGTCGCTGCCGCGATGGGCATCACTTACGAGATGCTCACCGGTGATCTGACGCAGGTGAACTATTCGTCAATCCGCGCCGGATTGCTGGAGTTTCGTCGCCGCTGCGAAGCGATCCAGCATGGCGTGATCGTCCACCAGCTCTGCCGCCCGATCTGGCGCGCATGGATGGAACAGGCTGCGCTCGAAGGTGCACTCGATCTGCCGGGCTTTGTCGAACGCAAGCGGGAATACCTGGCCGCGAAGTGGATTCCGCAGGGCTGGCAGTGGGTAGATCCGAAGAAGGAGTTCGACGCGATGCTCACCGCGATTCGCGCCGGACTGCTCTCACGTTCCGAAGCAATTTCCGCCTTCGGCTACGACGCTGAAGACATCGACCGCGAGATCGCGGCCGACAACCAACGTGCCGATGAGCTGGGGCTGGTCTTCGACTCCGACCCGCGCCACGACAAAGCGCCCATCGCGACGGCCGCCCCGGCTCCGGCGCAAGAACCCCAGGACAACTGACATGCAGCTAGTACACCTGGCGTCCCGTCTCTACGGGACGCCGCTTCTCATTGCGCGTTCGAAACTGGACGTGATCCTGTCCGTCCTCGGCCCGCGCATCGGATTGCCCGAGATCGATGCTGCCGTCCCGCTTCCCACTTCGAAACCGGGCACTTCGGTCGGGCAGCCCGGCATCGCGATCATTCCCGTGCACGGCACCCTGGTACGGCGAGCGATGGGACTGGAGGCGGCGTCTGGCCTGACCTCCTATGGCGAGATCGCCGCACGCCTCGACGCTGCGCTGGCGGACCCACAGGTCAGCGGCATCCTGCTCGACCTCGACTCCCCTGGTGGCGAAGCGGGTGGCGTGTTTGAGCTGGCCGAGCGGATTCGCGCCGCCAACGACATCAAGCCGGTCTGGGCGCATGCCAATGACTCCGCGTACTCGGCGGCCTACGCGATTGCAGCCGCCGCATCGCGCCTGACCCTGTCGCAAACCGCAGGTGTGGGCTCCATCGGTGTCATTGCGCTGCACGTCGACCAGTCCGTCAAGGATGCCAAGGACGGTGTCGACTTCACCGCGATCTACGCCGGCCACCACAAGAACGACTTTTCTCCTCATGCGCCGTTGTCGCCGCAGGCGGCTTCCACCCTGCAGTCGGAAGTGGATCGGCTCTACGGGATCTTCGTCAGCCAGGTCGCGCAAATGCGAGCTCTGGACAGCGATGCCGTGCGGGCGACCGAAGCCGGTCTGCTCTTCGGCGAGGCTGCTGTGACGGCAGGCCTGGCTGACGCGGTGATGAGTTTCGATCAGGTCCTGATCGAGTTCTCCAACGCACTGGATGCGCAACGCCGGCTGGCGACACCCAGTACGGGCGCCGCGAAGCGCGGCCCGCTCGCCCGTGCCTCGCCTACTTCACGGAACGCACGCCCGCAGATTTCGAGCCAACAACAGTCTCATTTGGAGAAAACCATGACCGATCACGAACAGCAGCCCCCTCTGGACGAATCCGAGCCGGAGGCCACGCCAGCCCCGGCAGATACCCCAGCGCAAGAGCCTGCCACCCCGCCCGTGTCCGCATCGATCGTCGGTGCGCACACCAACGGCCGGATCGAGGCACAAGCCATTGCCGAGATCTGCCTGATCGCAGGCACGCCACAGCGCACGGCGGAATTCCTCGCATCCGGGATGAACGAGGCCCAAGTCCGCCGCGCACTGCTCGAGGCTCGCGCTGAACAGCCGGAGATTGCCTCACGCATCACCGCCGATGCGGGAACCACAGTGCGGCCGGAGAGCAGCCCGGTCGTTGC
>JBLRXD010000146.1:0-10852 GCA_047920935.1 Pseudomonadales bacterium | reverse complement strand
GCCGGCCGGGTCACGGCGCGCGGCGACGGCTATGTCTACTGCGGCATCGCCGTGCTCGACCCCGTCGCCCTGGCCGGCCGCCGGGTCGAACCGTTCTCGCTGCGGGAGGTGTTCTTCGAGCTCATGGCGCATCGGGCGCTGACGGCCCAGGTGTGGCGCGGCTACTGGAACGACGTCGGCTCACCCGCGCAGCTCGACGAACTGCAGCGCCATCTGGCTGACGCGCCGAGCCGAGTAGGAGACCCGGGCCAAGCCGGGTAGAATAGCCGCCCATGCAGAACTGGATCGCACCCTCCATACTGTCCGCCGACTTTTCCCGGCTGGGAGAAGAAATTCACGACGTCCTGGCGGCGGGCGCCGACGTCATCCATTTCGACGTGATGGACAACCATTACGTGCCCAACCTCACCATCGGGCCGCTGGTGCTGCAATCGCTGCGCAAGGCCGGCATCGACTGCCCCATGGACGTGCACCTGATGGTACAGCCGGTCGACCGCCTCATCGGCGATTTCGCTGCGGCCGAGGCGGACATCATCAGCATTCATCCGGAAGCCACTCTGCACCTGCACCGATCCCTGAGCCTGATTCGTGAAGCCGGCGCCAGCCCGGGAATCGTCTTCAATCCAGCAACCCCGCTGGCCGTGCTCGAAGAGGTGATCGAACTGGTCGACCTGGTGCTGATCATGTCGGTCAACCCC
Source organism: Pseudomonadales bacterium (assembly GCA_047920935.1). Taxonomy (GTDB): domain Bacteria; phylum Pseudomonadota; class Gammaproteobacteria; order Pseudomonadales; family Azotimanducaceae; genus UBA7803. The sequence goes on along the minus strand of JBLRXD010000146.1, from coordinate 10,154 downwards.
GGTTTCGGCGGCCAGGCGTTCATCGAATCGAGCCTGCGCAAGCTGGCCGCGGCACGCGCCATCATCAGCGCCTCGGGCAGAGACGTGCGCCTGGAGATCGACGGCGGCATCAAGGCGGACAACATCCGCGCGGTTGCCGACGCCGGCGCCGACACCTTCGTGGCGGGTTCCGCCATCTTCGGCAGCGCCGACTACGCCGCCACCATCGGCGCCATGCGGGCTGCGCTTGCCTGACGCCATGCGAGGGTATGACGGCTATCTGTTCGACCTCGACGGCACCCTGGTCGACACCGCGCCCGATATCAACGCCGCACTCAATCACGCACTGCATCGGGCCGGCCTTGCGCCGGTGAGCGAGGCCCTCACCCGTCACTGGGTGGGCCACGGCTCCAAGGTGCTGGTGCAGCAGGCGCTCGACCATCAACTGCAACGCCACGACGATCTGGAGCCGCTGCTCGAGGATTTTCTGCGTTACTACGCAAGCCACATCGCCGATCTCAGCAGGCCTTACCCGCGGGTGATCGATACCCTGGAGATGCTGCGCGGCCGCGGCGCCAAGCTCGCTGTGGTGACCAACAAACTCACGCGGCTGTCGGTGCCGCTGCTGACCGCGCTGAACCTGACCGGGCTGTTCGACAGCATCGTCTGCGGCGACACCGCGGCACGCCCCAAGCCGGCGGCCGACCCGGCGCTGTACGCCTGCGCCGCGCTGGGGTTGAGCTGCGCCGAGACGTTGTTCGTCGGCGATTCCGAGACCGACGTCGGCTGCGCACGGGCCGCCGGCTGCCCGGTGGTGTGCGTCGCCGACGGCTACAACCACGGCGTGGCGCCAGATGCGCTGGGGGCGGATGCGATCATCGATTCGTTCTGGGACCTCGTTTAGTTTCGCGCGCGGCTGGAGAATTTCCCATGATCGAGCCATCGAGCAAGCCCATTTCGGCGCAGCGCTTTGCCGAGTTGGCGGCGCAGGGCTACAACCGCATTCCACTGGTGGTGGAGACCCTGGCCGACCTGGACACGCCCCTGTCCACCTATCTGAAGCTCGCCCGCGGGCCGTACTCCTACCTGCTGGAATCAGCCCAGGGCGGCGAGAAGTGGGGGCGCTATTCCATCATCGGCCTGCCCTGCCGCACCGTGGTGACGGTGACCGGCAGGCGCATCGAGGTGCGCACCGACGGCAACGTGGGAGAGGCGCTGGAAAGCGACGATCCGCTGACGTTCATCGAAGCGTTTCAGGCGCGCTATCGAGTCGCCGAACTGCCGGATCTGCCGCGCTTCTACGGTGGGCTGGTCGGCTACTTCGGCTATGACTGCGTTCGCTACGTCGAACGGCGCCTGGCGGGCGGCGCACCACCGGACACCCTGAATACTCCCGACATCGTGCTCATGGTGTCGGAGGATGTGGTGGTATTCGACAATCTGAAGGGCCGCATGCAGCTCATCAGCCTGGTCGACCCGGATCAGCCGGAGATCTACCAGCGCACCCTCGAGCGGCTGCGGCAGCTCAGCCAGGCGTTGCACAAGGCGGTGCCGTCCATACCTGCCTCCACCGCCAATCAGCCGGTGGAGGAGAGCGACTTCGTTTCCGACTTCGGCGAGGCGCCGTTCAAGCAGGCGGTGGAAAAGATCCGCGACTACATCCGCGCCGGCGACGTCATGCAGGTGGTGCTGTCCCAGCGCATGTCGATTCCCTTCGCCGCGGATTCCATCAACCTGTACCGCGCCCTGCGCAGCCTGAACCCCTCGCCGTACATGTACTTCATGGATCTGCAGGAGTTCCAGATCGTCAGCTCGTCGCCCGAGATTCTGGCGCGGCTGGAAGACGGCATGATCATCAACCGTCCGCTGGCGGGCACCCGCCGTCGCGGCCACAACGAAGACGAAGACCGTGCCATGGAGGCGGAGCTGCTGGCCGACCCCAAAGAGCTCGCCGAGCATCTGATGCTGATCGACCTCGGCCGCAACGACGTCGGCCGGGTGTCTGAAACCGGCTCCGTGGAGGTGACCGAGCAGTTCGTCATCGAGCGCTATTCCCACGTGATGCACATCTCCAGCAACGTCACCGGCCGCCTCAAGGCCGGCAAGACAGCCATGGACGTGCTGCGCGCCACCCTTCCCGTAGGCACCCTGTCCGGCGCGCCGAAGATCCGCGCCATGGAGATCATCGACGAGCTGGAGCCGGTGAAACGCGGCATCTACGGCGGCGCGGTGGGTTACCTGGCGTGGAACGGCAACATGGATACCGCCATTGCCATCCGCACCGCCGTGGTCAAGGACGGCACCCTCTACATACAGGCCGGCGGCGGCGTGGTGGCGGATTCGCAATCACGCCTGGAGTGGAAAGAGTCGCTCAACAAAGGACGCGCCATCTTTCAGGCCGCCGCCATGGCCGAAGCGAAGTTCCGCGACCCTTCCTGACATCGAGACCCGAGCCGAGGCCGTTTGGCGGTTGCGCATCGTCAGTGTTGGATCTCCGGGCGCTGCGTACCATCTCGTGACACTTCGCCTGGGAGTCGATCCGTGTGGACGCGGCGCACCTTTGCCCTGTCATGCAGCGCCATAGCTGCCCTGTTCGGGGCTACGATCCCCCGGGCCGCCGCAGCGTCGACCGCATCGCACCCCGAACCTCGAGGCGCGCGCCACCCCGGGCTCGATGTGGTGGCGGCAGCGCTGTGGTCACCGCAGTCGGTCCGGCAGCGAACCCTGCTGCGGCGCTGCATCGATGCTGCGCTGCCCGCCCCCACGCCGCTGCTGCTGCGCAAGGAGGCCGAGTGCCTGCAACAGCTGACCGAGGCAGGCCTGAAGCCGCTGGAGGCGTACCGAAACATCAATGCGAACGACTTCCGTAGCGGCCGCACGGTAACGGTGGCTGGCGTGGTGCTGTCGGAAATCGATGTCGCGACCCTGCTGGTGTCGCGGTGACCGACTTCATCGATCTCAACCACTACGATGGCCCCGACGACATCCAATGCGAGGTCTGCATCGCCGGCGCCGGCGCAGCCGGAATCGTGCTGGCCAGACAGCTGGCGAACCGGGGGGTATCGGTGGTGTTGCTGGAAAGCGGCGGCACCCAGCTGGACGCAGACACTCAACTGCTCTACGAAGGCACAAATACCGGCCTGCCGTACTGGGATCTCATGGCCTGCAGGCTGCGCTACCTGGGTGGCACCACCAATCACTGGGGAGGCATCACCAATCATCTGTCGGAGCTGGATATGTCCAGGCGGCCCGAGGTGGGGCTGCCCGGGTGGCCGCTGAGCCACGCCGAGATCATGCCCTACGTCCGCCAGGCCGCCGAACTGCTGGAGGTGGAGTTCGAGCGCTACCAGCCGGCGGCCGCACTCGAGCGCGAAGGCAACGACCCCGCGCTGATGGTCGAACGGCAATCACCGCTGCTCAGCACCATCTCGTTCGCGACCAGCGAGCGCAAACGCTTTGCCGCGGAGTTCGGTGCCGATCTTGCGGCGCGAGAGAATCTTCGCCTGTTCCTCAACGCCAACGTCACCCACATCCAGCTCGATCCGGGCGGCGGGGCGGTGCGGCACTTCGAGGCGGCCAGCCTGGCCGGCAAGCGTATCCGGGTCAGCGCCCGAGCCCACGTGCTCGCCTGTCACGCCATCGAAAATGCCCGACTGCTGCTGCTGTCCAACGACGTGCAGCAACAGGGCATCGGCAACCGCTCGGATCAGCTCGGCCGGAACTTCATGGAGCACGTCTACGTGGAAACCGGCCAGCTCCTGGGCACCGACGCCTTGCCCGCCTTCTACCTGGGCAACGTCGCGCAGCGCAAAGATCCGGTTCCGCGCAACGCCACCGGCTTCGTGGTCGCCCTGTCCGACGCGGCTCGCCAGCACAACGAGATGCTGTCGTACTACGTGAATTTCAACGTGGTCTACGCTGACGAGGCCATCTACCGGTCGCTCAGCTACCTGCGCAGCTCGTTGTTCGAACCGTTCAGCCCGCGGATATGGCAGGCGATGACGGGGGTCATGAGCGACCTGGTAGCCGCAGGCCGCATCACCCAGGAAGAGTTGGGCCTGCGATCCCGGAAAATCGGCTATCTGCAGCTTCACCATCGCATCGAGCAAGCGCCGAACCCGAGCTCACGCATTACCCTGATCGATGAGCGGGACGCTCTGGGGCTGCCCAAGGTGAACCTCCACTGGGACATCACCGACCTGGAGTTGCATAGCTTCAAGCGTGGTCAGGACCTCGTGGTGCAGGAACTCAGCGCCCTGGGAATCGGACGATTCGCGCCGGAGCCCATGACCGAAGAGCGCGTTCGCAGCCAGTTGCGCGGCCACTACCACCACATGGGCACGACCCGCATGAGCGGATCGGCAACCAGTGGCGTCGTGAATGGCGATTGCCGCGTGCACGAGGTTGCCAACCTGTACGTCGCCGGCAGCTCCACGTTCCCTACCGCCGGACGTTCCGGACCGACCCTGACCATCATCGCCCTGGCGCTGCGCCTAGCCGATCACCTGGCGACCCGGGTACGCGCCGATGTTGCCCGAGGCGCGACATGAGCATCGCCAGGACCCTCGGGCTGCTGGTCGCCGGCCTGCTGCTGCCGCCGTTGCTGGCGATTTACCGATCGGGCACGCTGCTGCTGGGGTTCATCGCGGTGCAGGCGCTGCTGGTGGTGGCGTTTCTGGTGATCTCCTGGGCCCTGGCCATCGTCGGTCACTTCATCCTGTGGCTGGCGGGCGCCATCCTGCTGCTGAGCCGGCCACCAGCGCGCAGGCCGTCGCCGGGCGGGCTCGCGCCCTCACCGCGCCGTTAGCGAGCGCCGTGGCGGCGCCAGGAAAAGCACCAGCAGACTCGGCAGCAGAGTCAGATTGACCAGCAGCGCCAGGCCCATGGCAAGCGCCGTGAACAGGCCGAAGAGGATGGTGGGAACGAAGTTCGACAGCACCAGCACCGAAAACCCGACCATCACGGTAATGGTGGTGAAGTACATGGCGTGGCCGATGGTGGCGTGGCTCCAGGCAATCGCCAGGCGCACGTCGCCCTGCTTCGCCCGCTCCTCCTTGAATCGGTGCAGGTAGTGGATGGCGTTGTCGACGCCGATGCCGATGCTGATGGCCGCGATGGTGATGGTCATGATGTCCAACGGGATTCCGGCGTAGCCCATCACCGCGATCACCGAGGCGGCGGCCAGCACCTGGGGCAACAGCCCCAGCAGCGCGTATGTGAACGACCGTAGCAGCACCAGGAACATGAGGAAGGTGGCCAGCAGCACGTAGGCGAGGGTATCCACCTGGGATGCAAACAACTGCTTCAACATGTTGTCGAACATCACCATCATTCCGGTGACCTCCACCTCGTCCGGCGCAAACCCGAGATCTTCTACGGCGACCCGCTGCATCTGCTCCGCCAGCTCCGCGCGGTCGAAGCGAGCGCCGCTCTCGATCACCCGGCCACTCAGCCGAAACTGACCGGATGCGGGATGCGCATAGGGTTCGAGCAGCTCCGCGCGCAACGCATCGGGCAGCATACCGAGCACGCCGGCGATCTCGGCACCGGACAGCGCTTCACCATCGTTGAGCTGCCGGGCGACCAGATCGAGGGACGCCACCGACAGCACCTTGCCCACCTCCGGCCGGCTCTGCAGGTAGCGGTGCATGGCGAGCACCCGGTCGAGCTTGTCGCGGGTGAACCAGTAACGCTCGGGGAAGATTTCCTCGTCCGCTTCGAGAAAGAAATCGTCGTCATCCTCCTCGTACGCTTCATACGGCTCGAACCGCAGGATCACGTCGAACGGTATGGTGCCCCCCAGATAGCGGTCGACGAAGCGCATGCCCTGATGGATGTCGGTATCGGCGCGGAAGTAGTCGAGGAAGCGATTGTCCATGGACACTTTGCTCACTCCGACCACCGCGGCAACCGCGCACACCGCGGCGATTGAGCTGATGCCGACGTAGCGCCACCGCGCCAACTCGCCCAGCACCCGGGTGAGGCTCAGATCCTTGTTGAGGGTGCCGCTCGGCTTGCCGGCGGGCAGGAGCAGCAGCACCGAGGGAAAGAAGCTGAAGGTAGCCACCAACCCGATGGCGATACCCAGGCACATCATCAGCCCGAAGTCTTCCACCGGTACGATGCGCGACGCTACCAGCGAGCCGAACGCCGCGATCGTGGTGAGCGCGTTGTACAGGCACGGTGCGAACTTGCTGGTCATGGTCTCGCGCACCAGCTCCCGGCTCGACAGCTCGGGATTCCGCCCCAGCAGCTCGCGATAGCGGACGATGAGGTGGATGGTGAGCGAGATGGTGATGATGGTGAGCAGGGCGACGAAGTTCGAGGACACCACCGTGGCCGGCTTCTGCAGGGCTCCCAGCACCCCCATGGTGAGCAGCACCGTGATGCTGCTGGTGGCGATGGGCAGCAGCACCCAACGCACCCGGCGAAAGAACCAGTACAGGGCAATCATGATGAAAATCAGCACGGTGGCGCCGAACACCACCAGATCGCTCTGCACGAACGCCACCATGTCGGCGGCGATCATCGGCACGCCGCCCAGGTGCAGCTCGCCATGGCTGCGATAGCGGTCGCGCACCTCTCGCACCGCAGCGATCAGCGCTGCGCGCTCCACCAGGTAGTTCTCGCGCAGCGCGTCGTACTGCGCCTCGAGGCGTTCCAGGGTCGCCTGTTGCTCCGCCGGCAGCCGCTGCCCTTGCGCGCCCAACTCGCGCTCGCGCACCCGCAGCGCCGCCCGCTGACTGTCGACCGCGAGCAGCTCGCCGTCCAGCGCGAGGTCGATGCGCAGCGCGCTGGTGTTGCTGTCGGCGGTGATGAGCAGGTCGCGGAACAGCTCGCTGCCGGTGAGCTCGCGGCGCGCCATGTCCACGTCCGCAGCATCGGAGCGCAGGGTGAGGAAGCCGTCGGCCAGTTCGGCGATGGGCAGCGGCGGGCTTTGCAGCAGCGGCGCGTCGAGAATCGAGAACGTGCCGGCCACCCCCGGCAGCGACTCGACATCGCGCTGCAACGCGGCCAGGGTCGCGAGGTGTTCCGCCGCCAGCGCGTCGCCGCCGTTGGGGGAAAACGTCATCAGCAGGAATTCGTCGCTGCCGAACTGCTCCGAAACCCGCAGGTAGGTGGCGAGATCCGGATCGCCCCTCACCACCAACGTGTCGGAGGACGCATCGAAGCTGAACTGAGCCGCGAAGTAGCCCGCCACGCAGGCGAGCACGGCGAGAACGCCAAGCAACGCCCGAGGGAAATCCAGCAGCCGCAGATAGGCCGCAATCACGGGTTCGAGCATCCTGGTAGAAATACGGGTGTCCGCAGGTGGAGTGAGGGCGCTATTGTTCGGGGATGGCAGCCAACATTCAACTCATAGAGCGCATCGCCACGGCGCTCAGCACCGAGGCGCTGAGCCTGGTTACGGCAGAATCCTGCACTGGTGGGCTGATCGCCGCCGAACTCACCGCGGTGGCCGGCAGCTCGAACTGGTTCGAAGGCGCTTTCGTGACTTATCGGCTCTCCGCCAAGCAACGCATGGTCGGCGTCAGCCGCGAAACCCTGGCGACCTACGGCGCGGTGAGCGAGCCCACCGCACGCGCGATGGCGGAAGGCGCGCTCAACGCCTGCGATGCCCGTATCAGCGTCGCCGTCACCGGCATCGCCGGGCCTGACGGGGGCGATCTGCTGGCGCCGGTGGGCACCGTCTGGTTCGCCTGGGCCATCGCCGCCCCCACCCCACGCTGCTTGCAGACCTCGCGCCACCGGCTGTCGGGCAGCCGTGAGCGGGTAAGGCAACAGGCGGTTACCATCGCCCTGCAGGGGTTGCTCGACATCCTCGAGCAGCCTCGCGCCTGAGCAGCGCCCCGGGCGGCCGGCGGCGCTTACTCGGCCAGCGCCGCTCTGATGGCGGCTACCTGCTCGGGGGTTACCGGCTGAAACTCACCGAGGGTGCAGGTGGCGCTGGAGCGGTCCCAGCGACCGAAAAAGGTGTCGACAGCCTCGAACGAATCCAGCGAGCAGACGCGGTTGTCGCGTAGTCGAAAGCGCAACGTGGCATTACGGCGCAAGCCCACACAGCGGCTGCGCAGCTGGTTCAGCCAGGCGCGGTCGCCCGGCCCTTCGAACAGCACGTGCCGGTCGTCGAGCACCCGCACGTTCCGGTAGGCGTGGGTCGCGAGGCAGCGCTGGGCCTCGGCGTACTCCTCATCGTTCATGGGCTGGGTGAGAATCTCCTCGATGGTTTCGGCCCTGGCTTCTGCGTTCTCCTCGGGCGGCGCGGCGGCACAACCGACCAGGGCCAGCAGCGCGATTGCGCACAGGTGTCTCATGACGTTCGGTCCTCGGTTACCAGAGGCCCCATTCTGCCGTCAAAGACCATCCACCGGCCACATCTCGCGAATCTCCTGGGGCATGGCGTTGCGGACGTCTTCCACCTCGCCGCCGTCGATCTCCGTGGACAGCTGATGGAACACGGCGCTCACCGCCCGCTCCGCTTCGTCGTCGGTAACGCTGGGCGCCTCGCGGCGAACCTGCTCGATGAACTGCTCCTTGTGACGGTACTTCAGCGGCTTGTTGGAGGGCCGCCAGCCCTCGAAGTAGATGCCCCTGATCAGCATGGGGAGCTGCGCCGCCAGATCCACTGCCTCGTCCGGCGGCAGTCGATCGCGCAACGCGTGCAGCACCGCCCGCAGCGCCACATAGCCTTTCTCATGCTCTTCCCAGCCCATCTGGTTGGTAATGCCGCCGATCCAGATATGGGTCTTCTGCAGGGTCCGGTCGAAGGCGGCGACGTGGTGGTTAGCCATGATCTGACATCCTGGACTCGATGGATGGATCAGCCTACGCCGTGGGTGCGGCACTGACATTGACCGGAGCTAAGCGTGCGACCATGGCCTCAGGCAACGTCGAGTCTCGGGGGTAGAGGTTCTCGCGCACGCCGAGCAACCGTCGAGCCTCACCCAGCGATCTGCCAGACGCCCGCTGGGACTTGCCAGACGCCCGCTGGGCGAGGGCACCGCCACTTCAGCCTCTGAGCCAGCGTCTGCCGGCATACAACGCAAGGGGAGCCGCAATGGCCAGAGCTGCCACCATGGCAGCCCGGGACGAGCGGCCATCGCCATGCTCGCGCTCTATCCAGCCGCCCCGCACAGCCCCGGTTCCGGATGCCGGCTGGAACAGATTGCCGGAACCCACGTCCACCGGCGGCCCAGCCGCGAAGTGGTCGGTTTCCACCTGGCGCCGCATCATCCGCTCTCCGAGTGCCGGCAGCAGGGTGCGCAGCAACGCCATCGCGCGACCGGCATTGCCCACCAGCACCTCCCGCCTGGGCGAACGCGCGACCCGGACGATGGCCGCAGCCACCTGCTCGGGGGGGTAAACCGGCTGCATCGCTTTGATGGGCTTGCCGATGTAATTGCCGGCGTGCTGAAAAATCGGCGTATCGATCGATGCGGGAAGGACCGTGCACGCGGCGATGTCGCGAGCGTCGGCGAGTTCCATGCGCAGACACTCGGTCAGCCCGCGGATGGCCCACTTGGAGCTGACATAGGCGCTGACGAACGGCTGGCCGGCGTGTCCGACCATGGATGCGACGTTGATCAGCCGTCCGGCACCCTGCTCGCGAAACTGCCGCAGCGCCGCACGCGAGCCGTTGACGTACCCGAGCAGGTTGGTGCGCAGCACCTGCTCATAGTCGTCGCGCGGGATCTCTTCGAGGCGGCCGAACAGGGTAACCGCGGCATTGTTGACCCAGACGTCGATACGCTCGTAGTTGTCGACCGCGGCCTGTGCCAACCGATCGACCTGCTCGGATTGGCCGACGTCGGTGGGCACCACCAACCCGCGTCCGCCGTAACGTTTGCATTCCTCCAGAGTTGCATCGAGAGCCTCACGACGGCGAGCCGCGAGCACCACCGTCGCCCCCTGCCGGGCGAAAGCATGAGCGCTGGCACGGCCAATGCCGCTGGACGCTCCGGTTATCACCACCACCGCATCGCGCATTCTGTTCGACTGCATCATTTACCGGACTCCATTTGCGCCTTGGAAGGTGCGGCCTAGAAGCCAGGCAAATGAGAGCAAGGGCCGTGCCGCGGGCGCCGAGGCGCCGGCGGGCGCCGAGGCGCCCGGGTCAGAGATCAATGGCCGCCATGCGATCCGCAGGCAAACTGCGATAAAGCCAGGATGGGCGC
>JBLRXD010000145.1:0-10853 GCA_047920935.1 Pseudomonadales bacterium | reverse complement strand
CACGTCATCGCCCCCGGCCAGCTGTTGATCACCGGCGCTCTGGGCGGCGCCCACGCCGCCCAGCCAGGCCACTACACCGCCACCTTCTCGCAACTCGGCACCCTCGAATTCCACATCCGCTGACGCCGCCGATATCCCGTAGGAGCGATCTCCAGATCGCGACCCCCATGCCCACCACCCCATAGAGCCCGCCCCCCCATATCTCGTACAGTCCATGCCACACAATTACACGGACCAAAGCATGAACCTCGCAGGTAAGATCGCACTCGTCACCGGCGGCTCCGGCGACATCGGCGGCGCCATCGCCCGGCGCCTGGGCGAAGCCGGCGCCCACGTCATCGTCACCTACGTCGGCGCCGAGGACGCGGCGGCCGCCTGCGTCGACGACATCGAGGCTGCGGGCGGCGGGGCCAGCATGCTGCAACTCGATCAGCGCTCGCCCGAGGCCATCGACGCCTGCATGGCGACCATCGCCGCTACCCACGGTCGGCTGGACATCCTCGTCAACAACGCCGCCTGGAACATCGGCATTCCGTTTCCCGATCTCGACGCCCTCACCGCGGACATCTGGGACCGGGTGCTCGAAACCAACCTGCGGGCGCCGTTCCTGCTGGCGCGGGCCGGCGCCAAGCTGCTCAAGGCCGACGGCGGCGGCCACATCGTCAACATCTCCTCCGCCGGCGGCATCAGCCCGGGCAGCAGCAGTATTGCCTACTCGTCGAGCAAGGCCGGCCTCAATCACCTGACGCGCTGCCTGGCGGTGGCCATGGGGCCGGAAGTGGCCGTCAACTGCGTCGCCCCCGGTCTGGTGGAGAACACGCGCATGGCCAGGCGGCTGCCCGACGCCATCGCCAGCAGCGCACGCCGGCAGGCCGTGCTCGGGCGCGTCGGTCAGCCAGAGGACATCGCCGCCCAGGTGCTGACGTTCGTGACCTCGACGTCCATCACCGGCCAGACCATGGTGGTGGATGGGGGCATGCCCGGGGCCATGCGCTGAAGCCCGCCGAGGACTAAAGCCCGTAATACGTCGGCGTGGCCGGCCCTACCGGCAGGCCGGCGACGAACACCCAGGCGAAGAACAGCAGCATCCAGCCGATGAGAAAGGCCACCGAGTAGGGCAGCATCATGGCGATCATGGTGCCGACGCCGGCGTGCTTCACGTAGCGGGTGGCGAAGGCGAGGATCAGCCCGAAGTAGCTCATCATCGGCGTGATGATGTTGGTGGTGGAGTCGCCGATGCGGTAGGCCGCCTGAATCACCTCGGGGCTGTAGCCGAGCAGCATCAGCATGGGCACGAAGATCGGCGCGGTCACCGCCCACTGAGCCGAGGCCGAGCCCAGCATCAGATTGATGAAGCCGCACATCAGGATGAACAGCACGAACACCGCCGGCCCCGTCAGGCCGACGCTGCGCAGGAAGTCGGCGCCGGTGACGGCTGTGATGGCGCCCAGGTTGGTCCAGCCGAAGAAGGCGACGAACTGCGCGGCGAAGAACACCAGCACGATGTACAGCCCGAGGGTGCTCATGGCCCGGGCCATGGCGTCGATGACGTCGCGGTCGGATTTGAACGTGCCGACCACCCAACCGTACACCACCCCGGGCACCAGGAAGAACACGAAGATCAGCGCCACGATGCCGCGCAGGAACGGCGAGTTGGCCACCAGGCCGGTGTCGGGGTTGCGCAGCGGCCCCCAGGGCGGCACCACCGACAGCGCGATCAGCCCGGCCACCGCCACGGCGGCCAACCCGGCCCAGGCCAGGGCGCGCTTTTCGAGCGGCGCCAGCGGGTCGAGCTGATGCCCGCCGGTGAGATCGATGGACGCCATCCGCGGGTCGTAGGGGCCGAGCTTCGGCTCGACGATGGCGATGGTGATCCACGAACCCACCGCGGTGATGAAGAAGGTGCTGACGATCATGAAGTACCAGTTGGCGCTGGGGTCGACGAGGTATTCCGGGTCGATCAGCCGCGCGGCCTCCTGGGTGATGCCGGCCAGCAGCGGATCCACGGTGCCGAGCAGCAGGTTGGCGCTGTAGCCGCCGGAGACGCCGGCGAAGGCGGCGGCGAGCCCCGCCAGGGGGTGCCGGCCGAAGGAATGAAACACCACCGCCGCGAGCGGGATCAGCACTACGTAGCCCATCTCCGAGGCGGTGTTGGAAATCACCCCGGCGAACACCACGGTGATGGTCACGCCGTTCTTCGATGCCTTCAGCACCATGCCGCGAATGGCCGCGCCGAGCAGCCCGGAATGCTCGGCGACGCCGACGCCGAGCAGCGCCACCAGCACCGTGCCCAACGGCACGAAGCCGGTGAAGTTGGTCACCAGGTTCTGCACGATCAGCCGCAGCCCTTCGGCGTTCATCAGGCTGACCACGTGGATCGTGCCGCCCGCCGCGCGCCCGGCCGCCCCTTGCGGGCGCGGGTCCGGCACGCTCACCCCGAGCGCGGCCAGCAGCCCCGACAGCAGCACCACGGCCACAGCGAACAGCGCGAACAGGGTCACCGGGTGGGGTAACAGGTTTCCCAGCCACTCCACCGCATCGAGAAAGCGTGTCATGGCCCCGCGTGGCGCGCCGGGTTGCTGCGGGGGAGGTGCTGCCGAAGGGGATTGGTTGCTCATGCCGGCACAGTTGCGCATCGGCGCGTCGACATCAAGGCGTTGGTATCAAGCCGGCTCTCGGGGCCCCGGCGACGCGCCCGCCGGGTCAGTAAAGCAGCTCCATCCAGCGCCCGGCCTCAACCATGGCCGCCTTGCGCGCGGCCCAGGCATCGCTGCCGCCGGCCAGCGTGGCCAGGGCGGCGTCGAGTTGCTCGCCGATGACGGCGAGCCCGGCCAGATAGACATGGGTGCGCGGATCCTCGAGCAGCGACCGCACCTCGGCGTGGTGGCGGGCGATGGCCGCATTCAGGTCTGCCGGCTCGTCCCAGGCGGGGCGCGGGCTCAAGGCTTCGATCGCCTCGAAGGTGGCCTGGTCGAGGTAGCTGGCGAAATCGTTGCGGCGATCGTTCATGTAGGCGAGCTCCAGGCCGGTGCGGGCGCCGTAGAACAGCCGCACCTGACCCTGCCAGCCGCCGCGCTCCTCGTAGATGTGCCGGATCAACGCGCGGAACGGGCCGATGCCGGTACCCAGGCCGATCATCAGCAGGTTGGCGTCGGATCGCGCCGGTACGCGAAACGGCAGTCCCACCGGGCCGGCGATCACCACCTCGCTGCCGACCGGCAGATCGCACAGGTAGTTGGAGGCGATGCCGGGATAGCGCTCGCCGCTGAAGGCGTCGATGTAGCTGCAGCGGCGCACGCAGATGCGGATGCGGCCCGGGCCGGCCTCGTCCGGCGTGCTGGCGATGCTGTAGAGCCGCACGTGATGGCTCTGGCCGAAGTCGTGGGGCCCGGCCACCAGCACGGCGATGCTCTGACCGATCTCGAAGGCGAACTGCTCATCTTCCAGGGCCAGGGTCAGCTCCCTGACCTCTTCCCGGGCGCCGGGTGCCGACAGCAGGTCGTTGCCAGCCAGGCGGGCGCGCAGTTGCGGTTCGAGGGCGACGTCGTCGAGGTTCATGATTGACCTCCGGTGAGTTGCGGATCCACGGGCGCAGCGTTGGCGGGGCGTTGGCAACGTGCATCGCCGTCGGCGTCCGGCGTGCAGACGCAGTCGGCGCAGCCAGGCCGCGCCAGCGCATCCTCGCTCAGCGGGCGCTGCATGCACCACAGCCAGCTGCGCTGCACCCAGTACCAGGCGAGCACCAACAGCGTGAGCCCCAGCGGCGTCAGCCACAGCGCGCGCATCAGAGCGTTCCCATGCCGGCGAAGCCCATGAACGACAGCGACAGGATGCCCGCCAGCACCAGCGTGATGGCCATACCCTGGGCAAGGTCGGGCACCGCGCCGAGCCCCAGCTTCTCGCGGATGCCGGCGATCAGCAGCAACGCCAGGGTGAAGCCGGCGCCGGCGCCGAGGGCGAACACCAGCGACTCGACGAAGGCGTAGGCGCGATTGGTCTGAAACAGCGCGACCGCAAGAATGGCGCAATTGGTGGTGATCAAGGGCAGATACAGGCCCAGGGCGCGAAACAGCGCCGGGCTGGTCTTGCGCACGAACATCTCCACCAGTTGCACGGTGGCGGCGATCACCACGATGAAGGCGATCAGTTCCAGATAGCGCGCATCGAGGGCTACCAGCACCTGGTGAATGCCGAACGCGCACAGCGACGCGATCAGCATCACGAACGTCACGGCCACGCCCATTCTGGCGGCGCTGTCGAGCTTGCCGGACACGCCGAGAAACGGGCAGATGCCGAGGAAATAGGCCAGCACGAAGTTGTTCACCAGGGCGGCGTTGACGAACAGCGGCCACAAGGCGGAATCAGCCATCGAGCGGGCGCCTCCGTGATTCGACCGAGCCGGGGTAGCGCTGACTCAGCCAGCGGAACCCCAGCACCAGCGCCGCCAGCGCGAAGAAACCGCCGCCCGGCAGCAGCATCACCACCCAGGGTTCGAAGTTGGCGCCGAGCACCGGCATGCCGAACAGCGCGCCGGAACCGAGCAGCTCGCGCACCGAACCCAGCGCCAGCAGCGTCAGCACGAAGCCGGCCCCCATGCCCGCGGCGTCCAGCGCCGCCGCGCGTGGCGGGTGCCGTGTGGCGAAGGCTTCCATGCGGCCGAGGATCAGGCAGTTGACGACGATCAGCGGCAGAAACGCCCCCAGCGCCCGGTGCAGCTCGATGTCGATGGCCTCCACCAGCATATCGGTCACCGTCACGAAGCTGGCGATCACCAGCACGAAGGAGGCCAGCCGCACCTGCCGCGGAATAACGCCCCGCAGCGGCGAGATCACCAGCGCCGAGGCGAGCAGCACCGCGGCGGTAGCCAGCCCCATGGCCAGGGCGTTGACCGCCGTGTTGCTGACGGCGAGCGTCGGGCACATACCCAGCGCCTGCACCAGAATCGGGTTCTGGCGCCACACCCCGGTGTGCAACTGCGCCACCGCGCCGGCGCTTTCCGGCTCCTGCAGCAGCTCAGCCATGATCCGCCGCCGCGATGGCATCCAGCTCCGCGCGCAGCCGCGGCAGCCAGTGCGCCAGGCTGGCGTTGACGATCTGCACCACCGCCCGGGCCGACACGGTAGCCCCGGTGATGCCGTCGATGCGCCCGGCCTCGCCCCGTTGCCTGCCGGCGAGCCGCAGCGGATGCAAGCCGCTGTCGTCGTCGAACCGCAGCGCCAGGCCGCGGAAGTTGCCCAGAAAGTCCTCGTCGTCGACGATGCGCGCGCCCAGTCCCGGGGTTTCCCGGGATTCCAGCACCTGCAGCCCCAACAGCACGCCGGCGGCAGGATCGAGCCCGTAGAGCAGGGCGATGCGATCCTGGTAGCCCATGCCGTCGGCTGCAATGGCGAAGCCGATCAGCCGGCCGGCGGCATCGAAGCCGGCGAACACCTCGGCCGCCGCAGGCGCCGACGCAGGCGCCGGCGCCAGGCGACCCTGGGGCGTCTGCATATAGCCCCGGTAGCTGACGGCGCCCGGCAGCACGCCGAGCACCGCGGCGCTCAGCAGCTGCGCGCGACTGTCATCCACCAGCGGCCGGGTGAGTTCGTGGGTTAAGGCGATGGCGAGGCCGGCGATCAGCGCGATCCCCACCAGCGTCGCATAGACCCGCCAGGTCGACGCCTGCTGGCCCGGCGCTGCGTGGTTCGGCGCGGGCGCGCTCATCGGTGCCTCTCCCGGGTGCCGTAGACGCGTGGCTGCAGCCAGCGGTCGATGTGCGGCGCCAGCGCGTTGCCGAGCAGAATGCCGTACATGACACCTTCCGGTTGGCCGCTCCAGATTCTGATCACCAGGATCAGCACGCCGATGGTCAGGCCGTAGACCCAGGCGCCCGCCGCCGTCAGCGGTGACGCCACCGGGTCGGTGGCCATGAACCAGGCGCCGAGCATCAGCCCCCCGGACATCAGCATGAACGGCGCGGCGGCGAACCGAGTGGCATCGAGGCCGTGCAGCAGCACGCTGGCGGCGCCCACGGTGGCAAGTATCGCCACCGGTATGCGCCAGTTGGCCGCGCGCACCAGCACCAGATACAGCCCGCCGAGCAGCAGCAGCAGGGCGCTGGTCTCGCCCGTGGAGCCGGCGCTGAGCCCCAGGGCCAGATCGGTCAGGGGTGTCTGGGCGCCGGCAAATTTCCACTCCGCCAGTGGCGTCGCGGCGCTCAGCCCGTCGATCCCGCCCTGGTCAGCCCGCGTCAGCGGCCATGTCAGCATGCCCGGGGGAAGGCTGGAGAAGCGCTCCGGACCCAACGGCGCCAGCCAGGTGGTCATGGCCGCGGGAAACGCCGCCTGCAGGAATACCCGGCCCACCAGCGCCGGGTTGAAGGCGTTATAGCCGAGGCCGCCGAACAGCAGCTTGCCGACGGCGATGGCGACGCCGCCGCCCACCACCACCATCCACAGCGGCAGCGTCGGTGGCAACGTCAGCCCGTAGATCAGCCCGGTCACCAGCGCGGAGCCATCGGCCAGGGTGGCCTGGCCGGGCCGCTGCAGCAGGCGTTCGGTGGCGAGACAGGCGCCGATGGCGCCGAGCAGCGTCAGCAGCGCCGCCAGGCCGAACAGATAGATGGAAAACGCCGCCGCCGGCAGCAGCGCGATCACCACGTGGGCCATGATACGTGGAACGGTGATGCCGGCGTGCACGTGGGGAGCGGGCTGAATCCACAGCATGGGGCGCAGCGGCTTCATGCGTCCGCCCCGCCGCCGGTGGCGGGCTTCGTGCCGCCCCTGGCGGCCTGTGTGTCGCGCGATCGCGCGGCGTCGCGGCGCAGCTGGGCTTTGGCCGCGCGGAACTCCTGCACCAGCGGAATCTGCGCAGGGCAGACATAGGCACAGGCGCCGCACTCGAAGCACTGGTCGAGATGCAACGCGTCGCGCATCTGCTGGAATTGCTGGTGGCGGGCGAGCACACCCAGCTCGCAGGGGTTGAGCGACAACGGGCAGGCATCGACGCAGCGCCCGCAGTGAATGCACGGGTAGACCTGGCGTGTCTGGCCGGTTTCGGCGTGGGTGAAGGCAATGAAGCCGGACGTGCCCTTGGTGATGGGGATGTCGAGGCTGGTCAACGGCTGGCCCATCATCGGCCCACCGAGAAACACCAGCGACAGCTCTTCACGTGCGCCGACGTGTTCGAGGGCGAAGCGCAGCGGCGTGCCGATGGGCACTCGATAGTTGCCCGGCCGGCTGATGCCCGGGCCGGCGATGGTGACGATGCGCTCCTGAATGCCTTGGCCGTGGGGCAGCAGCTGACCGATCTCGGCCACGGTCGCCACGTTGACGCACAGCGCGCCGACGTCGATGGGCAGCCCGCCCGCGGGCACCTCGGCACCGAGCAGCGCCTTGATGAGCAGCTTTTCGGCGCCCTGGGGATAGCGCGTCGGCAGCACCCGGGAGGTGAACGGCAGCGCCGGCGGGGTGCGCGCCATGACGGCGGCGGCCGCCTCGGGGGCGTCGTCCTCCACCGCCAGCACCGCGGCGGCGGCGCCGGTGGCCTTGAGCAGATAGCGCACGCCCATGACGATGTCTTCGGCCTGTTCCAGCATGACCCGGTAGTCGGTGGTCAGGTACGGCTCGCACTCGGCGCCGTTGACGATCAGCAGGCGAACGCTGCGGCCGGGCGGCAGCCTGAGCTTGGCGTGAGTGGGAAAAGCCGCGCCGCCGAGGCCGACGATGCCCGCCGCCTGCACCGCGGCGATGATCTCCTGTGCCGTGGCGGTGTCCGGGTCGCAGGGCGTGGCACAGGCGATTTCCTGGGTCGATCCGGGGAACGGCGTCAGGTAAACGCCGGGCACCATGACGCCGCTGCTGCTGGGCATGGGCGCGATGCGCTCGACGCGCCCCGACGCCGGGGCGTGAATGGCCACGGACAGCTCGCCGTCGGCGCGCCCCAGCAGGGCGCCGCGCTCCACGCCGGCGCCGGCGCTCACCACCGGCAGGGCCGGCCGCCCGGCATGCTGCAGCAGCGGCACCAGCAACAGCGGCGCGAACGGAAACTGGCGGATGGCGGCGTCGCGAGTGGCCGCTTTGTGGGTGACCGGGGTGATCCCGCCGTGCATTCGCATCTTTCCCCACATGGACGTTCCCCACATGCCCGGGCTGCTCAGTTGTACTTGCGGCCGCGTTCCACCCAGCGCACCAGCTCGGGCGCGGATGGATCGGCTGGCAGGCCGGGATGGATCACCCGCGCGGTGCAGCGCTCGGCGGCCTTCACCAGATCCTGGTAGGGCCCGCCGTCGGGGTTTTTGATCGCCGCCTTGTGGGCCTTGTTGTACTCGAAGATCTCCGGGTTCACCTGCATGCACTCGTCGCAGGCGGTGCACTCGTCGCTGTCGATCCACGGCGCCATGCGCTCGCCGCGGCCGCGCGTTTCGGGCGCGCCTGCTTCGGGCGCTGCCGCCGGCTCGCGGCCACCGGTTGCCGCTGCCGTGCCCGGGCCGGCGCTGGGGGCGGGCCCTTGGCCACCGACCAGTTGGTACAGCGACCCCGCCAGCTTGTCCACCAGCTCCCGGCGGATGCTCTCCACCAGTGCGTCGCGAGCTTGCTGGGGTTCCCCCGGCGGCTTGGCCAGGCCGCGCAGCAGGGCCCAGAAATCCCGCCGGTCGGCGGCGGAGGCCACCAGCGCCGGGGCGACAGCCAGACGCCCCAGGGTGCCCTCCGGGGTGACGTTCCAGATGAACGGGTACTTGCCCTCGCGCTGCTCCGCGGTGAGCGTGAGATAGTCGGCCAGCGGCAGCATGTCGTCGTGCCAGGCTTCGGTGGGCACCGTGCGGAAGTGCTTGCGGAAGCGCCCTTCGGTGGCGGCGAAATCCGCGAACGTCAGCGGCAGCTCCAGTTCACGGTTGCGGTCGAACTTGCGGTAGCCGAGGGTGTAGCTCGGCCAGTCGGCGGTGGCGGCCGGGTTGCCGCCGAGATCGAGGCACTCGGCGATGGTCGGCCCGCGATCCGGGTCGTAGCGAAACAGCGGGTAGGCCCGGGATTCCACCGCCAGCTTGGCCTGGGCGTAGCCTTTGTCGTCGGCGATGCCGTGCTCGGGCTGGCACGAGGTGTAGCAGTTGAACAGCGCCGGGCGGCGGCTGTTCAGCCCTTCGATGAAGCCCTCGATCATGTGGCTGGGATAGGCCATGGTGCTCTGCATGACGTAAGCGGTGCGATGGGCGATGCCGATCAGCCCGAGCTCCTTGCGCACCTCCTGCTTGCCCTGGCTCGCGGCGCCGAACGCCGCCATGTCGGAGATCTGCGCCAGGAATCCGGAGGTGCACGCCTGGCCGCCGGTGTTGGAGTACACCTGGGTGTCCAGCACCAGCACCTTCAGCGGCTTGCCTGCCATCAGCGCGCGCGACAGGTTCTGAAAACCGATGTCGTACATGGCGCCGTCGCCGCCGACCACCGCCAGCGGCGGGCACAGGGCGTACTCCTCGGCGGAGAACTGGCGCCAGTCGAAGGCGCTGAAGAACGCCCGGTCGCGCTGCTCGCGGTACTCCCCCGCCAGCTCCAGCTCTGCTTCCCGCACCGCCTTGAAGCCTTCGGCCATCTTCACCATGTGGCCTTCGAAGACGCCCATGGCGAGCGACGGGCTGTCCTGGAACAGGTGGTTGGCCCAGGGAAACGGGTACGGGTTGAACGGGAACGTGGAACCCCACACCGACGAGCAGCCGGTGGCGTTGACCAGGCCCATGGGCGCGCGGCCGCGGCCGGTGGTGCCGTCGGTGTAGCGCCAGCGCAGCTGCTTGAGCCGCTCGAGCAGGGCGGTGACCCGTTGCAGCCAGGCGGGGTCGATGGCCTGCCCCTGGCCGGAAGCCGCATCCTCGCTGCGGCGCGCGAGCTCCGTCAGGGTCAGGTCGGCGGCATAATCGGCGGAGCCGGCCACCTGGCTCAGGTCGATGCCGGCCACCAGCCGCAGGCGCACGTGCTGCTCGAGGCCCGCGATCAGCCCGTCGAGGCGCGCGACGTGGGCTTTGACCCGGGGCAGCATCAGCGCCTCCACCGTGGCGGTGAACAGGCGCAGCACGGTCTTTTCCGAGCACCCGAGGCAGGCGCCGTCGCCGCTGGTGAACGGCAGGTAGACCTCTTTCTTCAGCAGGATGTTGTCCAGCACGCCGCTGGCCTGCTCGAGATCGTCGATGCGGATGAAATCGTCGTCGGTGCTGGGCAGATCGAGCCACACCGACCAGCGATCCCTGAGCGCCTGCACCGACGCGTCGGTCTGCGGCACCTGCAGCAGCGCGTCGTCCTCACAAACTGCCACACACTCGCCGCAGCCTTTGCAGGTATCCGGATTGATGGTGATGCTGAGCAGGCCGCCGCTGCCTTTGGCATCCTGCTCGCGCAGGGTGTAGTAGGGGCGCGTCAGCGAGAAGTCGAAATCCCCCAGCGCCTGCCGCAGCCAGGCGAGCTCCTCGGCCAGCTCCGCGCGCTCGTCGGCGTCGGCGGTGGCGGCCAGCTGCTGCTCCATGGCCTCTTCCAGCAACCCCAGGGCGGCGTTGCCGGCGCCGGCTGCGCCGAACAGCGCGCGTACCCGGGGCTCGAGTTGGCGGATGGCGCGCGGCAGCAGCCGCGGCGTGTGTCCGGCCTTGCGCACCCGACCGAGGGCGGTGTCGAGCACCTCCGTCAGGCTGCTCACCAGCCCGGGAATCGCCGTGTCCGGGCAGACGGTCCAGCACTTGCCGCAGGCGGTGCAGTTCTCCGGCACCCAGGCCGGGTGCTCGGTGCGGATGGCGCTCATGTCGCGAAACAGCGCGGTGGACGCGGGCATGAGGCTCAGCGCCATGAACGGATCGGCCAGGTTGTCGTTGCCCTTGCCGCGCGCGTACAGGCTGCCGG
>JBLRXD010000144.1:9431-10920 GCA_047920935.1 Pseudomonadales bacterium | reverse complement strand
AGCTGCCAGAGCTGCCGGCGGACAAGCGCCACCGCTACGTCGAATCCCTGGGGCTGTCGCCGTACGACGCCACCTGGCTCACTCAGGATCCGGAGGTGGCCGGCTATTTCGAGCAGGTGGCCGAATCCTCCGGGGATGCCAAGCTGGGCGCGAACTGGGTCATGGGAGAGCTGTCCGCGGCTCTGAACCGGGCGGGGCTCGGCATCGCCGCCTCGCCGGTCGCACCCGCCCAACTGGCGGCGCTCATCGCCCGCCTGAAGGACGACACCTTGTCGTCGAAGACGGCCAAGGTGCTGTACGAAGCGCTGTGGGCCGAACCCGGCGACGTCGACCAGATCATCGCCGAGCGCGGCCTCAAGCAGGTCAGCGACAGCGGCGCTCTGACCGCCATCGTCGCCCGGGTCATGGCCGACAACCCGGAGCAGGTGGCGCAGCTTCGGGCCGGCAAAGACAAGGTGCTCGGGTTTCTGGTCGGGCAGGTGATGAAGGCGACCCAGGGCAAGGCCAACCCCAAGCAGGTGAACGAACTCATCCGCACCGCCCTCGACAACGCCCCGTAGGAGCGGATCGTCAGGCTTTCTGGTTCTGCATGAACTCCCAGGCGGCGCGCAGGACGTCGCGGCGGCTGATCTGCCCCACCAGCTTGCCGTTTTTCACCACCGGGTAACGGCGCCGGTGCTGCTGATGAAAGCGCTCGGCCAGGGCGTAGATGTCGCACTCCGGCTCCACCGTATCCACCTCGCGCTTCATGTAGTCGGCGACGATGCCCGCCGCTTCGTTGTAGTAGCTGTCCTGAATGACGACAGCCATGACGTCGACCTCCGACAGCATTCCGACCAGGGTGCCGGCGGAGTCCACCACCGGAGCCCCGGAAATGCGGTGTTCGAGCAGCGCGCCCATGGCCTCGAGCACGCTGGTCTCGGGGTGGAAAGTAACCAGCTTGCGAGCCATGTAGTCAGCAACCTTGACGGACTTCATGACGCTTTTCTCCCTCTTTGTCGCGTTTCACCTTGCGTCAATTGCCCCCGCCTGTCCATGCCGGCCCGGGGTTACCAGCGTGAAGCAGAGGGAGTATGCTTTCTGGTTGAAATTCACTGAGTCAGCAAGGGGGAACGTTGAGCGGAAAATCATTACCGGCGGTCGATTATCTGAAGCTTCCAGACGACGGGGAGCCCTATCTCGAAGGCCAGAAGTGCGGCAACTGCGGCGCCATTTTTCTCGGCGAGCGCAGTGTCTGTTCGAAGTGCGGAGCCCGCGATCAGATTTCAGCGGTGAAGCTTTCGACTTCCGGCAAGCTTTACTCCTACTCCATCGTGTTTCGCTCGTTTCCTGGCATCGAGGTGCCGTACGTAAGCGCAATCGTCGATCTGGATGACGGGGCCACCGTCAAGGGCAACCTCATCGGCGTCGAACCCGATCCCGAGAAGATCTCGTTCGACATGCCCGTGGAAGTGGTATTCCGCGACGCGCTGGGTCGCAAGGACCGCGA
>JBLRXD010000144.1:0-9421 GCA_047920935.1 Pseudomonadales bacterium | reverse complement strand
AGGCAATTCCTACATTTCTTATTTCTTTCAACCAAGAACCTGATCGCGGAGGCTGAGCAATGACGGACGCATACGTAGTTGGTGTCGATATGATCAAGTTCGGGCGGTTCCCCGAAAAGACCGTACCGGAAATCGGCGCGCAAGCCGCGCTACTCGCCCTGGACGACTGTGGCCTGACCATCCACGACATGGAAGCGCTGTACTGCGGCAATCTCGGGCAGGCCAGCGGCATGGTGGGTCAACGCATCCTCCAGCAGATCGGCCAGACGGGCATTCCCGTGGTCAACGTTTCCAATGCCTGCGCCACTGGCGCCACCGCCTTCCGTGAAGGCTGGGCAGCGGTCAAAGCCGGCCTGTACGATTGCGTGCTGACGGTTGGCGTCGAGCAAATGGGCAAAGGGCTGCTGGGCGGCGCCGGCGGCGGCACCGGCATTCCCAAGGAGGGGCTGCTGGGCTCCGGCACCATGCCGGCGGTATTTGCCGAGGCAGGCATGGAGCACGCACGCAAGTACGGCACCACGTTCGCCCAGTTCGCTCAGGTGTCGGTGAAGAATCACCACCACTCGACCCTGAACCCGAAAGCCATGTACCAGATCGAAACGCCGCTCGAGATGGTCATGAACGCGGAAATGATCGCCTACCCGAACACCAAGCTGATGTGCTCGGTGAACGTCGACGGCTCTGCCGCTGCGATCATCTGCTCTGAGAAGAAGGCCAAGGAGCTGGGTCTGATGAGCCGCGCCGTCAAGGTGCGCGCCTCGGTGCTGACCTCCGATCCCTGGCAGGAGCGCGACCTGGTGATGCCCGACGTCAACAGCTGCACGCGCCTCGCGGCCAAGAAAGCCTACGAGATGGCGGGCCTCGGGCCGGACGACATCGATCTGGTGGAACTGCACGACTGCTTCGCCACCGCCGAGATTCTCCACTACGAGAATCTGGGTCTGTGCGGCGACGGCGAAGCCGGGCGTCTGATCGACCAGGGCGAAACGGCTCTGGGTGGCCGAATCCCGGTCAACGTCTCCGGCGGGCTGCTGTCGAAGGGGCACCCACTGGGCGCCACCGGCATCGCCAACATCTACGAGGTGGCGACCCATCTGCGCGGTGAAGCCGGCAAGCGCCAGGTTCAAGGTGCGCGCATCGGCATGACCCACGTCATCGGCCTGGGCAGCGCCTGCGGCATTCACATCCTCGAGAAGGCGTAACCCGCACGGGTAGGAGCGATCTCCAGATCGCGATCTGGCGATCGCTCCTACCGCGGAATTCCATGCGCATCGGCATCGTCAGCGACACCCACAACAATCTCCGCAACGTCCACCGCATCGTCGAGCTGTTCAACGAGGCTGGGGTGGAGCGGGTGATTCACACCGGCGACATCACCCAGGCGAAGACCCTGGACGTGTTCGCTCACCTCGACGCCCCCATGTACGGCGTGTTCGGCAACAACGATCAGGAGCGCGAGCCGCTGGCGGCCGCCATCTCCCGACACGGGTTCATCTTTCAGGAGCCGCCGTTCGAGTTGGAGTGGCACCAACGGCGCATCATCGTCGTTCACGATCCGCTGGAATTCGAAGGAACGCTGCAGGGCCACCACGAGCTGGCCCTGCACGGTCACACCCACTTCTACCGCTACGAGCGCCGGGACAGCCAGGTGATCTTCAACCCGGGGGAGTGCGCGGGCCACATGCGGGGCTTCAACGCCATCGGCGTCCTGGACCTCAGCGACCTAACGGCCGAAATCCTCAAGTTCTGACCCGTAGGAGCGACCAAGCGGCCTGCGGCCGCCGCGGTCGCTTGAGGAAAAGCGGAGTTTTCCATGAAAGCGATCTCCTGATCGCGATCCGATGCTGTAGGAGCGATGCCTGCCAGGCCGGCTCAGATCGCGATCGGGAGATCGCTCCTACTGGAACTTCTCCACAAACCTGTCGATGCGGCGGGCGTTGGCGCCCACGTCACTGACGCCCACCCGGGAAACGCTGCGTACATCCACCACGGAGCCGCCATCAACGCCACCGCCATCGGCGGCGCGCACCCGCACCACCACGTCGTCCTTGAAGCCGAACCAGAAAGTGGTGGCGGTTGCCTCCACTCGCCCGGCGCTGGGGTCGACGTTGACGATCTCGAGCCCCATGTCGTCGAGCACGACCACCGCGCGCTCCAACGCCTGATCCGGCGGCAGCTCGGTGCTCAGCGGACGCAGCCACGGATACGCCTGCTGCTGCAGCGGCGCCACCCGCTGGGCGTCGTACTCGAGAGGGTTGCTGCGGTCACCCCGCAACGCCACCACCTGGTCGAACTGCGGCGGATCGCTGACGTCGGTGGTTATGTCATGGATGGGCGGGACGGTGGAAGCCGCGTAAAACTGCATCCCCACGAACGCCAGTACCAGCAGCGAGATCATCGTGCCCAGGTAAACGGGCTGCTTGTCGCGGCTCAGATTGCGGCGGTGCGCCGCGATGATCGCGGCGATGCCGGTCACCACGCCGATGACCGCCAGCACCGCCGCGGCCGCCAGCATCAGAAACCCGACGCCGAACGACCAGATGCCGAGCCTGGCGCCGATCGCGCCGATGGGCAGCAGCAACGCGGCGATCACGGCGCCGAAGAAGATTGCTTTCGACCACCAGGTCAGGGCGCTGAGGGCGGTTCCCTGGGTTTGCTGCTCTGGCATCTGACCGGTTCCTTGTCGATAGATCGGATGAGAATACGCGGGCGGATTCGGGGGGTGCAAGCATCGCGGTCTGCTCAGGTGATGGTGCTGCCGCCGTCGATCACGAAGTTCTGCCCGGTGGTGAATGCGCCCGCCCTGGACGCCAGGTAAACGGCGATGCCCGCCACCTCCTCCGGCTCGCCAATGCGGCGCAGCGGGTCGCCGGCGGTGCGGCGCTCGAGGATGTCCGGATTCTCCCACAAGGCCCGGGCGAAATCGGTCCGAATGAGCCCCGGCGAGATCGCGTTGACGCGGATGTTGTTCGGGCCGTTCTCCACCGCCAGATTGCGCACCAGCTGCAGATCGGCTGCCTTGGAGATGCAGTAGGCGCCGAGCTCGGCGCTGCCCTTCAAGCCGCCCACGGACGAGACGATGATGATCGCCCCGTCCTTGCGTTCCACCATCTCCGGCAGCACCAGCTGAGCCAGCCAGTGGTTGGAGACGATGTTGACGTTGAGGATCTTCTCGAACGCGGAATCCGGCAACTCGCGCATGGGGCCGAAGTACGGATTCACCGCCGCGTTGCACACCAGCACGTCGATCTTGCCGAGTTTCTCCCGGGTTTCCTGCACCAACCGCTCCAGCGCCTGCCGGTCGCCGATGTGCGCGGCGATGGGTATGGCCCCGCCCGGTTCGCCGTGCAGTTCCTGGTTGATGGCCTTGGCGACTTCCTCACAGGCGTCCGCCTTGCGGCTGGAAATCACCACCTGGGCGCCATGGCGCGCGAGTTCTTCGGCGATGGCCCGGCCGATGCCTTTGCTGGAGCCGGTGACGAGCGCGACCCGGCCGGTGAGATCGAACAGATTGCTGGGCATGACGATGGTTTCTCCTTGTGTTGGCTTCTGTGGGAGCGATCTCCCGATGGTATGAACCGGGCACATGGGTAACACATAAACCGGTCACATAGGTTACACCAGGCATCGGAAGGAGGAGCAGCCGATGCCGTGGACGGAGACCTGTGTGATGGACGAGAGATTGTTACTGGTAGCGCAGTATCGGGACGGCCGGATTCCGATGACGGAGCTGTGTGGAGGTGACATACCCATCGCTGACGCACGAACCCGTTGGGCTGGAGCGCATCGATGACCAGCGGTGGCGCGTATACTTCTGCCAGGAACCGATCGGATCGCGATTGCCGCCGCAGCGCCGCAGCCAGCGGCAAAGCCCCTGCGCAAGCCCGTGAAGCGCGACCGAGCGGAGCAAATTGACCCGCTCTGGAAAACTCCGCTTTTCCTCAAGCGACCGCGGCGGCCGCAGGCCGCTGGGTCGCTCCTACAGGGGGTGTGGGCTCCCTCAATCGGTGATGCCGAGCTGCGTCTTGGCGAACTCGGTTATGGTTTTGTAGTCGGCTTTGCCGTTGCTGGCACGGCCGAGGTCGTCCTTGATCAACACGCGCTTCGGCGTCTTGTACCCGGCCAGGTGCTGGCGCACGTGGCCCCTGAGGGCTTCTTCATCGAGCTCGACGCCGGGGTCGGGTTGCACCACGCCGGTGATCATCTGGCCCCACTTCTCGTCAGGCACCCCCACCACCAGCGCGTCCACCACGCCGGGGAAGGTCTTCAGGACTTCTTCCACCTCTTCGGGATACACCTTCTCGCCGGCGGTGTTGATGCACACGCTGCCGCGGCCGAGCAGAATCAGCGTGCCGTCGGCGGCGACTTTGCAGTAGTCCCCGGGGATGGAGTAGCGCACGCCGTTGATCACCGGGAACGTCTTGGCGGTCTTGGCCTCGTCTTTGTAATAGCCCCGAGGAATCGCCCCGGCGCGGGCGACGAAGCCAGGCTCGTCGCTGCCCGGCTGGATCTCGCGGAAATCCTCGGAAAACACCTTGCAGTGCTCGCCGATCTGAAAACGCGCCACTTCCGAGGTGCCGTCTGCGGTGGTATCCGAGCGGCCGAAGCCGACCGCTTCCGAGGCGCCGAACGAGTCGGTCAGCACCATGGTGGGATTGTGCTTCAACAGCCCGTGCTTGACCTCCGGGCTCCACATGACGCCGCTGGACACCACGGACATCAGCGAGCCGATCTGATACCGGCCCGGGTTGGCGTCCAGCTCCCGCAGCATGGGTTTGGCGAAGGCGTCGCCGACGATGGCCATGGAGTTGACCTGGCGGCGCTCCACCGTCTGCCACAACTCGGCCGCATCGAAGCTCGGGTGCGTCAGCGTTACCACGGTACCGCCCGCCGCCAATCCGGCGATGGTGGTGAGCAACCCGGTGCCGTGCATCTGCGGGCAGCAGGGAACCATCGTGCCACCGGGATTGGCCGCCACGTTGGCGCAATGCTCCTCAAGGGTCGCCGGAGGAATCATGTTGGTGGCGGGCGATGCACCCGCCGCACCGGCATGCCACAGATCGTCGTGGGCCCACATCACGCCCTTGGGCATGCCCGTGGTGCCGCCGGTGTAGAGGAACAGCATGTCGTCGCCGGAGCGGTGCAGGTTCAGAGCCGCGCCGTCACCGATCTCGGCCAGCTCTTCGTAGCTCACGGCGAATTCCGCTGCGGGCCGCTCCTCGTTGGTGACCTCGACCCACAAGCCCACGGCGGGCAGGCGCGCCCGCAGGGCCTTCACGTGATCGACGAACTCGGCGTCGTAGACCACGATCTTGCTGTCGGAATTGTCGAGGATGTACCACAGCTCTTCATCCACGTAGCGGTAGTTCACGTTGACGTGGGTGAGCCTGGCCTTGAAGCACGCGCCCAGGGTCTCGCTGTAGGCGGGGCTGTTGCGCATGTAGAAGGCGACTTTGTCGCCCGCCTGCACCCCGCGGTTCAAGAACCGTCGCGCCAGGTTGTTGGTGCGGCGCGCAAAATCGCCCCAGGTCACTACCCTGTCGCCATGAATCAACGCCGGCTTGTCCTGGGGAAGCGCCCGGCCAACGCCGTCGAGAATGTCTCCGTAATTCCAACCCATGATTATCAGTATCCTGCCTTCTTGCCTACCGGCTCGCCATCCACAATTTGATCCAGGTACTCCGACAGGCCGTAGCCTTTCATGCCGTCGCACTCGAACTCCGTCATTCCTTCGGTGATGCGCGTCATCAGCAACTCGCCGTCCGGCGTGTGGCGGCGATTGCGCAACGGGATGAGCGACATCACCTGCCCGGACACTTGGTACTCGCGTTCATCCGTTCTCGCCCAGATCTTCATGCGCTGCTGACAGTCGTTGTCGCCGTAGACCGTCTCCATACGCACCTCACGGATGGTCACGTACTCGCCATTGCGCAGCACCATGCCGCCGGTACGCGGCTCCTGGCCCGGGCGGCAGGTGATGGACACCATCATCGCGAAATCGTCGGAAAAATTCATCGGCAGCCAGCGGTACCAGTAGACGGCCTGCCAGTAGCGGGGCCCCCAGGAATGATCGCGCAGGCCGAGACCGTCGATGGCGAAGGTTTCGTCGCCGACGCGAATGCTGCCGCGACCCCGGGTGTGCTGCTCGGTGTGCCCGCGGGCGAAGGACTCATCCGCTTTCTGCTCGATGCGACTGCCATCGGCGTGTACCGGTTCGCCGCCGAACATGGGCGACACCCCCTCGAACACCAGCTCGATCTCCGCCTCGACCACCGGGTTGCTCTTGAACGCCTTGGCCGGGTCGGCCATGTCCTGAGGCTCGCGCATCAGGCACAGCTTGCCGGCGTAGCGCACGTCGAGGCGCTTGTGAGGCTCCACCACGGTGACCTTCATGCCGCCGCCGTCGAAGGCATCGTTGTCGTGCCGCTCGGGGCGCGCGAACATGAAACCGACGCGGCCGTCGGGCAGATAGATGCAGCAGGTCATCTCGCCCTTGCCCTCGTTGGGCCGGTTGGCGATGCGGAACCAGCCGCCGAGCCGATTGGCGCGGTCGAAGACGTTGAAATACATGCTTTCGTTGAAGTTGCTGGCCGCCTCGAGCGGATGCATGTAGTCGTCTTCCGGCACCAGACGCATGACGACGTTGGGCTTCTCAGCCATGGTTTCCCCCTCTTTGCTCGAAAATTGTCCGGCTCCGATGTTATCACCGCAATCCACGACCTGGCCCCGTAGGAGCGACCAAACGGCCTGCGGCCGCGGCGGTCGCTTGAGGAAAATCGGAGTTTTCCATGAAAGCGATCTCCCGATCGCGATCAGGAGGTCGCTCCTACGTCCCTTCCCACTCCCAGCTCTCGCCCTGCAGCCAGCTGCGCATGGCGACGGCGGCGTCGCGGCTCTGCATGCAGCGATCGAATTGCTGCTGCTCGACCAGCAGGCCCTCGTCCAGCGGCAACTCGCTGCCGGCGTAGATGGCGCGCTTGGCTGCCGCCAGCGCCACCGGGGCGCGGCTGGCCAGGTTGGCGGCGAACGCCGCGACTTCGGCATCGAAGGTCGGCGCCGCCAGCACCCGGTGCACCAGCCCCAGCGCCAGGGCTTCGTCGGGCGACAGCAGCTGCCCGTGGAGGATCAGCTCCAGCGCTCTGGCGGTGCCGAGCAAGCGGGCGTAGCGCTGGGTGCCGCCGGCCCCCGGGATGATGCCCACGTTGGTCTCCGGCAATCCCAGTCGGTAGTCGCCTGCCTTCTGCAGCCGGAAATCGCATCCCAGGGCGAACTCGAAACCGCCCCCTGCGGCATTGCCGTTGATCGCCGCGATGGTGATGAAGGGCGCGTTCTGCAGCCCGAGGAGGAAGCGATGGAAGCCGTGCAGCTCGGCCGCCGGCTGACGCTCGGCCGCCTGCTGCTGCTCGGAGGACTGAGCCAGCTCGCCGACCTCGTAGTGCGCGATGAATACGTCTGGGGCGCCCCCGGTGAACACCACCACGCGCACGTCTCGCCGCGACAGCAGCTCGGCGATCAGGCTCTGCAGTTCGGCCAGCTCGGCGGCCACCAGCGTGTGGCGGGGCGGATTCCGCATGCTGCAGAACACCACCCCCGCCTGTTCGCGGACGTCCAGATACCGATACGACATGCCCCACCTCCCAAAGTCGAGAGGTGAAAGCTAACCATTACCAATGGGGAAGGGAAGCAGCCGGTGCCTCAGCCCAACGCTTCGAGCTCGAGAACCAGATGGAGGTCGCGCTCCACGGGCTGTTCCATGGAGAGGATGCTGCGAGCCAGGAACGCAGGAATCTGGCGGTCGTCTCCGGTAGGAAAGAAACCACGGGACTTGTCGCTCC
This sequence comes from Pseudomonadales bacterium, assembly GCA_047920935.1. Classification (GTDB taxonomy): domain Bacteria; phylum Pseudomonadota; class Gammaproteobacteria; order Pseudomonadales; family Azotimanducaceae; genus UBA7803. The sequence continues at coordinate 1,586 of JBLRXD010000144.1, read as the reverse complement.
GGGGGCTGGACATCCTGGCCTCGATGTAAGCCTTGGCCTCCCGCAGAGCCTGCTCGCGGCTGCGGAACGGGCCGATATCGCCCTCCCTGGCGGAGAAATACCACTGACCGTTGGCCTGAAAAAAGCGGTCGACGCTCCGGAAGAAGCTCTTCTGCTGGTTGGGATCACTCTTCCGCATGACTACCTCGAGACTGCTGTGAAACCGGCGCGGGCTCGACCGTCGGCCGCGCTACAGGAGCGTTATTGGAGCACACGCCGAACCCGCGGTTGCGTAGTTCTTGTGGCGCCGTGTGCGCGATTTGTGAATGACGTAACCCGGCCCCGGGACAGACGGCGCCGCGGTGATTCGCTATAGTGCCCCGCCAAACCCATTTCGAAATCTGAGGAATCACCGGTGCCTGCATCATCCATGGAGGAGTTGGTGTCGCTGTGCAAACGCCGCGGCTTCATCTTTCAATCGAGCGACATCTATGGTGGCCTGCAAGGCATCTACGATTACGGCCCGCTGGGCGTGGAGCTGAAGAACAACCTCAAAGCCGCCTGGTGGCGCGCCATGGTCTACGAGCGCGACGACGTGGAGGGCCTGGACGCGGCCATCCTCACCAACCCGCTGACGCTCAAGTACTCGGGCCACGAAGACACCTTCACCGATCCCATGGTCGACTGCCGCAGCTGTAAGGCGCGCCATCGGGCAGATCACTTGACCGAGCACAAGTGCCCCAGCTGCGGCTCCACCGACCTCACCGAGCCGCGCCCGTTCAACCTGATGTTCAAGACCAATGTGGGCCCGGTATCCGACGGCACCCACTTCGCCTACCTGCGCCCCGAAACCGCCCAGGCCATCTTCACCAACTTCAAGAACGTGCTCGACTCCACCTCGCCGCGGCTGCCGTTCGGCATCGCCCAGATCGGCAAGGCGTTCCGCAACGAGATCACCCCGCGCAACTTCATCTTCCGGGTGCGTGAGTTCGAGCAGATGGAACTGGAGTTCTTCGTCAAGCCCGGCACCGACGAGCAGTGGCACGAGCAATGGGTGGAAGAGCGTCTGCAGTGGTGGGAGGCCCAAGGCATCAGCCGCGATCGCATCGAACTCTACCGTGTGCCCCAGGATGAGCTCGCCCACTACTCCAAAGCCACCGTGGACGTCATGTACCACTTCCCCCACGGCGTCGAGGAACTGGAGGGCATCGCCAACCGCACCGACTTCGACCTCGGCTCCCACACCAAGGCCCAGGGCGAGTACGCCATCAGCGCCAAGGTCGCACCGAACCGGGACTCCAACGCCAAACTGGCGGTGCAGGACGCCGACACCAAGGAGTGGGTGGTGCCCTACGTCATCGAGCCGTCCGCCGGCGTCGACCGCGGGGTGCTGGCCGTGCTCAACGAAGCCTATCGGGTGGAAACCCTCGACAACGGCTCCGAGCGCACGGTGCTCGGCTTCAAGCCCCACCTCGCCCCCATCAAGGTCGCCGTGGTGCCGCTGAAGCGCAACCACGAGGGCATCGTCAGCAAGGCCCGCGCCATCAAGCAGCAATTGCAGGCCCTGGGGCTCGGGCGCATTCTCTACGAGAACACCGGCAACATCG
>JBLRXD010000143.1:9336-10965 GCA_047920935.1 Pseudomonadales bacterium | reverse complement strand
ATGGCCGGCTGCGCGATGATCGGCCAGTCGGTGATCAACGTGAAGTCGGGCGGCCGCGGCCGGCTTTCCACCCTGGCGGCCGGCGTGTTCCTGCTGCTGCTGATCGTGGTGGTGGGTGACTGGGTGGCGAAGATCCCCATGGCGGCGCTGGTCGCGGTGATGATCATGGTCGCCATCGGCACCTTCAACTGGGCGTCGATCCGCGACCTGCGAGCGCACCCGAAAAGCTCCACGGTGGTGATGCTCGCCACGGTAGCCGTGGTGGTCGCGACCCACGATCTTGCCAAGGGCGTGCTTGTCGGCGTGCTGCTGTCGGGCTTCTTCTTTGCCCACAAGGTTGGCCAGATCCTCCACGTGGGCTCGAAGTCGGCGGACGAGGGCCGGGTGCGCGCCTACACCGTGACCGGGCAGGTGTTCTTTGCCTCCGCCGAACGCTTCATCGACTCGTTCGATTTCAAGGAGGTCATCGAAACCGTGCGCATCGACGTCAGCCGCGCGCACTTCTGGGACATTACCGCCGTCAGCGCCTTGGACAAGGTGGTGGTGAAGTTCCGCCGCGAAGGCACCGATGTGGAAGTGATCGGCCTGAACCAGGCAAGCGCGACGATGATGGATCGCTTCGCCGTACACGACAAGCCCGATGCGGTGGAACGGCTGATGGCGCATTGACGGGGGCGCATGATGATCGCTGAACACAAGGTGCTGGCCTGCGTGGATCAATCCCGCTTCGCCGACTATGTGGCCGACTACTCCGCGTGGGCGGCGTGCCGGATCGGCGCACCGCTGGAATTCCTCCATGTCATCGACCGCCATCCCGAAGTGGCCAGCGGCGGCGACCACAGCGGCGCCATCGGCATGGACGCCCAGGAAATGCTGTTGGCGGAACTGGCCGAACAGGACGAAGTGAAGAGTAGAGCCGCCCGCGAGCAGGGCCGCGTGTTCCTCAACCGCTTGCGGGAGCGGGCATTGCTGGCGGGGGTCGCGGCGCCCGACGTGCGTCAGCGCTATGGCTCCCTGCACCAGACCCTGGCCGAGCAGGAAGCGGACGTCGGCCTGTTCGTGCTCGGCCGGCGCGGCGAATCCGCCGACGCCACCCAGCGCGACCTGGGGCGCAACGTCGAGCAGGTGGTGCGCGCGTTGCACAAGCCGATTCTCACCGTCACCGCCGCCTTCAGCGAGCCGCGCCGGGCGCTGCTCGCGTTCGACGGCGGCAACGTTACCCGTCGCGGGGTGGAAATCATTGCCGCAAGCCCCCTGTTTCGGGGCATGCCCGTGCACCTGGTGATGTCCGGCAAGGAAAAGCCCAACGCCGCTGCGCAGCTCGATTGGGCCAGGCAGACGCTCGAGGCCGCCGGTTTCGACGCGCCGGCGTCACTCATTCCCGGCGATGCGGAGAGCATCATCGCCCGCAGCATCCAGGAGCTGTCCGTGGACATGTTGATCATGGGCGCCTACAGCCATTCGCCGCTGCGCAGCCTGTTGCTCGGCAGCAAAACCTCGGACCTGCTGCGCGCGGCCCGCGTGCCCACTCTGCTGCTGCGGTGATCGCGCCCGGTCAGTCCGGGAACTGCATCCCCAGCAGCTGATCGTAGGCGTAGCCCCAGGGCGGCCGCAGAAAACCCAGCGCGC
>JBLRXD010000143.1:0-9236 GCA_047920935.1 Pseudomonadales bacterium | reverse complement strand
CCCAGCAGCTGATCGTAGGCGTAGCCCCAGGGCGGCCGCAGAAAACCCAGCGCGCGCACGTCCTGGCTCCATTGACCGAACGGCTGACTCCGGGAGAAGCTGCCGCCGCCGACCACCTGGGAGAGCAACCCGAGCGCGCTCTCCGACAACTCGGCCACGAGCAGTTTGCTCCTGGCGGCAGCAAGCATGCCGCCCTCACCCGCCTCCACCGCCTGCAGCGCGCCCGCGAACGCCTGCTCGGCCAGCCACGCCTGATTGCTGCCCTGGGTCCAGGCGACCTGCTCATAGGGGCGCATTTGGCGCCATCTGGGGGCCACCGTCGCCCTAGCCGCGGCGGTGGCCGTATCGAGGATGCCGAGAATGACGGCCGCGAACAGCAACGGCGTCAGCTGCGCCGCCACCGGCATGCCGCGGGCAAAACCGTCGGCGGAAGCCGCCCGGGCCGCCGGACAGGCATCCAGCACGAAGCCATGGCTCTGGGTCGCCGCCATGCCGTAACCATCCCACGCCCGGCGCAACTCCAGCCCGGCGGTACCGTCCCAGGGGCGGTCGCGCATGTCGATGACGAACATATCCGGATGTTGCTCACCGTCCACCCGGGCCGTGGTAATCATGAACGAGCAGGTCGCAATACCCCCGCACCGAAGCACCCAGGCCCTGCCATAGCCCGCCCATGGACACGGGCACGCCGGTCAGCAGAAAGCCTGCCTCGGCGAGATCGGTGAAGTCGCGCGGGTCCAGCGCGGTGCGTTGCCGGCGCTCATCGCGCTCGGCGGAAAACCGCTCGGCAACGGCATGCACCCGTTGCCGTACGTCGTCGATGCCCGAATCCATGAATCCTCCGATGCGGCGAACCTATATACTCGCCGCAGCCTGCGGGTATTCTCACACGCCCGACCGGGCAGCAGACAGCCCGGGTCGGAAGCCACGGAGGCGGGATGAGCATGAAAGCCAGTGTCGATCATCTGATGTGGGGAGCGCCCGATCTCGACGCGGGCATGGCCGAGGCCGGGCGCCTGTTCGGGGCGACGCCGGTGCCCGGCGGCGCCCATGCGGGGCTCGGCACACGCAATGCCCTGGTGGGCCTGGCGGACGGGCGCTACCTGGAAATCATCGCGCCCGACCCGGGCCAGCCTCTCGCCGGCACCTTCGGCCAGGCACTCGCCGATCTGTCCCACCCGGCGCTGGTGACCTGGGCACTGGGCTCGCGGGATCTGCCGCGGATCGCCGCCCATTACGCCGCCGCGGGCTTGCAGACCCGTGGGCCGGTGCCGACCCGGCGTACCACGCCCGATGGTGAGCAACTGGAATGGGAACTGCTGTTTGCTTCCGGACACGCCTTCGGCCCGCTGCTGCCGTTCTTCATCGACTGGCGGGACTGTCCGCACCCCTCCGCCGGCCTGGCGGTTGCCGGGGCCCTGGAAGCGGTGACCCTGGAGTCCCCCCACGCCGCCGAGCTACGCAAACTGCTCGGTCATCTCGATGTTCCGGTGGTCGTTCGTGAAGCCGCCGAGCCGGCTTTCCACGCCACCATCGAAACCGCCCACGGCCCGGTGGTGCTCGAATCCTCCCCGGCGACTCTGGGGTTGCGGTTCGGCCCGAAGTGAACGGCCCGCCATGAACCATGATGCCGACCAGAATGACAAGGCCGGCCTCGACGGCAGGCCCACCGTCGCCGTCATCGGCGGAGGCCCCGCCGGGCTCGCCGCCGCGGAAGCGCTCGCCGCACAGGCACGCGTGCACGTGTTCGACGCCATGCCCTCGCTGGGGCGCAAGTTCCTGCTCGCCGGCAAGAGCGGGCTCAACCTCACCCACGCCGAAGACCTCGAGCGTTTCCTCGGCCGCTTCGGTGCGGCCCGCGAGGCGCTCGAACCGGCCCTGCGCCGTTTTCTGCCCGATGAGATCCGCAGTTGGGCTGCCGGTCTGGGGATCGACACCTTCGTCGGCAGCTCGGGGCGCGTGTTTCCCACCGCCATGAAGACCTCGCCGCTGTTGCGCGCCTGGATCGCCCGGCTGCGCGACGCCAGCGTGGCTTTCCACCCACGTCACCGCTGGGTTGGCTGGCAAACTGCCGAGGAGTCGCAGTCGGCAGCCAACGCCCACCGCGCCCTGGCTTTCGACACCCCGAGCGGCCCCTACCGGTTCGACGCCGATGCCACCATCCTGGCCTTGGGTGGCGCCAGCTGGCCCCGCCTGGGCAGCACCGGCGCCTGGACCTCCCTGCTCGCCGACCTGGGCGTGGAGATCGCGCCGCTGCGCGCCGCCAATTGCGGCTTCGACGTGCACTGGAGCCCTCATCTCAGCCAGACCTTCGCAGGCACCCCGGTGAAATCCGTGGCGCTGTCGTTCGCCGGCCACACGGTGCGCGGCGACTTCGTCGTTACCGCGACGGGCATCGAGGGCAGCGCCGTGTACGCGCTGGCAGGCGCCCTGCGGGAGGAAACCGCGGCTCGCGGCAGCGCTCTGCTGAGCCTGGACCTCAGCCCCGATCGCAGCGAAGCGCAGCTGACCGAAGCACTGTCGCGCCCCCGCGGCAAGGCCAGCCTGGCGACCCGGCTGCGCAAGGCCGCCGGCCTTACCGGCGTCAAGGCGGCGCTGCTGCGGGAACGGCTCGACGCCGCGGCTGCGGCCGATCCGGCGCGCCTGGCCGCCCTCATCAAGGCGCTGCCACTGCACCTCCACGGCCCTCGCCCCATCGCCGAGGCCATCAGCAGCGCGGGCGGCGTGGCCCTGGGCGAGCTCGACCACCACTTCATGCTGCGCAAGGCCCCAGGCCTGTTCGCGGCAGGTGAGATGCTCGACTGGGAAGCGCCCACCGGCGGTTACCTGCTCACCGCCTGCCTGGCCACCGGCCGCGCCGCCGGACAGGGCGCGGCCGCCTGGCTGCAGCACCGCGAGCGCAGCCGGCCGCCCGACGCGAGCGTGCATTTGGCTCCGGGCTCGGAATAGCTCAAGATGAGACCAACAACCAAACCAAGAGAGGGATAACTACATGGCGATCGATTTCGATATTCCAGCCGAAGCCAAAGCCGTCCGGGAACGGGTGCGTCAATGGGTGCACGACGAGTGCATCCCCGCCGAGAAGCGACTGCTTGCCGGCGAAGAGTACAAACCCCTGCTGGCGGAACTGCGCGCCAAGGCCCGCAGCCAGGGGCTGTGGTGCCCGTTCATCCCCAAGGAGCACGGCGGCATGGGCCTGGGCCCACTGGCGAATGCCCTGGTGCAGATGGAGCTCGGCGAAAGCTACCTGGGCGCGCTGTCGATGAACACCCAAGGCCCCGACGACGCCACTATGCTGACGTTGCTCGAGCACGGCACGCCGTTCCAGAAAGAAAAGTTCCTCAAGCCGTTGCTCAACGGCGAGAAGCGCATCTGCTATTCCATGACCGAAAAGGCCGCCGGCGCCGACGCCACCGGCATGCAGACCCGCGCCGAGCGGGTCGGTAACGACCAATACCTGCTGAACGGCGAGAAGTGGTTCTCTTCCGCGGCAAGCGTGGCCGACATCGCCGTGGTGATGGCGAAGACCGATCCCGACGCGCCCCGGCATCAGCAGTTCTCGACCTTCATCGTCGAGTTGCCGAACCCCGGCTACAAGATCGTGCGTGACATTCCGACCATGGCGCTCGAAGGGCCGCTGTCCCACATTCTCGGTGGCGGCCACGCCGAAGTGCAGATCAACAACCTCGAAGTGCCGGCGGAAAACCTGCTCGGCGGCGAAGGCAACGGCTTCAACATGGGCCAGCACCGACTGGCGTACGGGCGCCTGCGGCATGGCATGCACAACGTCGCCATGGCCCAGCGGGCGCTCGACATGGCCACCGCCCACGTCACCAGCCGCACGACTTTCGGCAAGGGCCTCGACGAGCGCCAGGCGGTGCAGTTCATGCTGGCCGAGTGCGCCAGTCAGCTGTACATCGCACGGCTGATGCTGCTGCACATCGCCTACAAGGCCGAGAACAAGCTCGACATCCGCCAGGAGAACGGCATCGCCAAGGTGTTCCTGGCGAACATGGTGCACAAGGTGGTCGACACCGCCATTCAGCTGCACGGCGCACTGGGCTACTCGCGCGATACCCCGCTGGCCGCCTGGTATACCCACATCCGGTCCCAACGGCTGGTGGACGGCCCGGACGAAGTCCACCGGTGGACCACCGGGCGCAACGTCATCAAGGCGTTCAAGGCCACCGGCACCACGGCCGGCGCCTGCGGCGGCGATCTGCTCTGATCCTCTGAAGTAGCGATCTCCCGACCGCGATTGCCTGACGAGCGGCAATCGCGGTCCGCAGACCGCGGCCATCCCCGATTGGCACGTCTCGTGCTCGGCAACCTGACTTGGTATCGGTGTAGCACCGCTGCGCCCAGACATCGTCCTATCAGGGGATAACCGATGGCCTTATTCAAAGGACTTCTCGCCGGCTGGGGGGCCAGCAAACTCGGCGGCGGCTGCATCTCCACCATCATCATCTTCGTGCTGCTGTTCTGGCTGCTGGGCGTGTTCTTCTAGCGCCGGGGCGCTTGCGTCAGCGGCCCGCGCGGGGCCTGTAGAGCAGCCGGTTCACGTCCTCCAAGGCCTCGTCGAGCGGCTCTCCGGTGGCCGCGCGCAGCTGGAGGTAGCCGAGCAGGTAGTCGTAGCGGATGGCAAACAGATTGCGTTCCACCTGAAAGCGCTCGCGCTGCACGTTGAGCAGATCCAGCGCCGTGCGCTGACCGAGCTCCAAGCCCCGTTGGGTCGACTCCTCCGCCAGCCTGGGCGCTCCCAACACTGAGTATCCTTTCATGATTTCGCTCCTGCCTCGCCGGGGCGACGATCCATCCACACCAGCATGGCCGGGGTGAACAGCAACGTCAGCGGCGTGGCGACGGCCAACCCACCGACGATGGCGGTGGCGAGCGCCACCCAGTACTGCGTCGCCGGGGCGCCGAAGTAGACATCGCGCTCCACCAGGTTGACGGTCAGCCCCAGCATCATCGGCGTCAGCCCGAAGATCGTGGTGATGGCAGTCAGCGTCACCGGTCGCGCGCGCTGGGCGCCGGAGCGCAGCGCCGCATCCAGGGGGTAGATGCCACTCCTACGCAGCTGGTTGTAGGTATCTATGAGCACAATGTTGTTGTTGACCACGATGCCGGCCAGGGCGAGCACGCCGATACCGCTCATCACCAGATTGAACGGCTCGAGGCGCACCAGCAGGCCCAGCAGCACGCCGCTGGTGGAAAACACGATGGCGGACATCACCAACGCGGCCTGCAGCAGACTGTTGAACTGAGTCACGAGGATCATGAACATCAGAAACACCGAGGCCGCAAAGGCAATCAGCAGGAACGTCCCCGCCTCCGCCTGGTCTTCGGCCTGGCCCCGGAACCGGACCTCCAAGCCGTCAGGCAAGTCGACGCGCTGCAGCGCCTGCTGCAACCGTCCCAGCTGATCCGTGACCAACAGGCCGCCGGCAACATCCGCCTCGACGCGATAGGCGGGACGACCGTCGACCCGCATGATCAGCCCCGTGCCGGGCGCGGGCTCCATCGTCACGAAGTTCATGATTGGCACCAACCCCACCGGCGTCGGCACCCGCAGACGTCCGAGCGCTGCCATGTTGCGGTCTTCCATGGGATACCGCATGCGGATGTCTACTTCCTGATCGCTGTGCTCGGGCCGGTAAACCCCCAGCAGCACCCCGTCAGTGAGGATCTGTACGGCCTGACCGAGCAGCACCACATCGGCCCCGTAGCGCGCCGCTTCCTCCCGGTTCACGCGCAGACGCAGCTCGACACCCGGCAACGGGCGGTCGTCCTGAATGTCGGTGAAGCCCCCCAGATCAGCCATCAGGACGCGCACCCGCTCGGTGGCGGCAACCAGCGCCTGGCGGTCGTCGCCGCTCAATTCCACCACCACGGGCATCCCGGCCACCGGGCCCGCCTGCTGATCGCGGACGTGCATCACCAGGCCCGGCAGATCGGCCGTGCGCTGACGCAACTCCGCGGCGATCTGCCGGGCCGGCCGCCGCCAGCGCCACTGCTCCAGCTCCAGCCGGATCACGCCGATCACCTCGGCGGCCAGGTTCTGCTGCAGGCGCAACTGCTGATCGGCGATGGTCTGAGTGCTGAGTGCAGCCACGCCGTCGACGCCCGTGACCCGCTGCTCCACCTGCCGCACCAGATGGTCGGCCTCCCATACCGACAGATCACCCCGGGCGTGAACCTGAATCTGCAGAAAGTCCGGCTCGATCTCAGGAAAGAACTCCACCCCCCGGCCGAACAGGCTGTAGAGGCCGTACAACCCGATGACCAACCCAATGGTGCCCAGCAGGCTCCAACCGGGGTGCTCGCACAGCGTCCGCAGCCCGGCGACGTAGCGGCTGATGAGCGCCCCCGCCGCGGCGAAGTCGCCGGCCTCCGCGGCTGCCAGCCGGCGGGTGGTTTCCTCGCTGCCGGCCCGGCGCGGCCCGAACGCCTGCCCGAGTGCGGGTACGAAGACCAGCGCCATCAGCAGCGACGCCGTCAGCGTGACGATGACGGTAGCCGGCAGGTAGACGATGAACTCACCCACCATCCCCGGCCAGAAAAGCATCGGCACGAACACCGCGATGGTGGTGCCGATGGCGCTGATGATGGGCCAGGACATGCGCTGGGCAGCCCGCAGGAACGCCACACTGCGATCCTCCCCCTGGCTGATGTAGCGGTCGGCGAGCTCCACCACCACGATGGCGCCGTCGACCAGCATGCCCACCACCAGAATCAACGAGAACAGCACCACGATGTTGAGCGTGAACCCCAGCAGATAGATCCCGAGAATGCCGGTGAGGAACGCACCCGGCACCGCCACCGCCACCAGCAGCGCGGCGCGAAGCCCAAGCGCGGCGATGATCGTCAGCGCCACCAGAATGATGGCGATGAGCACGGTGTTCTGCAGATCGTTGAGAACCTCCTCGATCTGCTCCGCCTGATTCTGCAGCAGCGTCACCCGCAGGCCGGCAGGCCAGCGCTGCCGCTGCTGCTCGAGCACATCGATGACGAGAGCTACCGTGTCGAGCACATTGGCGCCGGTGCGCGGGCGCACTTCAATGGTCAGCGCAGGTTCGCCGTCGATGCGCGAGAAGCCCACCGGATCGACGAAACCCTCCCGCACCTCGGCCACGTCGCCGACGGTGATGACGGTGCCTTCGTCCATCCGCACCGCGGTGTCGAGCACGTCCTGACGGCCCTCGATGGTGCCGGGGACGATGAGGCCGATGCGGCCGGCGCCGGCGTGTACCGAGCCTGCCGGCACCAACTGATTGTTGCGCTCGATGGCCGACGTGACCTCCCCAAGCGAGATGCGGTAGGTCTCCAGCATGGTCGGATCGACGACGATCTCCAGCAGCTCGTCCCGCTCTCCGCGAATGTCGGCTTCCAGCACACCGTCGATGCGCTCCAGTCGCGAACTCAGGTCGCGCGCCACCTGCAACAGCGAACGCTCCTCGAACGGCCCCGACAGGGCAATGCTGAGGATCGGAAACAGATCGAGATTGACCTCGTTGACCACCGGCTGCTCGGCACCCGCGGGCAACTCCGGGGCGGCTATATCCACCGCGCGCTGCACGTCCAGCATGGCCTGGCGGCTGTCGAAGCCGGGTAGAAAGTCCAGACGGATCAGCGCGAAGCCTTCGCCGGCATTGGAGACCATCTGGTCGAGCCCCTGCTGCTGCTGCAGCTCGCGCTCCAGCGGATCCAGCAACAGACGCTCCGCGTCCATGGCGGATACGCCGGGATAGGCAACGGTGACGAAGAAGATCGGTATGTCGATGTCGGGCGCGGCGGCCCGCGGTACGATCAGATAGGCCACGGCGCCAGAGGTGAGAAGAAACGCCAGCATCAGCAACATGGTGCGGCGGCGACTGAGCAACCCAGCCAGGATGGCGCTCACCGTTCCGTCGCCGCCGCGCCGGCGGCCTCTGGCGGGCGGCCCTGGAGCACCCGTTCATCGTGCGCCAAGACCTGCTCGCCGGTGGTGACGAAGCCCTGCCCGACGGTGATGATGCGTGCCCGCTCGGGCAGGCCGGCGACCCAGATGCCCTCACGCTCGGCGCGCACCGGTTCGATTTCGTAAAACGCCACCCGGCCGCTGTCGTCCACGGTTTTCACGCCGACGCGGCCCTGGTCGTCGAGGCCGAGGATGGCGGGCGAAACCCTGTGGGCGAGAACTTCTTCGGTGGGTATCTCGACCTCGACGCTGGTACCGGCAGGCAAGCGCCGCTGCGGATTGGGGACCTCGACTTCCACCCGGAAGGTCCGGGTCGCAGGATCGGCAAGGGTGCTGACATAGGTGACCTCGCCGGCGACCTGGCCGTGCGGCACCGCGGTGACTCGCGCAGCCTGCCCGAGGGCGACGCGACCGATGGCCTGCTGGGGCACCTGCACGGTGGCCCGCAGCGGATCGTTGTTGACGATCTGCGCCACCTCTCCGCCCGCGGCCACATAGTCGCCAACGTCGGCGATGCGCCGGTCGACCCGACCCGGAATCGGCGCCCGAATGCGGGTACGCCGAATGTCCTGCTGAATTGCGTCCACATCCGCCTCGGCGGCCTGCAGCTCGGCCCGCCGCACCTGCAGCTGAATGTCCGGCTCGTAGCCTTCCTCGGCCAGCTGCTGAGTGATGCGCAACTGCTGCTCGGCCACGTTCAGGCGGGCCTGGGCCTGTCGCAGGGTCGAGCGGCGCTCCCCCAATTCGAGTTCGGCCAGCAATTGCTCGCGCTCTACCGCGCCCCCCCGGGGCACGTGCCAGGTTTCCACCTGGCCCGGGGTCTCCGCGCGCACCAACACCACCTGATCAGGCTGCAGATCCCCCTGCAGCACCAGCACCCGCTCCACCGGCTGGGCGCGCGACATCCTCACAGCCACCGCAAAGTGCCCGTCGGGCGCTTGCCGGATCCGAGGGTCGGGAGCGTCGTCGCGCAGCACCACGCCGCTGGCGATCCACAGCGCGACCAGCGCCAGGATCCCGGCAATCAGCCAGAGCTTGCGGTTGCGCCATAGCCGCGCGCCATGTCGCTGCTGCATCGAACACACCCTCGGAGATAGTCGGCGGCGGCGAACGTCCGGTTCGCCGCCTTGCTATCATGGGTGTTCAACGGGCGCTGCTGCATTGAACTGGGGAAAGCGACTTGCGCTCACCCCCGGAACTAGGTAGTCCTACGGAAGCAGCCAACTGGGCGCCCCTGTTACCCTGCCAATTCAGCCGGATGCACGTAGGCCGGATG
>JBLRXD010000142.1:0-11012 GCA_047920935.1 Pseudomonadales bacterium | reverse complement strand
ACCGGTGCGCCTCGCCGCGGGTGAGATCATCGACCTGCCACTGCTCATCAGCGCACCCCGGCAGGCTCTGGCGCAACCCAACACGGCAGTAACCATCGAAGCCTGCGCCATGGAAGCCGGCCGTTGCGATACCGAAATTACCCGCTTTCTCGGCCCGGCGAGCCTGCCCCCTGCCGCCGTCGTTCCGGAGGCGACGCCATGAAGCGCGGTGTGCTCTACCTGGTGGTTGGTATCCCCCTGTGCGCGGTTCTCATGGGCACGCTGATGCTCTACCTGGCGTTCTCCAACCCTGACTCCAGCGTCCGCGAGGATGGCAAGCCGCTATCCAAGACAAGCTGGCAGGAGTCGCCGTGACCCTGTCTACCATCAGCGTCGCCGACATGCACTGCGGCAGCTGCGTCGGCAAGATCGAACGCGCCCTCGCCGGCTTCGCCGGCATCACCGCCACCTACGTGAACGCGGCGCGCCGCCAGGTGCTGGTCGAGCACGGCAGCGACACCGATCCGGTGGAACTGCTGCAGCGCATCGAAGAGGCCGGGTTCCATCCGAGCCTGGAACGCATCGAAGCCGGCAGCGCTGCACAACGCGAGATGCTCAAGCGCCTGGGCATCGCCGGTCTGGCGATGATGCAGGTGATGATGTTCGCGATCGCCATGTACGCCGGCGTATTCACCGGTATGGACGAGGCCGACAAGCGGCTGCTCGAGTTTGCCAGCCTGGCTTTCTGCATCCCCGTGGTGTCCTACTCGGCGATGCCGTTCTTCGTCAGCGCCCTGAAAGCGCTGCGCACCGGGCTCAACATGGATGTGCCCATCGCCCTGGCCATTTTCTCGGCCTTCACCGTGAGCCTGGCGAACACGCTGACCGGCAACGGCGAGGTCTACTACGACTCCGTGGTCATGTTCACCTTCCTGTTACTCACCGCGCGCTACGTCGACGATCGTCTCAAGGCGCGGTTCGAGGACACCAACTGGACCCTGTCGACACTGCCGGAGCGGGCCCTGGTGGTGGGCGACGACGGCAGCCTGACACCGATCCCCCTGGGTGCCATTGTTCCTGGCACCCGAATCTGGGTGGAACAGGGCAATCAGCTGCCGCTGGACGGCGACGTCGCGGTGGGAACGGCCGTCCTGGACGAATCGGCGCTGACCGGCGAGTCGGTGCTGGTGCACCGTGGGCCAGGTGAGCGCGTGTTTGCGGGCACCATGAATCGCGGTCCGGGATTCGCACTGGTCACCACCGCCCTGGTAGATGCTACCCGCATTGCCGGCATCGCCGAGTTGGCCAGCCGCGCTCAGGCCGACAAGCCCCCGGTGGCGAAGCTGGCCGACCGTATCGCCCGCTACTTCGTCCCCGGCGTGCTGCTGCTGTCGGCGGTCAGTTTTATCGGCTGGCAGTTCGTGGATCCGTCCCAGGCGTTCGTCGCCGCGCTCACCGTCCTGGTGGTGAGTTGCCCGTGCGCCCTGTCACTGGCAACGCCGGCCACCCTGACGGCCGCCATGACCTGGCTGCGGCAGAACGGCATCGTGCTCACCCGCAGCGAGCCGCTGGAACAGATGGCGCGCATCGATGCTGCCATCATCGACAAGACCGGCACCCTCACCGTGCACGACCCGGTGCTCACCCGGGTCGACCTGCTGCAGCCCCACGAGTTCGGCCGCGACCAACTGGTGCAGATTGCCGCGACCCTGGAGCGGCACGCCAATCACCCGTTGGCTCGCGCCTTTCGCACCGCCCTGGGCGACAGCAGTCCAACATCGGTGGAGGATGTCCAGGTGATCGCTGGCGCCGGCGTGCAGGGCCGCTATCGCGGCCGCCTGATTCGCGTCGGCCACGCGCGCTTCTGCGGTAGCAGCGAAGCCGATGAGCACGCGGTATTTATGGCCGTCGACGGCATCACCGTCGCCCGCTTCATCATCTCCGACGCGGTACGTGCCGATGCCGCGGCTGCGGTGAACGGGCTGAAGCGCGCGGGCATTCAGGTGACCATGGTCAGCGGCGACGCGCCCGAACGCTGCGCCGAACTCGCCCGCGAGCTCGACATCGACTTCGCCGCTCGCCAGGCTCCGGAAACGAAGCTGGAGATCACCCGGGAGCTGCAGCGCCAGGGGCGCCGGGTGCTGGTTCTGGGTGACGGCATCAACGATGTCCCGGCGCTGGCCGCGGCCGACGTTTCCGCCGCCGTGCTCGAGAGTAGCGATCTGGTCAAGGCCAATGCGGACGTGCTGCTGCTCAGCCGCCGCCTCGGCGCGCTGGCCGATCTGGTGGAGGTGAGCCGACGCACCCGGCGCATCGTTCGGCAGAACATGGGCTGGGCGCTCAGCTACAACATGACGGCCATGCCATTGGCAGCCCTGGGATTCATGCCGCCTTGGCTGGCGGCCATCGGCATGGCGGGCAGCTCGATCCTGGTGATGTCCAACGCCACCCGGCTGCTGCGACACGACACCGTGACCAAACCGCCGGCAGACGAAGCCGCCGCCTATACCGCCATCCAGGCGCCAGCGAGGTAACACCATGGAAATGAGTATCCTACTGCTGCTGATACCGATTTCCGTGCTGCTGATGGTGGTAGCCGGCATAACCTTCCTGTGGGCTGTCAACAACGACCAGTTCGAAGGCCTCGACCGCCACGGATTCGACGCACTCGAAGATTCACCCGGAGAAAAAAACCAATGAGAACGTTTCTGAACGGCGTCTGGGTTACCTTCAGCCCGACCCGGGGATGGCAACGGGTCGCCGCGAATCAGGCCAGCCTGGTGCAGCTGTACCTGTTCCACACCCTGCCTTTCGCACTGATACCCGCCGTTTCCTGGTACGTCGGCGTCACCCAACAAGGCTGGAAGGTAGCCGGCGAGGTGGTGAAGCTGACGCCGGAGAGCGCTTTGCCCATGTGCATCCTGTTCTTCCTGGCCATGGTCGGCGGGGTGACGTTCCTCGGCTTCATGGTGCGCTGGATGGCCACGGCCTACGGCACCGTGGGTACTTTCACCCAGGGCATCACCCTGATCAGCTACACCGCAACGCCGTTCTTCATCGCCGGCCTGCTGGGGCTGTACCCGGTGCTCTGGATCGACATCCTGATCGGTTGCCTGGTGGCCTGCTACTGTATCTACCTGCTCTACGAGGGCACCTCCATCCTCATGGACGTGCCTCCGGAACGGGGGTTCCTCTACGCCAGCGCGGTGTTCGCGGTGGCCCTGGTATCGTTCGTGGGTCTGCTGGGTGTCACCGTGGTGCTGTGGGATTTCGGCGCCGCGCCGGAATTCACCTACTGACCGGAACGGCAAAGCCCTGACGGTAGGATGCGGGGTGCGTTCACCCGGTTGCCGGGGATGAGTACAATACCGCCCCTTTGCACTCGGGAAGTAACGTGGCAAGCACCCACCACCGCCTGATCATCGTCGGTTCCGGCCCGGCCGGCTATACCGCAGCACTGTACGCCGCCCGCGCCAATCTCAAGCCGGTGTTGATCACCGGCGTCGAAGTGGGCGGTCAGCTGACCACCACCACCGAGGTGGAGAACTGGCCGGGCGGGCATGCGCAACTGCAGGGTCCGGAACTCATGATGCAGATGGCCGAGCACATCGAGCGCTTCGACACCCGGATCATCAACGATCACATCAGTGCGACCGACCTGTCGCAGCGCCCATTCCAGCTGAAGGGTGACGACGATACCTACACCTGCGATGCGCTGATCATCGCCACTGGCGCTTCCGCCAAATATCTGGGCCTACCCTCGGAAGAAGCCTTCAAGGGCCGCGGCGTCAGCGCTTGCGCCACCTGCGACGGGTTTTTCTATCGAGGCCAGGAGGTCGCGGTGATCGGCGGCGGCAACACCGCCGTGGAAGAGGCCCTGTATCTGTCCAACATCTGCAGCAGGGTCTATCTGGTGCATCGCCGCGATCAGCTGCGGGCGGAGAAGATCCTTCAGGATCGGCTGTTCGCCAAGAGCAACATCGAGCCGATCTGGAATCACACCCTCGCGGAAGTGCTCGGCGATCAGCAAGGGGTGAGCGGCGTCCGCCTCGCCCGGGCGGACGGATCCGCCGAGCGCGAGCTTGCCGTCACCGGCGTGTTCATCGCCATCGGTCACCAGCCCAACACGCAAATGTTCGAAGGTCAGCTCGACATGGCCGGCGGCTACATCCGCACCCACAGCGGCATCGACGGCAACGCCACCGCCACCAGCATCAGCGGTGTGTTCGCTGCCGGCGACGTAGCTGACCACGTTTACCGCCAGGCCATCACTTCGGCTGGCTTTGGCTGCATGGCGGCCCTGGACGCGGAGAAGTACCTGGACGCGTTGCCATCATGAGCCAGCCCGATTACCGGCTGCACCGGTCGAGCGTCTGGAATCGCCAGCAGTTGGCCGGGTTTCTCGACGAGCAGCGGCTGCCGCTGCGGCTCGGCATCGAAACCGACAGCGGCCCTCTGGTGGTGCCGCTGTGGTTCCACTTCGATGGCGCCGACTTCTGGTGCGCGACCCAGCGCGACGCCATGCTGGTGCGCGCTCTGGCGGCGCGCCCCCGCTGCGCCATCGACGTCTCCACCAACGACATACCCTACCGCGGCCTGCGCGGCCGCGGCCAGGTTACCTGCG
Organism: Pseudomonadales bacterium; assembly: GCA_047920935.1. Taxonomy (GTDB): domain Bacteria; phylum Pseudomonadota; class Gammaproteobacteria; order Pseudomonadales; family Azotimanducaceae; genus UBA7803. The sequence continues at coordinate 6,409 of JBLRXD010000142.1, read as the reverse complement.
TCCCGGAACGTGGGGCGGAAGTGCTCGAGCGGCTGATCCAGCGTTACCTGAACGACGACCAGAATCGCCTGGCGCGCTGGCTGAAAAGCCGCAGCGATACCGAAGTGGCGTTAAGGATAACGCCTAACTGGCTGACTTCATGGGATTTTTCGGATAGGATGCGGGGCATCTGATCGAGATTCGACCAGCATGTCGCACTTCATCACCCTGAACAGCACCCAGCCCAAGGCCATCGCCCGCTACAAACGCGAGGTGCGGGCCATCGTCATCGACCGCGCCGCCGACCACATCGAGCGCCTCATTCCCCCAGGGCGGAAGCCGTCGGCGCAGCGCTACGAGAAGGCTTTCCAGGAGGGCCTGCTCAAGGCCAAGCTCGACGTGATGGCGGAGCTGTTTCGCATCATGCACGACCTGGCCCGCCCCAACGTGGTCGCGGATTGGTCCCGCGGCGAAGACGGCCTGCGCCGCAAGAGCCGCAGCCCCGGCGCCACCATGAAGCTGATCGTGGCCTACGAGCAGGTGGTGCGCTACGTGGCAGCACTGCGCGCCCACGTCAAATCGCCACCCGCCCCCACGAAGTGACCGCCCCGATTAAGTGACCGCTCCGATCATGTGACCGGACCGATCATGTGACCGGACCGACTCGACGATCGGCGCGGGTCAATGACCGCCGGTCAACGGCACGAACTGCACCGCCAGCACGTCCCGGGAGATCAGCTTGCCGGCGGCGTCCTTCTCGACCACCACCAGCGTCTGCCGCCCAAGCTCCGGGCCCAGCGGCAGCACCATGCGCCCGCCCGGAGCCAGCTGCTCCACCAGCATCGGTGGAATCCGCTCACCGACGGCGGTCAGGATGATGCCGTCGAAAGGCGCCGCTTCCGGCCAGCCATGCCAGCCGTCCCCGGCGCGCACGTGAACCCGTTGGTAGCCGAGCCTGGCCAGGCGCTCGGCGGCGGCGCTGGCCAGTTCGGGGACGATCTCGATGCTGTAAACGTCTACCTGCAGCTGCGCCAGAACGGCCGCCTGATAGCCCGAGCCGGTGCCGATCTCCAGCACCCGCTGCCCGGCCCGGGGCTGCAGCAGGTCGGTCATCAGGGCGACGATGAACGGCTGACTGATGGTCTGCCCGCGGCCGATGGGTAGCGGCATGTTTTCGTACGCGTAGGGTTGCGCCCCTTCGGGGACGAACTCCTCCCGCGCCACCGCACGCATGGCGTCGAGGACTGGTTCGGCTAGGGTCGCCTGGCCGGTGTCATCCGCCGTCTGGCGGGCATCGCGGCGGATGGCCGCGAGCATTCGCTCGATGTCCGGATTCATTCAGCGCCGCAGCCGCTCGATCAGGCTGGAAGTATCCCACCGGCCGCCGCCACGGGCCTGCACATCGGCGTAGAACTGATCCACCAGAGCGGTCAGCGGCAGCCGCGCCTGCATTCCCCGCCCGGTGCGCAGGGCGATGTCCAGATCCTTGCGCATCCAGTCGACGGCAAAGCCGAACTCGAACTCGCCACGGGCCATGGTGGCGGCACGGTTCTCCATCTGCCAGGACTGCGCCGCGCCCTTGGAGATCACCTCCACCACCGCAGCGGGGTCGAGCCCCGCCTGCTCGGCGAAGTGCAGGCCCTCCGCCAGCCCCTGCAGGATGCCGGCGATGCAGATCTGGTTGACCATCTTGGTGAGCTGCCCCGAGCCCGCCGGCCCCATCAATCGCACCGATCTGGCGTAACTGCCCATGACCGGGAGAAGCCGCTCGAATACTGCCTCGTTTCCCCCCACCATCACCGTCAGGGCGCCGTTCTCGGCCCCGGCCTGACCCCCGGAAACGGGGGCGTCGAGAAACCCGCAGTCTTGTGCGGCCGCGGCGTCGTGCAGTTCGCGAGCGAGCTCGGCGGACGCGGTGGTGTGGTCCACCAGCGTGGCGCCGGCCCCGAGGCCCGCGAGCACGCCAGCGTCGCCGAACACCACGGCGCGCACATCGTCATCGTTGCCGACGCAGGTGAACACCACGTCGGCACCCTCGGCAGCTTCACGGGGCGTGCCGAAAGCGGCGCCGCCATGGGCCGCACACCAGGCATCGGCCCGGGCCGGGGTGCGGTTGTACACCCGCACCTGATATCCGGCCCGGCTGAGATGCCCGGCCATGGGATAGCCCATCACCCCGAGCCCGACGAACGCCAGCGTCGTCACCTCACTCATGTTCGATTCCTCTCGGCTGGCTCAGCTCGGGGTGTGGGCATCGAGGAATTCCCGCACCAGCGCCCGCGCCTTGATCTGATCGTCGCCTTCTTTCCACTGCTCCAGCAGGCGCGCCCGGGGCGCCAGCGTGGCTATCTCCTCCGAAGTCTGCCGCGGGTGGTAGAGGTCGTTGCCGCGAAGCACCAGCAACGGCGTCTGACAGCCGGCGACGAAATCGCGGTCGACGGTGAACAGAAAATCGCCGTCGTACATGTTGTGCTTGAACGATTCCCAGGCTGCGGCCGGAACCTCGGGGCGCTGGGGCTTCAACTCCTCGGCCCAGCTGTCGAACATGGCGTAGAACGCCTGACGGTTGTCGTGCAGCCCGATGGTCTGCAGCAGCACCGCAGAGGCTACCCGCTCCGGGGCGGCTTCGATCAGGCCCATGATGTAGGAGCCGCCGATGCACATGCCGGCCACGTGAAATTTCTCTACCCCGAGGTGGTCGAGCAGCGCCAGCTGATCGCGGGTGTAGACGTGCCAGCCGTCATCGGCGGTGACCGGAGCCGTAGAGTTGCCAGCATTTCGCTGATCCATGGCGATGACCCGGTAACCGTCCGCCAGATCCTCCACCGGATTCCACGGCGTGCTCTCCCAGTACGACACCGCCGAGCGCATCCCCCCCGGGGCGATCAGCAGCACGGGAAAACCCGCCCCGTGCTCCTGATAATACAACTCCACCTCTCCGTTCCTGAATGTCGGCACCGCACACCTCCCAAGCGCTTGCATCATCGTAACTTAGGGGATGGCGGCGGCGACGTCCAGCGACGCAACTGGGTATCATCGCCACTCATACACAGCGTGCGCCAAGGAGATAGCCGATGATTTTCGAGATTCGCGACTACCACTACCGGCCCGAACTGTTCGACGCCTACAAAGCCTGGGCGGAAGAAGCCGTGCCGGTGCTGCGCTCGAAGATGGACGTGCTCGGCTTCTGGATCGACAACGGCACGCCGCCGGAAATCACCGGCACCCAGCCCATCGACTCGCCCATCGGTTCCGCCAACGTCACCTGGATCATCCGCTGGGAAAGCAAGGCCGCGCGCGACGTGGGTTTGCAGGCCGCCATCGACAGCGACGAGTGGAAGGCCGTGTGGCGCCGCCATCCGGACGCCAACGGTTACCTGCAGATGTCGGCGCGTTTCATGGAAGCGATGTAGCGGCCGAGCGCCTTTGTTCAGGCGCCCGCGGTGTCCTGGAACTGCAGCGAGTACAGCCGGTAGTAGATGCCCTCGCGGGCCAGCAGCTCGGCGTGCGTGCCGAGCTCCTTGACCTCCCCGTGCTGCAGCACCAGCACCCGGTCGGCGTCCTGAATGGTCTGCAGCCGGTGCGCGATGATGATTGAGGTGCGCCCTGCGGTGAGCTTCGCCAGCGCGTCCTGAATCAGCATCTCCGTCTCGGTGTCGATGCTGGCGGTGGCTTCGTCGAGCACCAGAATTTCCGGATCGGCGGCCAGCACCCGGGCGAACGCCAGCAGCTGTCGCTGCCCCTGGGACAGGTTCTGGCCCCGCTCGAGCAGCAGCGTGTCGTAACCCTGGGGCAGCCCGATGATGAAATCGTGGGCGTTCACCCGCCGCGCCGCGGCTTCCACTCGGGCGTCGTCGATAGCGGGGTCGCCGAGGCTGATGTTGTAGCGGATGGTGCCGGAGAACACGTGAAAATCCTGCAGCACGATGCCGATGCGGCGGCGCAGCTCGGCCGACGGCACCTGGGTGACGTCGATGCCGTCGAGGAAAATGCTCCCGGCCGGCACGTCGTAGAGCCTCGGCAACAGGCGCACCAAGGTACTCTTGCCGGATCCGGTGGCTCCCACCACCGCCAGGGTGTCGCCGGGGCGGATGGAGAAGGTGACGTCCTTGAGCACCGGCACGCCCGGCTGATAGCCGAAGTTCAGGTGACGGATGTCGATGCTGCCCTGCAGCCGCCGTGGCAGCTGCGCCGGGCGCGCCGGCTCGCGCACCTGCTCGTCCCAGTCCAGCGCCTGGAAAATCCGCTCGAGGCTCGCCATGGCGCGAAACAGCACGTTGTACTGCTCACCCACGGCCACCACCGGGCGAAACAGCATGTCGACGAACTGGGTGAACAGCACCATGCTGCCCAGCGAGATGGCGCCCTGCACCACGCTGCCGCCACCGAACCAGAGAATCGCCCCCACCGCAGCGGAGGCCATGCTGTCGATGAAGGCGCCGTAGTAGACCTCGGCATCGATGGCGCGGTTTTCCTGAGCCCGATTCTCGCGATTCAACTTCGAGTAGCGTTCGAGGTTGTGGGATTCCCGCCGCGACAACTGCACCACCGGCATGCCGGCGATGTTTTCCTGCAGATCGTGATTCATGTGCGACACGCTCTGGCGGATGGCGCGATACACCCGACGGGTGGTGCGGCGGAACAGATAGGTGGCCGCCGCCACCAGCGGCAGTGCCAGCAGCAGCACGCCGGTCAGTTGCGGGTCGATCACCAGCATCAGCGCCAGCGCCACGAAGAACGGGGTGAACTCGCCGAGCAGCACGCCGAACCCCTGCAGCAGCTGAAACAGCACCTCGACGTCGTTGGTGACCCGGGTCATCACCCGGCCCACCGCGACACGGTCGTAAAACGACGACGGCCGGGTCTCCAGATGCCTGAACAGATCGCGGCGCAGATCGCGCAGCGCGCCGAGCACCGCACGGGCCATGGTCATGCGATGAGCGTGCATACCCACCGCCCACAGGGTGCTGCACAGCAGATAGAGCAAGGCAGCCGCCAGCAGATAACCCAGATCGAGGGCGCTGGCGAGCCAGGTGGTGAGCTCGGTCATGCCGAAGTCGGGGAGTTTCGCCTGCGGGCCCTGAACCAGCAGGCCGTCGATGACCACCCGGGAGATGATCACCGGCATGAGGATGGCGAGCACCGACGCCACCAGCACCAGGCCGCCGCTGACCAGCGCGTAGCGCCAGTGCGGCCGCAGCCAGCCCAGCAGGCGGCGCAGCAGGCGCGCATCGAAAGCCTTGCCCGCCAATTCCGCATCGAACACCGAGTAATCCCGGTCGGCAGTGGCCGCGTGCCGTTCACTCACCGGCGTTCACTCCCATGCCGTCGCCAGCCAGCGCGCCGAAGCCCTGCCGGCGGCCACCCTGCTGGTTCTGGGCGCGCTCCAGATCGGCGTACCAGCCGCTGCGGGCCATCAGTTGCCGATGGCTGCCCTGCTCGACGATGACGCCGTCGTCGAGCACCACGATCAGGTCGGCATGGCGCGCGGTGGACACCCGATGGGACACCAGCACCGTCGTGCGGGTGTGGCGGCGTTGCCGCAAGGCATCAAGGATGCGCTCTTCGGTTTGCGTGTCGACGCTGGAGAAACAGTCGTCGAGCAGCAGCACCGGGGCGTCGCGCACCAGACCGCGGGTGAGATTGGTGCGCTGCTTCTGGCCCCCGGACAGCGTCACCCCGCGCTCGCCCACCAGGGTCTCCATGCCCTCGGGCAGGCTTTCGATGGTCTCTGCCAGCTCCGCCGACTGGGCCGCGACCCAGACAGCCTGCTGATCCCGACCGGGCTGGTCGTAGCTCAGGTTGCTGCGCAGCTTGTCGCCGAACAGAAACGAATCCTGCAGCACCAGCACCACCTGACCGCGGAGAAATGCCAGCGGATAGTCCCGCACGTCGACCCCGTCCAGCAGCACCGTACCCGGCGGCGGGTCGAGCAGCCGTACCAGGCACTTCAGCAAGGTGGTTTTGCCCGCGCCCACCCGCCCGAGCAGCGCCACCGTCGTTCCGGGCGCGACCTCGAGATCGATGTGGCGCAGCACCGGCGCGCCGTCACCGGAGTAGCGGTAGCTGAAGTCCCGGAAGGTCAACCGCCCGGTGATGGCTGCGGGGGCGTGAGCCGCCGGTCTGTCCTCGATCTCGGGTTCGGCGTCGAGCACCTCGAACAGGCGCACGCACGCCGAAGCGCCCTGCTGCCACTGGGTCACCAGCGCCCCCGCCTGACGAACCGGCCACAGCACCATGGTTGCGTAGGTGAAGAAGGCGGTGAAGGTGCCGAGGGTGATCTCCCCCTGCTGCACCAGGCTGCCGCCGTAGCCGAGGATGATCATGGTGACGAACGCTCCCAACCACGGCATCAGCGACGCCAGCAGGGAGTTGGTGCGGGTCAACGCCAGAAAACGCTCCGCGTACTCCAGGTTCACCGCGTCGAAGC
>JBLRXD010000141.1:0-11133 GCA_047920935.1 Pseudomonadales bacterium | reverse complement strand
CGCAAGCGGGTCGTGCGGCGCCCTCAGGCGCGGCGTTTGTGCGAGGGGTCGGAGCCTTGGGCGCGAACCTCCATCAGCACATCTTCCAGCAGCCCGCGCACGTAGTTGAGTTCCTCGCGCAGTTCCGCCACCTCCGGCTTCAACGCCAGGCCGAGGCCATCCACCGCACGCTCCAGGGAAGCCAGGCGTTGCTGCACGTTGGCCTTGTCGAACATCACTCGGGCCATCGCCTCCAGCGGTTGGCCGGGCTTGTCGAAAACCTGGCTGCGGTCGCGATGCTCATCCTCCTGCTGCGGGTGACCGCTCCAGAACTCCGAGCCGATCTCCTCGGCCACCGACTCCACCACTTGAGCGTCGATGCTATGCAGCTCTTCGAGAAAGGCGAACAGCAGCAGTCGATCGCAGAGATTGTTGATGCGCCGGGGCACACCGTCGCTGAAGCGGTAGATCGCCGAAAACACGTCGTCGCCGAGCTGCGGATCGTTCGCCCAACCGACCGTGGACAGCCGGTGCTCGACGTAGGTGCGGGTCTCCTGCTCGTCCAGCGGGCTCAGGTGATAGGTGGCGATGACCCGCTGCCGCAGCTGCTCGAAACCGGGAGAAAGCAGCGTGGCGCGAAATTCTTCCTGACCGAGGAGAAACATCTGCAGCAACGGCCGGCCGTTCTGCTGGAAATTCGACAGCATGCGCAGCTCTTCCACCGCCTCCTTGCTGAGATTCTGAGCCTCGTCGACGATCAGCAGCATGCGCCGCCCTGCCTGCGCCTGCTGCAGGAACAGGCGCTCGAGATCACGCAGCAGCAGCGCCTTGCTGGCGTTCACCCGCAGGCCGAAGCTGGAGGCGACGAACTGCAGCAGGTCGTCCCCCTCGAGCTGGGTGGTGACCAGCGTTGCCACCTGGGTCTCACTGGGGTCGAGGGTGTCGAGCAGGGTCTGCACCAGCATGGTCTTGCCCGTGCCGACGTCGCCGGTGATGACGATGAAGCCGTCTGCCTGATCGAGCCCGTACTCCAGGAACGACAACGCCCGACGGTGCTCTTTGCTCGGGAAGAAGAAGCGTACGTCGGGGGAAAGCTGGAACGGCTTGCCCGTGAACCCGTAGAACTCCTGGTACACGCTCAGCCCGCCTCGGCCCGGCGATAAGCGCTGCCGCCAGCTTCGCCCGTATTCTCCGAACCATAGCCGTAGCCATAGCCGTAGCCGCTGGCGCTCTTGCCCGTGGTCTTGTTCAGAACCAGGCTGACATTGCTGCAGCCTTCGAGTTGGGCAATGGCCTGGGCCACCGTATCCTGGGGTGTCTTGTTGGCCTCGACCACCAGAACGACCTGCCCCACCTGCCGGGCCAGCACGGCCGCTTCGGTGGTCGCCAGCAGCGGCGGCGCATCGACGATCACCACCCGGGTGGGATCCATCTCGGCCAGCGAGCGCATCACCACGTGCATCATCTCGCTGGCGAACAGTTCGTCGACATGCTCTGCGTGGGAGCCGCCGAGCAGCACGCTCAGGCCTTCGACGTTGGAGCTGAGCACGCCATCTTCGGCCAGATGATGGTCTTCCTGCAGCAGATCGCTGAGCCCGCGCGCCGGTTCGATGCGCAGTTGCCGAGCGACGTCACCACGGGCGACGTCCGCATCCACCAGCAGCACGTGGCGATTCAACTCGGCAGCGACGCTCATGGCCAGGTTGATGGCGGTGAAGGTCTTGCCTTCGCCGGGCAGCGCGCTGGTGATCATGATGAGATTCGCCGGTGGATCCACGAGCGGTTGATCCTGGGGCTGTGCCTGGGTTTCCGCCTGAGCCTTCTGAATGTTGAGCAGCAGCGGACGCTTGATGCGACGCATCTCCTGGGCGAGTTGGGAGCGCGGCGCGTCGGGAACCAGATAGCCGCGCTCGCGCAGCGAGTCGACGTCGATGGTGCACAGACGGGTACGGGCGAGCGCCAGAGGCGGCGCCCCGACCGATCGGGATGCGCTGGCTCGGTCTGCGGCGATGGCGCCCAGCCGGCTGGGCACGCCCTCCGCGGCAGCCACGCTCGGGCTGCCCCTGGCTTGCTGCCGGGCTGCGAGCTTGGCTGCGGCTTTCTCTATGGTGCTCATCGGTGCAGACGTTCCTTCACTCATCGTCGGTGGATGTTACCGACTGCCGGCCCACAACTCTGTATTGGCTTGTAACGATTTGACAATCCGCTTGCCGCAGCCGTTGCGTCGCGACGGTTACATCCTACTACAACGGCCCCACAGTTCCGCGTAGCGGCGATCATGCATAATGCGCCGGCAAATCAGCTACGGCGGCTTTCCATCAGTGGGACGCCGTTCACGTTGTCGGGAGGAGTTGAAGCCGTGAGAGAACTGTCTGACGTCCGGGTCGCCGTGATCGGGCTCGGCTATGTGGGCCTGCCGCTGGCGGTAGAGCTGGGCCGCAAGTACCGGACACTCGGTTTCGACATCGACCAGGAGAGGATTCGCGAGCTCGAGGGCGGCCACGACGACACCCGGGAAGTGACCGCCGAGGAGTTGCGGTCGTCGACCGGGCTCAGCTTCACCGGCGAAGTCCAGAGCCTGCAGGATGCCAATACCTTCATCGTCACCGTGCCAACGCCCATCGATCGCTACAAACGTCCCCACGTGGCGGCGCTGGTGGCGGCCAGCCGCACCATCGGCAGCGTGATTCATGCCGGCGACGTGGTGATCTACGAATCCACCGTGTATCCCGGCGCAACCGAAGAAGTGTGCATTCCGGTCATCGAAGAAGTGTCGGGGTTGACCTTCAACAAGGATTTCTTCGCCGGCTACAGCCCGGAGCGGATCAATCCAGGCGACAAGACCCACCGTCTCCCCGACATCATGAAGGTCACCAGCGGTTCCACCCCGGAGGCCGCCGAGTTCGTCGATGACCTGTACGCGTCCATCATCACCGCGGGCACCCACCGCGCCTCGAGCATCAAGGTGGCCGAAGCCGCGAAGGTGATCGAGAACACCCAGCGCGATCTCAACATCGCCCTGATCAACGAGCTGGCGCTGATTTTCGAGCGCCTCGACCTGGACACCGAGGAGGTGCTGAAGGCCGCTGGCACCAAGTGGAATTTCCTGCCGTTCAAGCCTGGCCTGGTCGGTGGGCATTGCATCGGCGTCGACCCTTACTACCTGACGTTCAAGGCGCAAGAGATCGGCTACCACCCCGAGATCATTCTCGCCGGGCGGCGCATCAACGACCGCATGGGGGAATACCTGGCAGACCGGATCATCAAATTGATGACGAAAGGCGGCATCAACATGGTGGGCGCGCGCATCCTGGTGCTGGGGCTGGCCTTCAAGGAAAACTGCCCGGACATTCGCAACACCAAGGTCGTCGATCTGATCCGGGCGTTCGAAGGCTACAACGCCACCGTCGACGTCTACGACCCCTGGGTCAACCCGGGCGACGCCGAACGGGAGTACGGCATCGTGCCTTGTGCAGAATTGCATCCGGGCCGTTACGATGCGGTGGTGCTGGCGGTGGCTCATCAGCAGATCGTCGAGTTGGGGGTGGAGCGCATCGCCGCCCTGGGCAAGCCGCAGCACGTGCTGTTCGACGTCAAACACGCGCTGCCGAAAGAAGCGGTTACGGCGCGCCTCTGAGGTCGCCACAGAAATCGCCACAGAAATCGCCGCAGAAATCGCCGCAGAAATAGCCTCATAACAGGGTAACGCATGAAAGTACTGTTGACCGGCGTAGCCGGTTTCATCGGCTCCTTCACCTGCCATCGGCTGCTCGACCGTGGCGACGAGGTGATCGGCGTCGACAACCTCAACGACTACTACGACGTGCAGCTGAAACTGGATCGTTTGAGCCGTCTCGAGAGCCGGGATGGCTTCCATTTCGCGAAGCTCGACATCGCCGACCGGGCCGCCATGGATGAGCTGTTTCGCCGCGAGCGGCCCGACCGCGTGGTGCACCTGGCCGCCCAGGCCGGGGTGCGCTACTCGCTGGAAAACCCTCAGGCGTACATCGACGCCAACGTCACCGGCTTTCTCAACATACTCGAGAACCTGCGTGAGCGCGGCACCGATCACCTGGTGTATGCCTCCACCAGTTCGGTCTACGGCATGAACACCGAGATGCCGTTCTCGGTGCACGACAACGTCGATCATCCGGTGAGCCTGTACGCCGCCACCAAGAAGGCCAACGAACTCATGGCGCACACCTACAGCCATCTGTTCGGCCTGCCCTGCACCGGCTTGCGCTTCTTCACCGTCTACGGCCCCTGGGGCCGGCCCGACATGGCGTTGTTCAAGTTCACCCGGCAGATGCTCGCAGGCGAACCCATCGATGTGTTCAATTACGGCAACCACACCCGCGACTTCACCTACGTGGAAGACATCGTCGAGGGTATCGTGCGCGTGCTCGACCGGCCGGCCCAGGCGAACGCCGACTGGTCGGGCGACCGGCCGGACCCGCAGAGCTCCAGCGCGCCGTATCGCCTGTACAACATCGGCAGCAACAATCCGGTGGCGCTGTTGCGCTACATCGAGGTGCTCGAAGAAACGCTGGGCGTCAACGCGGTGAAGAACCTGCTGCCGCTGCAGCCCGGTGACGTACCGGACACCTTCGCCAACGTCGACGACCTGATTCGCGACGTCGGTTACAAACCGTCAACACCCATCGAAGTGGGCATCCGCAACTTCGTCGCCTGGTACAAGGAGTACTACGACATCAAGGGCGTGGCCCACAACGTGACATGATCAGATGACGTTGAGCGTTTTCAGCCTGCTCAGTCTGGGGGTCGGCCTTGTGGCCTACCTGGCGCTGACGGTGTTCTGCATCGTCACCTGGGCGCGCAAGATCACCGGCAAGGCGGCGTTCACCGCGTCGCTGCTGTCGTTGCTGTTTCTGCTGTCGCTGGCGCTCACCGGCCTCGGGCCGATCTCGGTGAGTTTCGAGGTGCTCGCGCTGCTGGCCTGGATGGGTCTGCTGATGCGCGTCATCGGGGTCGGTCTCGGAAACGCCCGCGATCCCGATCTGCGTCCGGTGGTGTCGGTGTTCGCTGCAGCGCTGGCGCTGGGCGCGTTCTCCATCGTCATCGCCTGGGCCCTGCCCCTTGCCGCCATAGCCGGGGTCGCGGTGAGCGTGTCCTGGCTGTTCGCCAGCCAGTTGCTGTTGGCCATTGCGGGTCTGGTGCTGCTCGAGCAGGTGGCCCGCAACACGCGCGACGACTACCGCTGGCGCCTGCGCTATCTCAACATCGGTATCGGCACGCTGTTCACCTATGAGCTGCTGCACAACGCCTTCGGGCTGCTGTTCAACGCCTACGTTCCCGCTCTGGTGGTGACGCTGCCGGCGGTGTTTGCGCTGGCGGCGCCGTTCGTCGCCATCGCCTCGGTGCGCAACCCCACCAACCCGCTGCGCCTCAACCTGTCGCGACGCTTCGTGTTTCGCAGCGGCGTGCTGATCGCCGCCGGCAGCGTGCTGCTGCTGCTGGGAGCGCTCGGCTATCTGGTGCGAGTCATGGACGGCGACTGGGGCGGGGCCCTGCTGGCGCTGCTGGGCACGGCAATCGTGGTCGCCATCGTCACCCTTTCCGGATCCACCACCTTGCGCGCCGGCGCCCGCAAGCTGATGGAAGAGCATCTGTTCGCCCACAAGTACGACTACCGCGAAGAGTGGAAACGGGTCACCGAGCAACTCACCGAACCGAACCCGGATTTCGATCTGGCCCAGCAGGTACTGCGCGCCCTGGGCAGGGTCATGAAGTCTCTGGGCGGCGGCATCTGGCGCTACACGCCCCAGGGCTTGCTGGCGCCGGTGGGTCAGTTGCACACCACCTGGAACCGGCCGTTCTCGCCGGAGACCGGTGACCGGCTCAGGGCATTGTTCGAAAGCGACGACTCCGCCATCGATCTGCAGGACCCACCCGCTGCCGTGCGACGCATCCTTGCCACGTCCAGCGACTTCCCGGCCATGCCCGGCATGCGGTTCATGGTGCCGCTGATGACCGATTCCGGCGTGTTCGGCATCGCCGCCTTGGCGCAACCGGCGGTGGACGTGGAACTTTCGTGGGAAGATCAGGATCTGCTGAAGCTGATCGGGCGTCAGTCGTCGGGTTTTCTGGCTCTGCGGGAAGCCGAGCGGGAGTTGGCCGAGGCGGATCAGCTCAACAGCTTCAGCCAGATCTCGGCGTTCATCGTCCACGACGTCAAGACCATCTCGTCACTGCTGTCGCTGCTGCTGCAGAACGCCGAGAAGCACAAGAGCAACCCGGCGTTCATCGATGACATGCTCAGCACCGTGGGCAACGCCGTGCAGCGCATGCAGAAGCTCCTGGTGCAGTTGCGCGACGGTCACGAGGGCGCTGGTGAGATGCTCGACTTGAACAGCGTGCTCGAGGCCACGGCGGCAGCGTATCGCGGGCAACAGCCGGCCCCGGTGTTTACCGGTGCGAGCCGCCCGGTTGCGGTACTCGCCGATCGCTCGAAATTCGCCTCGGCCGTCGGTCATCTGCTGCAGAACGCCATCGATGCAGCCACCAGTCAGAGCGGCCGCACTCAATGCGAGCCCCGGGTGGAACTGCGTCTGGGCAGCGTTGGTCCCTGGGCGGAGATCGTCATCGAGGACACCGGGCCGGGTATGGAGCAGGACTTCATCGACCAGGTACTGTTCCGGCCGTTCTCCAGCACCAAGGGCGTGGCGGGCATGGGCGTCGGCGCCTACCAGGCGCGCTCCTACATCCGCTCGTTGGGTGGCGACGTCAGCGTCGACAGCGAGATCGGCGCCGGCTCGCGCTTCATCATCAGACTGCCAGTAAAAGAGTTTTCATGACCGATCGCCGCTTGCTCATCATCGAGGACGACCCTGGCCTGTCGAGCCAGATGCGCTGGTGCTTCGAAGATACCGAAGTCTTCATCGCCGCCAACGCCCGAGAGGCCGAGGCCATCCTGCGTAAGGAAGAACCCCAGGTAGTAACCCTGGACCTCGGCCTGCCGCCGGACCCGGGCGGTACCAGCGTCGGCTTCGAACTGCTGGAGACCATCGGCACGCTGCTGCCGCAGACCAAAGTAATCGTCATTACCGGGCGCGAGGAGCACGAGCATGCCGTCCGCGCGGTGGCGAAGGGTGCTTACGATTACTACCAGAAGCCCATCAACGGCGACACCCTGAGTTTCGTCGTCGATCGCGCCTTCCGCCTATGGGATCTGGAAGCCGAAAACCGCCGGCTCGCCAGCCGCGCGGCCCCCGCGCCTCTCGAGGGTTTGATCACGGCGAGCGCCAGCATGCTGGAAATCACCCGGCAGATAGAACGGGTGGCGCCAACCGACGCCACGGTGCTGGTGCTGGGCGAAACCGGCACCGGCAAAGAGGTGGTGGCGCGCGCGCTGCACGGTCTTAGCAGCCGCCCGGACGGGCCGTTCGTCGCCATCAACTGCGCGGCCATTCCCGAAAACCTGCTGGAGAGCGAACTGTTCGGCCACGAGAAGGGGGCATTTACCGGCGCCGTCGGCCGCAAGATCGGCAAGATCGAGGCCGCCAACGGCGGCACGCTGATGCTCGACGAGATCGGCGATATGCCGCTGCCGCTGCAGGCGAAGATCCTGCGCTTTCTGCAGCAGCGCACCATCGAGCGGGTCGGCGGCACGGCGGAGATCCCGGTGGACGTACGGGTGATTTCCGCCACCCACCGCCACCTCCAGGGGATGATCGCCGAGCGGACCTTCCGCGAGGACTTGTACTTCCGCATCGGCGAGATCTCCCTCACCCTGCCGCCGCTGCGCGAGCGCAACGGCGACGTGCTGCTGCTCGGCAAGGCTCTGGTCGCTCGTAATCGCGGCGACCGTAACATTCAACTGAGCAAAGATTGCATGGCCGCAATGGAGGCCTACCCGTGGCCAGGTAACATCCGGGAGCTGGAGAACCGCATCAAGCGCGCCTGCATCATGGCGGAAGGGCGGTTCATCACCCCGAGGGATCTGGAAATCGCCGTGGACGAAGAGGACGCTCCTTTGAATCTCAAGGAAGTACGCGCCGAAGCGGAGCGCCAGGCCATCGTGCGTGCGCTCAACCGCAGCAACGAAAACGTCAGCCAGGCCGCCCGCCTGCTGGGGATCAGCCGTCCGACCCTGTACAACCTGTTCGCCAAACACGGACTCGCGGTCGACAACCATAATGAGTGAGATTCTGGTCACCGGCGGCGCCGGCTACATCGGCAGCCACATGTGCGTGGAACTGCTGCAGGCGGGCTACAAAGTGGTGGTGCTGGACAACCTCTGCAACAGCTCGGCGCGCTCGCTTCAGGCCGTGCAGCGCATCACGCAGAAATCCCTGCAGTTCGTCGAGGCCGACCTGCGCGACGGTGCCAAGCTGGAAGCCCTGTTCCGCTCTCACGACATTTCCGCCGTGCTGCATTTCGCCGGCCTGAAAGCGGTAGGAGAATCGGTAGCGAAGCCCCTGCTCTACTACGACAACAACGTCAACGGTACCCTGCGGTTGATCGAGGCGATGACGGCGGCCGGCGTGAAGACTCTGGTGTTCAGCTCGTCCGCCACCGTTTACGGGATGCCGGAACGCGTGCCCATCGATGAGAGCTTTCCCACCGCACCCATCAACCCCTACGGGCGCACCAAGCTGCAAGTCGAGGACATTCTGCAGGACCTGCAGGCGGCGGATCCGCAGTGGCGCATCTCGCTGCTGCGCTACTTCAATCCGGTGGGCGCTCATGCGTCCGGTGAGATTGGCGAAGATCCCAACGACATCCCCAACAACCTGATGCCCTACATCGCCCAGGTTGCCGTCGGCCGCCTGCCCCACCTCAACGTCTACGGCAACGACTACGACACTCCGGACGGCACCGGGGTGCGCGACTACATCCACGTGGTCGACCTGGCACGCGGCCATCTGAAGGCGCTGGAATACCTGGAGCGCAAGCCCGGGGTGGCCATCCACAATCTCGGCACCGGCCGGGGATACTCCGTGCTGGAAGTCATCAACGGCTTCGAGCGGGCGTCGGGGCGCGAGATCCCCTATCAGATCACTGCGCGCCGCCCCGGCGACGCCGCGCAATCCTACGCCGACCCGGCCAAGGCGAATCGCGAACTGGGTTGGGAGGCAACGATGGACATCGAGCAGATGTGCGAAGACGTCTGGCGCTGGCAGATGCGTCATCCCAATGGATACCGGGACGGTTCGATCAGCCGATGATCTCCGTCGGCAATCCATCGATGCTCACCTGATTCTTCTCGCGCCAGTAATCGCGGATGCCCTGCTCACCTCGCTTCCGCGACCACTGATCCAGTACCTGGCGATCTTCCATGTACTCCATCAGCGGCACCGCATAGCCGCAGGACGTCTGCACCAGATCCACGTGCACCCTGAAGTACTGCCGGGCCCCCAATACCGGTGACAACACCCGGGCACATGCGTCCCACTGTTCGTCCCGCGGATGCACGACGTCGGCGCCGCCATACACGCGCAGGATGCGTGGCAGGCCGTCGAACGCACACCACATGAGCGTCATGCGATTGCTGTCGAGCAGGTGCGCGGCTGTCTCGTTGCCGCTGCCGGTGAGGTTCATCCAGACGATTTCCTGATCGTTCACTACGCGCAAACTATCCTGGCCCTTGGGCGACAGATTCACGCGCCCATCCCGGGCAGCCGTAGCGACGAAAAACATGTGTTGTCGCCCGATCCAGTCGATCAATTCGTCGGACAACGACGCGAACTGCTCGGCCATGCTGATCTACCTCCATCGACGGGTGGCTGCGATTGTACGTCCACAGGTGGTGCGACGCTGCCAATACACCGGTCTTGAAAACCGGCGACCTTCACGGGTCCCAGGGTTCGACTCGAAGGCGACGCAGTCGCCGTAGAGAACGTCGTCGCGCAGCGACGGCGGTAATCCCTGCCCCTGCTCCTGCTCCTGCCCGGCGTCTTACCGCTGCGGCAGTTGTGATAGCATGCCGACCCTCGGAGGGGTGGCTGAGCGGTCGAAAGCACCGGTCTTGAAAACCGGCGACCTTCACGGGTCCCAGGGTTCGAATCCCTGCCCCTCCGCCACCTCCAGCACG
This sequence comes from Pseudomonadales bacterium, assembly GCA_047920935.1. Classification (GTDB taxonomy): domain Bacteria; phylum Pseudomonadota; class Gammaproteobacteria; order Pseudomonadales; family Azotimanducaceae; genus UBA7803. Next base: position 1,100 of record JBLRXD010000141.1, on the reverse strand, counting down.
CTCACCGCCCCATATGAAAACGCACCGGCACCGATGCGCTAATCGAAAAATCCGGCGTGACGCCGACGCTCAATGGGATTGAACGTGTGCGTGCGCACCCCCTACCAGAGTCTGCGTTATCACTTAACATGCGCGAACCCAGTCCGTCAGGAGCCCTCGCCTTGTCATCCATCGCCGCCGTGCCGGGAACCATTCGCCTGGCTGCAGCCGTGACGCTGAGCATCGTCATAGCCATCCTGTCGCTCACCCCGGGCCACTCCGATGCTTCCGCCACCGGTTTCGTCTGGCTGGTGCAGGCGACGCCTTCGCTGCTGCAGAATTCGATGCACGTCGTGCTGTACGGCTGCCTGGCGGGTTCGTGGCTATGGGCGCTGCAATCGCTGCCCGCGCCGCGCACCCGGCGCGCGCGGCTGGTGCTGGCGTTCGCCATCGCCTTCGGCCTGGGCATCCTGCTGGAATGGCTGCAGACGTCCGTGCCGGGGCGATTCGGCAGCCTGTACGACGTGGTGCTCAACGGGATCGGCGCGGCGATCGGCCTCGTCGCGGCAAGCAAGCTTCTGAAAGCAGGCGACTAACCCGGTGGCGCGCGGCGCGCGAAGACTCAGCGCAGCGTAGCGTGCAGCGGGCCGCAAACCTCGAGCACGCGGCCAATGGCCACTGACGACCCCCGCAGATACAGCGCGACGCGCTGCTGCGTGCCGTCCTCGAAGCTCGCCACCAGGGTGACGTCGTTGGCGCGGCGCAGCCCCGACAGCACCTGAGCCTGATCCTCTCTGGCGATGATCACCGTGCTGCGATTGGGGCTGAGGCGCCAGGCCGGGGTCACGCTCGGGGCGATGTCGAACTGCATCTCCAGCGCCCGCAGCGGGCGACTGCCGACCTCGGGGAACCCCAGGCGCAGATCGAAAACCCGGGTGGCCGACCAGCAGCGCACCATGGCACGCGCACCGTCGGGCTGGGCATGCTGCGCCACCGCGACGATGCCGTTGGCGAACGGGTCCGGATTTTCCAGGTACTGCCACCGACTGTTGTCGGCCGTGCCAGCCGCCGCGCCAGCCGCGCCAGCGAGGCCGAGCACGGCAGCCGCCAGAGCTGAGAGC